>JBIKMR010000017.1:0-27391 GCA_044359155.1 Candidatus Hydrogenedentales bacterium | reverse complement strand
GCCGTGGCTGCGTTGGTGGCCTGGCTCGTGGTGCGCCGTCGCCGGGCATTGCCGCCTCCCCCGCCCGAGCCTGCATGGATTGTGGCAGAGCGCCGGTTGAAAGAACTCTCCTCGCGCGGGTTGCCGCAAGCGGGCAAGCACGAGGCCTATTACGTAGACCTGACCGCCATCCTGCGGTACTACATCGAGGACCGCTTCCACATCCGCGCGCCCGAGCAGACCACGCCCGAGTTCCTGGAGAGCGCAAGCAACAGCAAGCGCTTGACCGAGGAGCAGCAGCGGGTACTGTCGCAGCTGTTGCGCCACGGCGACCGCGTGAAGTTCGCGCAGTACGAGCCGAGCGTGTCCGAGATGGACGAGAGCTTTGCAGTGGTCATGCAGTTCGTGCGCGAGACCGTGCCGTTGGCCGAATCCGCTGCGGAGGTTGCAGCATGAACCTGCTGGGTCCGCTTAACTTCCATACTTTCGAGACCCCCTGGGCGCTGCTGCTGCTGCTTGCCGTGGCCGTGGTGCTGCTGGCAGAACTCACTGCCCGCCCCCCCGGTGCCATGAACATGAGCACCGGCGGCGTACTGGCCAGCATCAAGGCCACGCGACACGGCGCCTTCCGCCTGCTGCCCCCCTTCCTGCGCGCCGCCGGGCTGGCGTTGCTGGTGGTCGCCCTGGCGGGTCCCCTCAGTGGCTTGGCCGTGCGCAAAGACCGCGCCAACGTGAAAGACATCATGCTGGTGGTGGACGTGTCCGGCAGTATGCAGCAGGAGGATTTCATCTCCGGCGGGCGCGCGCGCGACCGGCTCTACGTGACCAAGGAAGCTGTGCGCAATTTCATCGACAGCCGCCGCGAAACCAGCAGCGACCGCTTCGGGCTCGACCGCGTGGGGCTGGTGCTCTATGCAGGCTTCGCATGGACGCAGTGCGCCTTGACGCTGGACTACGACATTCTCGAACACGAGTTGGACCTCGTCCACGTGGACAACCAGGACAAGCGTAAGGACGGCACGGCCATTGGCTCGGGCCTTGCACTCGCGGTGCGCCGCCTCACGCAGAGCGAGGCAGAATCGAAGATCGTCGTGCTGCTTACCGACGGCATCAACAACCGGGGCGAGATCGATCCGCTCACGGCGGCGGAAGTGGCGAAGGACTATGGCATCCGCGTGTACACCATCGGCGCCGGTTCTACCGAGGCGGGCATGTCGCGGGCGGGAGGCTTGTTCCAAGTCGAGCGCCAGCCCATTGACGAGGACTCGCTGAAGAAGATCGCCGACGTGACCGGGGGCAAGTACTACCGCGCCACGGACCTGGAATCCTTGCAGGGCGCATACGACGAGATCGACCAACTGGAAACCACCGAGATTGAGATCGGCGACTATTACGAGTACCAGAGCGCGGCCATGCCCTATGTGGTGCTGGGTGCGCTGTTGTTGTTGGGGTCCCTCTACACGCGCCGCCAATGGTGCGAAACGATACCGTAGCCCATGAACATTCAATTCCAATTCCCTATGGGTCAATTGCCGCTGTGGCTGGCGGTGGCCTGCGCCGTGTTGCTGGGCATCGCATGGGTGCTGCTGCGCCTCGAACGTCACCGCGAGGGCAGGCTGCACCGCTTCGTCGAGGCGCAGCTCGCCTCGCGCCTGCTGCTGGGCTACGACGCCCGCGTGCGCCGCCCACTCTTCTGGTTCTCGCTGCTCGGCTGCGTGTTCCTCGCGCTCACCTTCATGCAGCCGCGCTGGGGCAAGACTTGGGTTTCGGTGGACCGCGCCTCGCGCGACGTGGTCGTCCTGCTCGACACCTCGGAAAGCATGAACGCGCAAGACCCCGCGCCCACGCGTATCGAGCGCGCCCGACAGAAGATTGAACAACTGATGGCCAAGTGCCCCGGCGACCGCTTCGGGCTTATTGCGTTCTCCGGCGACGCCTCGCTGCAATGTCCCCTCACCTTGGACCACGGCTACTTCCGCTCGGTGCTCGCGTCGGTGGATACCGACACCATGACCGAGGAAGGCACCGACATCGCGGCGGCCTTGAAGGCGGCGGTCGAACTGTTCCAGGCGGAAGGCGCATCCGTCGTCGAACAACGCCAATACTCGCGCGCGCTGGTGTTGCTGTCCGATGGCGAACAAGTGACCGGTGACGCGGTGGATGCGGCGAGCGAAGCGGCGGGCTTCGCCACCGTTCATGTGGTGGGCATCGGCGACCCGCAAGGCGCAGACGTCACCTTCCCCGAATGGATGACCAAGTACGCCAGCGTGCCCAACGCCAAGCAGCCGCACCGTTCCGTGCTCGATGAATCCACCCTGTCGAAGGTCGCCGTCGAGGGCGGCGGCCTGTATGTGCGTAGCACCCCCAGCGATCAGGATGTGAACGCGCTCTTCGCCGAACTCGAGGCGCTGCATGCGCGCGCCACCACGAGCGACCTGCGCTACAACATGGTGAACCGCTACCGCTGGCCGCTCTCCGTTGCGCTGGCCTGCTTCCTCCTCGAGGGCGCATGGCTTGCCGCCCTCCCCCACGTGCGCCGCTGGCGGATGCGCCGCGCCGATACCCGGAGGGCAACGGGCCATGCTTAAAAATATAGGTTGTATAAGTCTTATAGGTCCTATTCTCGCTCTACTTCTGGCCTTGCCAGTAAGTGCGGATGCTTTCCATGACCGCCTGAATGCAGCAAAAGAACAACTATCCCAAGGCCTCTTCGACGACGCCGTGAAGGGGCTCGACGAAATGAAGGTGGACTTCCCCGACCAGCCCGTGCTGGACTATGCGCTCGGCACCGCGCAATACCAACGCGCCGAGGGGCTGAACGCGGCAGGCAAACCGGACGAGGCGCTCGGCGCGTTCAAGGATGCGGAGACACGCTTCGGAGGCATCAGCCAGCACGCCAACGAGAAGGTCGCCCTCGCCGCCACCTTTGGCCGCGCCAACGCGATGGCGCAACAGGCCAAGATGTCGGCCACGCCGGAGAAGCAGCAGGAAGCCATCGAGGCCCTGCGCAACGCCGAGGCCGCGTATGTCGATCTCCTCAAGCGCGACCCAGCCTACCCCGGCGCACAACAGAACCTCGACCACATCCGGCTGGTGTTGAAGCAGATGTTGCAACAGCCAAGCCAGCCCCAGCCCCCGCAAGAGGAGCAGCAGGAACAACAGAAGCAGCCCCCGCAGAAGCAGCCTAAGCTGGTGAGTGTATTCCGTGGCGCCAGCACCGAATTGCCCGGAGCCACCGCCACCGCCGACGGCGCAACCGTGACCCTGAAAGAAGGCGCACCCACGCCCGCAACAGGAGCCACGCCATGACGCGCGCGATTGCCCTGTGGATGTTGATGGCCTGTGCCGCTATGGCGCAACAATCCATCACCTTGCCAAAAGAACTGGTGGACCCGGGTGCTTCATCTGCCCCGACACAAACCCTGCCCGGCGGCACGGCCACGGTGCCCGCCGCCCCCACCGCACCGCCACCCATGCTGGCAGCCCCTGGCCAGCCAGCGCAGGCAGATGGCGTGGACATCCAAGTCGTGGCCTTCAAGGGCAGCGACACGGGTAGCGCGTCCATCACCATGGACGACGAACTCAAGCCCCTCAAGGAGATGCTGGAAACACTGGGCCCGAACGATTCTTTTGAATTGATAGCCGACCCCAAGCAGCGCGTGCCCACGGGGCAGGAAGTTCGCTTTACCGTGAACGGCATCTACACGGCCTACGTGAAACTGAACGGCACGCGTCAGGCTCCCGAGGGCGGGCAGCTTTACGACATCGAGGTGCGCGTCGAGATGCTCGAGGGCAACAGCTATGTGAACGCCCTGCGCGCGCGTGGCGAAGCCGCCCCCAACGAGGCGCTGGCCCTGCGCGGCATGGACCTAGACATCGGCGAATTAATCGTGCTGGTGATCGTGTCGCCCGATGGTCAAGACCAGAACCAGGGCGGCCAAGGGGACGAGCAATCGCAAACCGAGAACCAGGAAGAACAGGAAGAGAAGTCTCCTGAGGAACAGCAGGCGGAGCAGCAGGAGCAGAAAGAGCTGAAGCAGGAACAGGCGAAGAAGGACGAAGAGAAGAAGAACGAAGACGGCAAGAAGGACGAGGGCGAAGGCGAAGCCGAGAGCGCCAAGCCGGAACTCGCGGAGCAGGAGAACGAGGCGGAGCAGGAGCCAGAAGGCGAGCAGTCAGAGATGGCGCAACAGGGCGAGGACCAGAAGTCCGACGCCGAAAGCGGCGAGTCGAAAGACATGGAAACCATCGAGGCAATCTTGCAGAACCTCGAAGAGAAGGATCGGCAGGAACAGAAGAACGCGCGCTATCGTCGCTCGCAAGTCATCATCCGCGGAGACTGGTGGTAATGCGGGCAGCATGGACCATAGCCTTGCTGATCGCACTGGCGGCCCCGGCCTTTGCCGACGTGAAGCTGTCGCTGGACCGTAAGTCCGCCATAGTGCGCGAGACCTTCTACCTCATCGTACGCGCCGAGGGCAGCCGCATTGGCGAGCCCGTGCTCCCGCACACGGAGAACCTCGTCATTCAGCGAAAGCCGGTCACCTCGGGACAGCAAACCTCCGTGAGCTTCATCAACGGCAAGGTGCAGCAGAACAACATACGCGAGTGGCAATACGAGGCATGGGCCACCTCGCCGGGCACGCTGGAAATTCCGCCTGTAAAGGTGACCGTAGATGGTGTCGATGCCCTCTCCGCCCCAGCCACAATACAGATACAAGACACGCCAACCGGCGCGCCCATTGCGCCGGGCCAAGCCGCGCCCAATCAACCTGCGCCACCGCAGGAACCGCAACCCGGCAAGCGGGGGCGCGGACAGCGCACCCCAAAAGAAGAACTGAGCATCGACGATGTGGTGCAGATCGAAGCTTCAATCACCAAGACCAAGGTGTACCAAGGCGAGGCGCTGGCGTTCACCGTGAAGTTTCGTCGCATGGACGATCCCTCCATCTTTGTGCGCGGCGACCAGGGAAACATGATAACCCTGCCGACGGTCGAAGGGTTTTACGAGGCGGAGATTTCGCGCGACGAGCGCAACGAAGAGATCGATGGCATCAACTACGTCACGACCACCTTCACCCGCCCCATGTTCGCCACCAAGCCCGGCACGGTCACCGTGCCCCCGGTCACCTGGTCGGGCCGGGTAACCGCGCCCACTGCCATCGGCCCACGCAGCTTCCGCGCGGATCGCACCACCGACCCCATCAACATCGAGGTCGTCCCCCTGCCAGACAGCCCCCCCAATTTCAGCGGAGCGGTTGGGCGCTTTACCATCAGCGGACAGATGGAAGGCGGCGCAGTCGAGGTGGGCAAGCCACGCAAGTACAACATCATCATCGCGGGCGAAGGCAACATGGACGCCATCAGCAAACCCGCGCTGCCCGCCATGGAATGGTGCCACGTATCCGAGCCGGAAGTGGCGGTGAACCCGCTCAAGGGCCCCCTCGAATTCGAGAAGCGATACGCCTTCACCCTCACCCCCATGCGCGGCGAATTGCAGCAGGTGCCGCAGGTGGACTTCTGCTTCTTCGCGCCCGATCTCGGCGCCTACAAGACCGTATCGACCAAGCAGCTCGACGTGTTCGTGCAGGCCGCCACGGAGGCCGACGAACTGGTGACCGCTGGCGGCCAGGCCAGCGCGCAGTTGGGCGCGGTCGATTTGCTCAACACCGACATCGCCCCCATCATCGAAACCGTCGGGCCGCTTGCGCCCGCTGGGTCGCACGCCCCGCTAAACACCCTCGCCTTTGGCACGCCGCCGCTGGCCTTTGTGGCGGGCCTCGTCTACCTGCGCAGGCAGCGCCGCTTCGCCACCGACCTCGGCTATGCGCGCGGCGTGCGGGCGCGCTCGCGCAGCCGCAAGCGCCTGCAACAAGCCATGCAATCCAAAGACCCTGGCGAGGCCATGTTCAAGGCCCTCACCGGTTTCGTCGGCGACAAGCTGAACTTGCCCGACGCGGGCATGACCTCGCACGACGTGCGCGACGCCATGCAGCGCAACGGCTTCGAGGATGCCCTGATCGAGGAATACGTAAAGGTGCTCCGCACCTGCGAACGGCAGCGCTATTCCGGTGCGGCATTAATCCCTGCCGAGGCAACGGCCCTGATGGAAGCTGCCGAGGCCGCGCTCGATCACCTAGAGCGCAGCAAAGCGGGAGGGCGCTGACATGGGATGGCTGATCACCCTCTGCGCCGTCATAGCTGCCGCGCCCACGGGCCCCGCGTTTGACGAGGCCAACGGCACCTACAACGCCCAGCAATACGACCAGGCCGTGCGCCAATATGAAGCCGTGGCCGCCGCAGGCGTGGCCGAGCCCGAGCTGTTCTACAACCTCGGCAACGCCTACTTCCGTCTGGGGCAGGTGGCTCCCGCCATTGCCAACTACGAGCGCGCCCTGCAATTGGACCCCCGCATGGCGCTGGCCGAGGCGAACCTCAAGTACGCCCTGGCCGCCACAGAGCGCAACTTGGCCCGCCCCCTGCGGCCCGGCTGGGAAGAGAGCATCCTCTTCTGGGACGACCGCCTGCGCTACGCCGAGGTACGCTGGCTGGCCATCGTGGCGTGGGTTGGTCTGTGGGCCGCATTGGCATCGAGATTAATTGTGCGGCATCGCTGGCAGTTTCCGGTTATTATCCTGCTCGCACTTGCGTCGGGTGCGTTTGGCACTTCGCTGGTATCCAAGTCGCGCCCGCTGTTATTGGCGGTTGCGGCCCAGCCCGAGGTAAGCGTGCGCACCGGGGCGAACCCCGCCGACACGGTGCGCTATACCTTGCGCCCCGGCGACCGCGTGCGCGTGGAAACAGAAAGCAACGGCTGGCTGAGAGTGGCCACGGTGGATGGAGAACGCGGTTGGGCGCCGAAGGAAGCCTTCGTGCTGGTGGGCCCGCCCTACGCCCCGGCTGCCCCCGCGCCCCCCGCCAGCCCAGGAGATACACCATGATTGGAATCGCGCTGAACACGCTGGACAACCGGCTGCGAATGTCGCTTGCGGCTGGTATGAGTTCGACCGCACTTGCGCAAACTGCGCGGGAGCTGCGCGAGGAAATCTGGCGCGAGGTGCGTGCGCACCACGACGCGGGCACCACCGGCGAAACCGTCGTGCACGCCCTTAGCAGCGCGGCGGATATCATCGTGCGCACTGCGTGCGACGCGGCTGCCGCCCAATGCGGCGATTTGGAAACCCTCGAAGAGTCCGTGTGCGTGTGCGCTCTCGGCGGCTATGGCCGCAACGAGTTGAGCCCGCAATCCGACCTCGACCTCTGCCTGCTCTACCGCGATCCGCGCAACGAAATCATCGAGTCTGCCAACGCATACCTGGTTCCCTTCTTCTGGGATGCAGGCTTCGATTCCGGTTACGTTTTCCAAAGCATCCCCGAGGCGCGCGAGATTGCCCTCGGCGAACCCGCCATGCTTACCTCCTACGTGCTGTCCCGCCCACTCTGGGGTAACGGAGAATTGCTGGCGGAATTGAAAGCCTCGATAGGAGGGCTGGAAACCGAGGCGGGCACGCTTTGCTTCGAGCAGGCCATGTTGCGCCGCAACCGCGCCACCCTTGCTCCCGAGCACGCGGAACGCTTCAGCCCCGAGCCAAACCTGAAGGAACAGGCGGGCGGCCTTCGCGATTACCACGCGGCGCGCTGGATGCTGGCCCTCGCCTTTGGAGACGTGCCGCTCGATGTGCTCGCCGCGCGCGGCGTGTTGCCGGGCGACGCCGTGCTGCGGCTGAACGAGGGCCTCGATTTTCTCTGGCGCGTGCGCAACGAGATGCATTGGTGGAAGGGCAAGCGCCACGACACGCTGACCTACGCCGCGCAGGAGCACGTGGCCCAAGCCTTTGACTATGGCAAAGAACCCGCGCGCGCCGTCGAGCGCCTGATGCAGGACTATTACGCTGCCGCCCGCAGCGTGCGTGACTTCCTGCGCACGGCGGCCCAAGCCTGCCACAAGGACACTGCCAGTCACACCACGGATGACGATACGGAAGCAGCGGACCGGCAGGTATTCATCTTACAGGGCCGCATACACGCAGGGGCCACCGACCCGCATTGGTTCACGGAAAGCCCGCCGCGCCTTATGCGCGTGTTCTGGGAATCGGCCCGCGCGCGCACCCCCGTGAGCGACGCCACCTTGGCGCGCATTGCCGCGCACCGACATTTGGTCGGGCCGGAGTTCCAGGGCAACGATCTCGTTCGCCGCTTCTTCTTTGCCATCGGCGCGCACGCTGATTATTCGGGTAAGGTGCTGCGGCAAATGGCCGAGTGCGGTCTGCTCGGCGCATACATCCCCGAGTTCGGCGCGGTGCAGGGCATGGTGCGCCACAAGGCTTTCCACAGCTTCCCCGTCGACGAGCACACCATCCGCGCCATCGAGTCGCTGGGTGAAATTGCCAACATCGAGGGCACCGTCGGGCGTTTCCTGGAGCGAACGCTTGAACACGTGCAGGAGCCTAACGCGCTCGTGCTCGCCATCTTGTTCCACGACCTCGGCAAGGCCATCGAGGGCGAGCACGTGGAAGAGGGCCTGAAGATAGTCGAGACCGCTGCCGCCCGCATGGGCTGGCCCGAATCCATGACTGAGCGCGTGATGTTCCTCGTGCGCCATCACATGGTGATGAACGAGTTGAGCATGTATCGCGACACCGACGACCCTGCCGTGGTAGCGGCGTTTGCCAATACCATGCGCAGCGACGAGCGCCTGCGCGAGCTGGTGCTGGTGAGCTATTGCGACCTGCGCGCCGTGGCCCCCGGCGTGTGGAACGACTGGAAGGGCGCGTTGCTGATGAAGCTCAGCCTCAAGACCGAGCGCATCCTTTCTGGCCGAGACCACAAACTGGGCGAGGACTATTGGCGCTCGCCGCGCGTAAAGGAAATCGTTGCCGCCTTGCAAGGCCTTGAGCCTGACACCGACCCCGCCACCATAGAGGAACGCGTACACCACCACCTGGACGGCTATGGCGATCGTTACCTCATCGCCTTCCGCTCAAACGAGATTGCCGAGCACGTCCATGCGCTCGAGCAGGCAGGCAGCGATGGGCTGGTGGTGCGGCACGCCTTACATGAAGACGGCAAAATGAGCGAGGTGCGCGTCTTCAGCATAGACCGCCCCAGGCTTTTCTCCAACATCACCGGTGCCTTCGCCAGCCAGGGAGCCGCAGTAAAATCTGCTGGCCTCTTCACCAATGGAATGGGAGACGTGGTTGACGTGTTCCTTGTCTCGGACGCGCGCGACGCACGCCCCCTGACGCCCCAACAGTTCGACGCCTTCGAGCACACGCTGCGCAAGGTGCTGCTTGAGGGGGGAGACATACAAAGCCTGGTGGACCAGTCGCGCCGTCGCCTCTTCGCCATATTGCACCCGCCCGCGCCCGTGGCCACGCGCGTGCAGTTCGACGACACGGCTTCGCCCAACGACACGGTGGTGGATATCGAAACCGGTGACCGCACGGGATTGCTTTATGACATTGCGACTGTCTTCTCGGAGAACGGCGTAAGCGTTCTATCGGCGCGCATCGACACGGACAACCTTCGGGTGCGCGACGCGTTTCATGTACAGATAGATGGAAAACCCCTAACCGACCCCAAGCTGCGTGAGGTCTTGCGCCAGCAGTTGCACAAGCGCCTTGAGCCCCTCGCCGCGGCAAACATGTAAGGAGCAGAATGATGAAATGGAAATTGACCACCACCCTTGCCTTGGCAGGCGCAGCCCTTGCGGCCGTTGCGCCGCCCGTGCAGGCAGACTCGCTGCTGCGGCAGATCGAGCAGAGCTTCATTGAGATTCACGACAAGGTCGGGCCGAGCGTGGTGAACATCGAGACCAGCGGGCGCGGCGGCGAAGAACAGGGAATGCAAGACCTCTTCCACTTCTTCGGCGTGCCCGGCCCCGAGGGCGGTGAGGGCGGCCAGCCGCAGGCCCCCCGCACCCAAGCCACTGGCTCGGGCTTCATCTACAACGCCGAGGGCTACATTATCACCAACAACCATGTGGTGGCGGACGCCGAAGAGATCACCGTGCGACTTTCCAACGGCAAGGAATACGAGGCCAAGACCGTTGGCACCGATCCTGATACCGACATCGCTGTGATCAAGATCGAACCAGACGAGGCCATCGTCCCCACCAAGCTGGGCGATTCGGACGCCGTGAAGGTGGGCCAGTTTGCCATCGCCATCGGCAGCCCGCGCCAGCTTGAAGGCAGCGTCAGCTTTGGCCACATCTCCGCGCTGGGCCGCGAGGGCCTCGACGGCCTGCGCGTGCAAGGCTTGCGCTTCCAGAACCTTATTCAGACCGACGCCGCTATCAACCTCGGTAACAGCGGCGGCCCGCTTTGCAACATCGACGGCGAAGTGGTGGGCATCAACACGGCCATCGTGTGGGGCGCAAACAGCATCGGCTTTGCGATTCCAATCAACTCCGCCAAGGAGATTGTGCCGCAGCTGATCGCCAACGGCCACGTGACGCGCGGTTACCTGGGCGTGGGCATAGACGACGTGGCCAACTATGCCGAAGCCGTGTCCCTGCCTGACAATACCGGTGCCTTCGTAAAAGAAGTGCGCCCCGGCACCCCGGCGGAAAAGGCCCAGCTGCAAACCTACGACGTGATCCGCAAGATCAACGGCGAGCCCGTGGCAAACTCTTCTGACTTGGTGCGGCGTATTTCCGGCTTCCAGCCCGGTGCCACCGTCAAGCTGGACGTATGGCGCGACGGCAAGGAAATTGCCCTTGACGTCGAGCTGACCGAGTGGGAGCCCGATGCCGAGATGGCCGAGGCCACCGGGGGCGGTGGTGATGTACTTGGGATGCAGCTTCGCGCGCTCAACCCGGAGATGACCGAGCGCCTTGGCTTGGAGCCTGACACTACCGGCGTCCTTGTCTCCAACGTGAAGCCCGGCTCCGCTGCCGAAGCCGCCGACCTCATGCCCGGAGACATCATCATCGAGATTGCGCAGAAACCGGTGGCTTCGCCCGCCGAGCTGCGCGATGCCATCGAGAAAGAGGGTAAGCCCGGCAAGTCGCTGCTCATCCGCTTCATACGCGGCAACCGCGAGCCCGACATCACCGTGCTCAAGGTGCCAAACGACGGCGAGTAGTATCGCAGTATCCGCAGTATCGTGAAGCGCCCCGCCCTTGGGCGGGGCGCTTTGATTATTTTTATCGCTCGGGCCATGGAAAAAACTCCATCTCCCTTGCATTTTTTGAGTTCTCTGGCTTTAATGATTTAGGTGGATGCGCAAGCCACCTTGAAACGGGGAACAGATCCAGCGCGTCGTGTGCCGTTTGCACGCGCCCGTGGAGTAGTAGCACATGCTCGGCCAATTGCCTCTCTCAGACATCCATGACCCGTCACCCAAGTCCATTCTCATAGCTGATGACGAAACCACGCTCGGTGAGACGCTCTCCGAAATGCTGGGGCGGTGGATTGAGAAACCCATTGGCAGCGTGCAGTCGGGCGAGGCCCTGCTTGAAGCGGTGCGCAGCGGCGATTATCGCATGGTGCTGACCGACATGAACATGCCAGGGCTATGTGGTACCCAACTGGTGCAACAGCTGCGCGCGGAGCAGCCCGAAATTGGCATCATCGTGATGACGGGCTATGTTGAGGAGTTCCCCTACATTGACGTGATCAAGGCGGGCGCGGACGACTTTATTCGCAAGCCGTTCCTGAAGGACGAATTGCGCGCCAAGCTCGACCGCCTGTTCCGTGAACAGGACGTGCGCTACCGGCAGCACCGCGCGGAGCAGAAGTATCGCTCGCTCTTCCAGATGAGCCACGAGGGAATGCTCGTGCTGGATGCCGAGACTTACGTGGTGGAAGACGCGAACCCCGCCTTTGCTGGCCTGTGCGGACGCGCGGTGGAAACCCTGCCGGATGTGAACTTCATGGAGTTCTTTTCAGAACGAGACGGAATGCGGCTTCAGGCCTGGCTTGGTGCGTGTTCCCAAATGGGTAGGGGTACGCTGGCAGACATCCAGCTGAAGGGCAAGGGCGGTGCCGTAGTCTATGCCGACATCTCCGTCACTTTCATCACTGCAGGCGACGACGGCCTGATATACGCCACCTTCAAGGACGTGACAGAGCGCCGCGAAGTGGAAGCCAAACTGGCCGACGCAGCGCAGAAGGATGAGCTGACCGGGCTGTTCAACAAGCGCACCTACCACCAGCGTCTGGATGGCGCAGTGCAGCGCGCAACACAAAACCCAGCCGAGGCGCGCATGTCCCTGCTGCTGATAGACCTGGACAACTTCAAGCGCTGCAACGATACCTATGGCCACCAGATTGGCGACAAGCTGCTCATCAGCGTGGGCGACGCCGTGCATGCGTCGATTCGCACATCAGACTTTGGCTTTCGCTGCGGCGGCGATGAGTTCTCTGTCCTCCTGATGGGCATCCCCCCAGAGGGGGCCATACGCGTGGCCGAAAGAATGCAGGAAGAATTTGCCAAGCACGAGAGCTACGGCACCACCATGAGCATCGGCATTGCCAGCTTCGACCCCGAGCGGGACGCCTCATCCGACACCCTCATTCGCCGCGCAGACGAAGCCCTCTACCGCGCTAAGCGCGGCGGCAAGAACATGGTCGAGCTGGCGGTTTGAATTTGGTAGTGCAACTCGCGGGCGCGTTGCACGCCAGCGCTGTTACCGAGCACCGCGTTGCAGGACCTGCTGAATAAGATGCAGGTTTTTCTGTGCTGAGCCTTGGTTGTCCAACACCACCCGCCTCGCACGAGTTCCCATTTGGCGGGCAGTGGCGTTGTCTCGCAACAGTTCGGCCAGGGTGCCGCAGAGTTTGTCCGCGCTTTCCACTTGAACAGCGGCGTCAGCCTGCACAAGGGTGGATGCGGCCTCGGCGAAGTTGCGCATGTGTGGCCCAAATACCGTCGGCACGCCCAGCGCCGCGGGCTCCAAGGGATTGTGCCCCTCTACCCCAGGATAGAAGCTGCCCCCAACCACGGCAACGGTTGCGGCGGCATAGAACTGAGTGAGCTCGCCCAAGGTATCCACCAGCAACACGCGTTCGCCTTGCGGCAGCGCCCCCTCTTTCAATGCAGAGCGCAGCAACACGCTTTCGTAAAAGCAGGCTCGAGCCTCGTCGCGTCGCTCTACATGGCGCGGAGCAACGAGGAGATGAAGGTTGGGGAATTCCGCACGCAGCGAGAGCCAGCACTTCGCGGCGAGGGCTTCATCCCCCGGGCGGGTGCTGCCAAAGAGCAACAGCGGCGCAGCATCGGGAATGCCGCACGCGGCGCGAAGCCGAGCGCGCTCTTTCTGCCCCACTTCCGTGGGGGCGGCGTCAAATTTGAGATTGCCGGTAACTTCGATGCGGTCCGCAGGCACACCCAGCGAGGCAAAGCGTTCTGCGTGCTGCGCGGTTTGAGCCCCCACTGCTGCCAGCCCGGCAAACATGGGGCGAGCAGCGCGGCGCAGGCGATGGTAGCGGGCGAAGTGTTTGTCGCTAAGGCGGCCATTCACCACGACAACAGGAATCCCTTGCTTGTTGCATTCGCGGATCACATTCGGCCATAGCTCCGTTTCCACCAGCACAAGCACGCGAGGCTGAACGCGAGTGATGAATTCGCGGACGCTGCCGGGGTGGTCGAAGGGAAAATAGGCGCTGAAGCCGGGTTGCGCCGCCTCTGCTCGGGCACGCCCGGTGAGGGTGGAAGCCGTGAGCAGCAGTGTTCCGGGGCCAAACGCTGTACCGACCAGCTGCAAGAGAGGTTGTGCAGCGTTCACCTCCCCCACGCTGCACGCCTGCATCCATACGGGCGCACCGGAAAGTATAGGCAGCACGGGGTGGAACCGCTCAATTAGCGCGGCTTCGTCTGCATGGCGCGCAAGGCGGCGCCGTAGCATGGGAGCCGTGGTTCGCCAGAGCGTGTTATAGAGCGCATAGCGCATGGGCGGGTGTGCATCCCGTAGATTGGGTTAAGCGGAAACTGAACTAATTCAAGCTTGCCGGAACTTCTCAGGCCAGTCGAGTGCAAGCCAAACGGCGGCCAGTTTCCTGGCCGCCGTCTGCAATGATAGGTCCTAGAAGAGCAGCCTAGATCTCGTTGCCCACGTCAAAGAAGCGAGCACCGGTGGTGTCGATAATTTCCGGCGTGACAAAGATAAGCAGGCTGGACTGGGTGACTTCCTTGGACTTGTTGCGGAACAAGGTGCCGATGACAGGGATATCCGCCAAGTAAGGCATCTTCTCTTCACCCATGATCGACTGGTCTTGCACCAAGCCACCAAGCACTAGGGTATCGCCATCATGAACGATAACATTGGTCCACACGGCCTGCCAGCTCGTAGTCGGGAGAATTAACTGGGACTCGACTTCGCTGTCCCCGATGATTGTGGTGGTTGTGAATTCCTTCTCGCCCACGCGCGTGCGCACTTCAGGGTTCAGCCACAAGCGCACCTGGTCGTTGTCTCGAATCTGAGGCGTAACCGACAGCGAGATACCGAAGTTGTACGGAACGGGCAGCACGTTCTGGGTAACCGCAGTGGTCGGCGTGCCGCCAAAGCCGCCATCCGTGGTGAACACCTGATTATTCACCGACGCCACGAAGTATTCCGTGGTGAAGTCGGCAATCACCGCAGGCTTGCGGTTCATGGTGGTCACACGGGGCGCGCTCAACAACTCGGTCTCGCTCAGGCTGTCGAGGAAGTCAAAAGTCAGGCCCAATGTGTCGCCATCGGCATTGTCCAGAATGGTGCCGGTAAGCTTGAAGGTCGAGGTTGCATCGCCCGTCAACGCGCTCATGGCCAGATCGCTGATCGTGTTACGAATTACGTTGGACCCATCGGGACGCTTGTAGAAGGGCACGGATTCGTCCACGCCGTCACCGTTGATGTCGAAGTCGTAGGTGTCGATGGTTGCGCCGCCTGCGCCACCGCCACCGCCTCCCCCACCGCTGCTGCCGTCGCTTGGGTAGCCGCGCGGGTCAATGACCGAGCGCGTCCGGCTGTTCAGATCGCTAAGGCCCATGTCCCACTTGAAGCCGACCTTGTCCAAGTCGCCAACCTTGATGGTGATAA
This sequence comes from Candidatus Hydrogenedentales bacterium, assembly GCA_044359155.1. GTDB lineage: Bacteria > Hydrogenedentota > Hydrogenedentia > Hydrogenedentales > JAEUWI01 > WGMK01. Next base: position 12,390 of record JBIKMR010000017.1, on the reverse strand, counting down.
ACTTGGCCTCGATGCTGACCTGCTTAGGCGTCACGTCAATCTGGGCAAGTTCCTTCTCAAACTTGTCCAGGTTGCTGGGCGTGTTGCGAACAATCAGCATGTTGTTTGTGGGGTTGTAGATCATCTCGGTGAGCAAGCGATCCGTGAATGGCTCATACACCTCGGGAATCAACTGCTGAAGCAGCGCCAGCACGGGCGACTCGGTCTGGCTTTGCGAGCCATTGCCACCCAACTGTGCGCCGCCTTGGGCGTTCTGCTGTCCGCCGCCGCCACGGTTGCCATTACGGCCACCGCGACCCGCGCCCGTGCCTTGCTGGTTGAGCCCGGCGATAAATTGCTCCGCTGGCACTTCACCCACTTCTTCGTCATTGAAGGTAGTGAATAAGTCAGAGATGTTCGAGATAGCAGTAACGTCGGAGCCGCTACGACCACCGCCGCCGCCTCCGCCGCCAAGGCCACCTTGCTGCCCACCGCCGCCTCCGCCAAAGCCACCACCACCGCCGCCGCCCAAGCCGCCACCTTGTTGTCCACCGCCAAACCCGCCGCCGCCCTGGCCACCAGCGAAGCCGCCTTGTCCGCCGCCGCCGCCACCGAAGCCACCGCCACCGCCACCGCCCAAACCACCACCGCCGCCGCCCAAGCCGCCGCCACCGCCGCCCCGGCCACCGCCGCTCAGGCCGCTGCCAACGCCACCGAAGGCATTACGCAGGGGAACCTTGAACAGGGTTTCCGAACCGGCATTACGCAGTTCGTAGTATCGGGTCTCGATCTTTTCAAAGGATTCCGACCGGATGATCTCGGGATTGCTAATCCAGATGAAGCCGGGCTGAATTGAGTAGTCCAACTTCAACGGACGAAGCAGCGCTTGCAGCGCGTCCTTCAGCTTCACGTCACTCAGGCGAATGAAGTCGATCATGCCATCGGAGCGCGGGCCATAGATAAGCTCGGTGTCGGCGGTAAAGTTGAGCGGCTGTCCGCCACGCTGCCCACCCACGCCGGGACGCCCGGGCGCGCCCTGATTGATGGCGTTCAGGTTAACGCCACCTTGCGGGTTACGAGCGCCACCACCCTGATTAAACTGTGGGCCACCAGGAGGCCGACCGGGGCCGCCGGGCGCACCACCGGGACGGCCTGGACCACCTGTCGGTGCGGCAAGGTTGTCCACCGGCACATCCGCCTGCTTCGGGGCCACGGCGCGCTTGTCGATAATCACGTTCACATCATAGCTGTCCGCAATGAAAGTGATGATTTCGCTGATGTGGATGTCTTCGAACTCGATGCTCACGGGTTCTTCAAGGAGTTTTTCAACCGGGGAAACTTCCTGCTCCTCGTTGAACTCTTCCTCAATCTCTCGCACGGTGAAGCGGAAGGGCTTAATGCCGTCCGGGCCAGCGCCCTCGGGCAGCAGCTTCTCTTGCTCAATCTGCTCGCGCACGCGGGCACGGTCGAGTTCCTTCTTCATCGAAGTGTCATCAACCTGCTTGTCGCTCTCACCGAGCGCAGCGGTATGTACGCCCGCCTTCGCGTCTTCGTTGTTCGGTTCAATCAACAGCACCTGCTGATAGATGTCCTTGGCAACCGTATACCAGCCCGCCTCGAGATAGCGGGCGGCATCAGAGAGCAGCTCGCGAACACGCTCGCGCTTGAGTTCATCTGCACTGAGGGGTGGAGTTTCAGCAGTCGTCTGAATCGCCTCGGGATCGAAGGTCTCGAATTCCGGCACGGCGGAAGGATCCGCTCCCGAAAGGCCAGCACGCAACTTCGCATCGCATTTCTGCAGGAAGGCGCGGGCATCCTCAAGGTTCGGGTCCAGCGCAAGGGCACGGTTAAATGCGCTCTCTGCCTCGCGGAACAGGCCATTCTTGTACAGCTGCACACCACGCTGGAAGTGCTCACTGGCCGAGCCGCCGCTTGCCTCGGCGGGCGCGGCAGACACAGCTGTGGCCGCAGCCTCAGTGGACATGGCCGGATCCGCCGCTGGGGCCGGTTCAACCGTAATCGTGGCCTCCGCAGGAGAGCTCGCCAAAGGCGCACGCTCCAACGGTTGAGCCTCTACGGTGGCTTCTTGTGCATGGCTGGGTGGCGCAAGCGCCACCAAGGAGCAGCCTAGCCCCCAAATAAAGCTACGCAACGCTTTTTTAGACATTACGTCTCGACCTCCCGCTACTCTCGCAGACTATATTCTAGCTGCTAACCCGTTAGCAAATCTAGCCTTGCGGGGATAGATCCACCCGCTTCCCATAACTCTCCACAAAAACAGTCGCCGTATTCGCAACTGGATCAATAGCTTCCAGCGTGAATTCCTCAAACTTGTCGCCCTGTTCATACCACTTCGTGGTGGTCTTCGTCCGCAATTGGCAGCGCACGCGCTCGCCAATTTTCTGTATCTTCACCAACTGAATCAGGTCCGCTGGCACTTCATTGCTGCCCTTGCTCTCACCGGTGCTCGAGTAATACCAGTACGGGTTCCGATCCACCAAGGCCCGGGTTTCCGGCGCGCCCGGGTCTTGCGGCACCGGCCCTGGCTGTGGCGGGCGGATGCTCGGATCAACATCCTCAGCCATTTCCCGGCGCGGCGCAGGCAGGGGCTTCGAGGCCTCGGGGGGCGCGGGGTTCAACAACTGGTACACCTGAAACGCCAAGGCACCCACCATCACGAGGAGGAGGATTCGTTCCTTGAAGTACCAGACCCAGAGGCCCGCTTTTCTCAGCTTGTCTACCATGGATTACGTTTTCGCCCGCCTTAGTTTATATACAGAATGTTGCGCTTGAACCACTTCCATGCCTTGCCAAAACCAGTCAGTTCCTCGGGCTTGGCTATCGGCGTAGGCGGCTTGTTGCCTGCCCGGGGGGCCGTCATGTTGAACAAATTCTTCGCCGACCCCGCGCCCGCCTGGTCTGCCTGCGCCTCGCCCACAAACACCGCCTGCGTCAGCAACAGCCTCACCTGCATGTAAGGCTCCGCCTGCTCGGCAATATAGGGGTTGCTCAACTTGATGGCGTCCACGTGGAAATAGCGCTTTTGCCTGCGCAGGTATTCGAGGAAGTGAACCGTGTGCCGCATGTACATGTACATGTCGATACCCACAGTGCGCAGCATCAGTTGATCCTTGTGGTTGCGGTCCTTGCGCCGCGGCCACACGGTGAGTTCGTTGATGCCAGCCACCTTCTCGTCAAGCAGCAGATCGATTAGGTTGGAAGCAAAAGCCAGCTTGGACAGGTTTTGGTTGATCTGCACCCGCATCAGTTCTGGCGTGAGGTCCTTGTCATTCGTCAGGTCGCTCTCACTCTTTATTTCGAGTGCCGTGAGCAGGTTGTCCGGGAAGGGGGAAATGTTGGGCGCCTTCTCGTAGACCTTTTGGTAAAGGTCGGCCAACATTTTATCCACTTGCTCGCCATACCATACCGGCAGAATGCGCCCTGTTTCCGGTAGCGTCTCGTGTTCGAGCCATTTGCCATCGTCAAAATACTGAGCGCGGGATTCCAGTGCCTCGGCCCAGGGCTGCACCTGATTGCGCCACATGGAAATTACGGTCTCGGGATCGGTGCCGCTGAAGAAGGTGGCCAACTCCGATGCTTGAGTCTCCAAGTCTATACGGAACTGGCGGTCCTTGGCGTACTGGTCAAGCCTCTCCTTGAAGTAGAACTGATAGACCCCGCCGAAGGAAGCGAGTACCAGCACCAGCACAGAGCCGAATATGATCTGGTTGCGCCGCATCAGGTGCCCGCCGCCGGGTTATTCGCGCCAGGCGCGGCTGGGGTGGTTGGGGCAGGCGCCGCTTGGCCACCGCCTGGCAAGGTGTTCAGACCGGGGAAATCCATGCCGGGGGCAGGCGGCGCACCTACTGCGCCGGGAGCTCCAGGGGCTTGGGCACCGGGCATACCTGGAAGCGCAGCACCAGGGGCGGGAGCGGTGCGCTTGGCGGCGGGAAGCGCGTTCAGGCCGCGCTCGAATATCACGTCGATCTCGAAGGAGTACAAGGGAGCCGCGCCGGATTCGTCGTTGCGCACCGAGGTAGAAGGACGCTGCTCCGTCTCCGCGCGATATAGCACGTCAAAATTCACGCGCTGCACGCTGGTATTGTCGAGGCGTACGTCAGCCGCTACCAGCTTTATTCCGCCCGCCATGGTTCGCTCGGAGTTTCTCAGGTTCTCCACAAAATCGTTAATAATCTGGTCCGTCTCGGCATAGCCCCAGATGCGCAGGGCGTTAGGGGGGTCAACGGATACCTGTGCCGGGGCGTTGTCTTGCTGCTTCTTGGGGCCACGTCCACCTCCGCCACGCCCGCCAGTGCCGGTAACGGTGGCCCACTGATCCATCTTCAGGCCCTTGAACATGGTGTCGTTGTTGGCGGCGCCTTTTCCGCCCTTTCCGGGGGTACCCGGGGCGGAGGGCAAACCTGCGGCCAAGGCGGCAGCGCCCTGTGCGGCTGCCGGGTTGCCCTTGGCGCGACTAAGCAGGGTTTGCATCGTAGAAAACCAGATACCCTTGCCGCGTGGGCGGGAATCGTTGACGATTGAGAGTTCGTCTATCCAGAAACTACGCCCGGCTCGGACTTGGTCCAGCACTTCAACGTTGCTCTTGAGCGCGTTAATATTCCCTTGCACTTCCTGCAATTCCGTCTTTTGGGTCGACGGGGGAATCGGCTGGCCCGGCTTGATGCCTTGCCCCATCTCAGGATCGTATTCCGTTATGAATAACTTCAGACGATTGATTTCCTGAAGATCCAGTTTGTTCTGCTGTGCGCGCATGGGAATGATGGAGGCCATTATGAGGGCCAGCGTAGCCAAGGAAAGCGCCCAATAGAAGGCCTGTTCTTTCTGGCGGGCCAGTTCCGTGATACGCGGGGGAATAAGGTTGATTTCAATCGGCACCGGCTGGCAGCAGCGTAAGGCCAAGCCCAAGACCACGCAGGCCTGCTCGGGTCGTTCGTTGACCATCTGCGCGCCGGGTGCAATAGCCAGCCCGGCAAGCGGCTGGGCAATGCGCACTTCCACGCCGAGCGCAGATTGCAGGTACGGAACAATGTTTCGCAGGCAAGCGCCACCACCACAGAGGATGACTCGGTGAACCTGGCCCCCGCCGGGCAGCGAACGGAAGTAGGCGAAGGAGCGCATGGCTTCTGACACGAAGCGCTGGAGCGCCTTGCCGATGACTTCCCCGCCCTTGCCATCTCGGGCTGCATCACCCGTGGGGGCGAATCCGCGCTCGCGCTTCATGCGCTCGGCGTCTTGGAAATTGACGTTGAAGCCTGCCGCTATCGCCTTGGTGATGTCGTTGCCGCCAAAGTTCAGCGGGCGAGTAAAGCGGAAGCGGCCTTCGCGTTCAATGACAATGTCGGTGGTGGTGGCGCCCATGTCGATAAGGGCGATGCATTCGCCTTGGTCGCCGAATTCGCCGGTGTGCTTGAGCCAGTTGTAGGCGGAGATGCAGCACACATCGACAAGGTCAACCGAGCGCTTCGCGGCTTCGAGCACCTGAACATGCTTGTCCACCACGTCGGTCTTGATGGCGGCCATCATCACTTCGTAACCGCTTGCAGCGGTGCCGTCAAGTATCTGGTAGTCCATGGCTATCTGGTCCAGCGAGAAGGGAATCTGCTGCTGGATTTCGTAGCGGACGATCTGGTTGACCTTGTATTCAGGCACGGGGGGCAGGGTGCGGGTGCGGGTGAATACCGATTGGCCGGGCACGCCGAAAATGGTTTTGCGTCGGCGGGACTTGGCTTGCTTTATTACCTCGACGGTTGCCGCCACGCGATTGCGCTTGCGTGCTTCCTCGTCCAGGCTGGGGTCGGAATCGAATTCCTTCTGGACGTATTTGGAAAGCTGGTAGCCGGTCTTGGTATTGGTAAGTTCGCAGAGGCGCACTGCGCTCGATCCGATGTCGAGCACCAGTCTTTTTTTACGGCCTCTTGCAAGCATGGCCAAACCCCGCAACACTCAGAACTTAAGCAGACAACGTGCGGCCAACCTCGGGCATCGGAATCCCCTCATCCCGAGGCCACAACCTTTACGCCAACTGCCCTGAAAAATTCTACGACTGGGCCTGTAAACCCTTGACACACATTCTAGTACAGGCTGAAAACTCTTGTCAAGATACTACTATTTCTGACAAGACTCTTACGAGGAGTATTCAGCGCTGAAAGGTGAGAACCGTTCGTGATTCCCTTTGTCGATATTCGTATATTTATTAGCCGTCTTTATTTTACAGCCACATCCCGTGCGCAGCGGAAGCCGTAGTCGGGCTTCTTGGTGTCCATCTTGTCGAAGCGCCTGCGGGCGGCGCGCACGTCGAAGCGATCGGAGAGATAACTACCGCCCCGCAGCACCCGGAATACTTGGCCATATTCCTTGGTCACCTGGGTGTTGCCGGGGTAGGCCTCGTACCAATCTTGGGTCCATTCAAACACGTTGCCCGACATGTCCATGCAGCCATAGGGCGACATGCCGCCTATATATTGACTGACTTTAATGGATGCTTCTTTGTTCTGATCCAGGCCGTTGCAGAGGTTGGGGTCGTATTCCTTACCCCACGAGTATTCAAGACCTTCTGCCCCGCGCGCGGCCTTTTCCCATTCGCGCTCGGTGGGCAGGCGCTTGCCCACGAGGGAGGCGTAGCGCATGGCATCGTTCCAGGAAACCCCGCTTACGGGGAATTCCTCTTGCCCCACGGGGAACTTGTGGTCGGGAAGGGCAAGTTTGTATTGGGCATTGGTGACTTCAGTCTTGTCGATATAGAAGGCAGGGATATCGAGCTTGGTCTGGGGGGCTTCGTCGGGGGCACGGTCGCTTGCACCGAAAATGAATTCGCCAGCAGGCACGAGGACCATGCCGGGGGGGGCATCTCCCTGCACCATGGTGAGGGCAAGCTGCCGCTTTTCATTCGGTTTGAGGTCAATCTTTTCGTCGGTCTGCACGAAGCCTTCTGCGTAAACCGAGATGATATAGGGGCCGGGCAAGAGGGTGAAATTGGTCGGAGTGGTTTCTGCTTGGCGTTCGTTGTTCACAAATATGGTGGCACCGCTGGGGCGGCTGGTGAGGGAGAGGGTGGATTCCATCGCCTTGAGAATGTACTTCTTGGTGTACTGGAAGTCTTCCTCGACGGCGAACTTATCGCTGGCGGGGTAGTAATTCTCCATGGTGATATCAAAACTGTGTTCGCCCACGGGCGTTTCGCGGCTGTATATAGGTGTTGCTCCGAGGTCGATGCTTCCGTCCATGAGGACCTTCGCGCCGAGGGGTTCGGTCTCGATGGTGATAAAGCCAACGAGAGGGCGCATATCGATGGTGAATTCCATGGGAGCGCCAGACTTTACCTCGATGCGGTCGCTGCTCAGCTTGAAGCCTTCTTTTTTGAGCAGCACATCGACGAAGCCGGGTTGCAGTGTTGCGGTAACGGGGGTAAGGCCGAGCTGTTCGCCACCAGCCATGACTTCGGCCCCGTCTGCTGGGGCGCTTTTGATGGTGACCTGAATGCCTGCAGCTTGCTGGTTTCCTCCGCCACACCCCGCCATAAGCAAAGCCAATGCAACGGTTCCACTGCATGACGCGGCACAAAGCCACCGCCGCCACACCTGCCTCATGGTGCTTCCTCCCCTTTCACGGGCTTGCCGCTTCGCAGCGCGCCACTGTGGTTTCTCCGCAGATTGAGTGCCTGCATCCCCGTAATCAATTGACAAACTCAATTGAAAGTACAAGCTCCCGCATTATCTTACCACAGGTTTGTGAGCAAGGGGGCAAAAGTTGTGAAAAAATTAGAACTTTGCTTCTGAACAAGAAAAAGCCCGGGACATCGGAAGATGTCCCGGGCGAGAGAAAGAGAGTGGAATTGAACTTAATTCAGGCCGGCACAAAGGCCGTCGGGGCTTTCCTCACAGTTGTGGTAGCCACCAAGATTGAAGAACTGGATGGCGCGGAGCAGCTCCGACATGTCGATATTCCAGTCCTGATTGATGGAATCCAGAGGGTGGGGCGCACACTGGAGGCCGCCGCCTAGGGGGGCGAAGGAATCTTCAGAGGCCTCGTCGCAGTGGTAGCCACCGGCATTGTGCAACTGGACCACGCGCAGCACCTCTTCCAGCGTTATCTGGCCGAAAGGTGCGGCGAAGTCGTTTTTGCTCACCGTTAGGGAGAGGCTATATATGGTATGCGACCAATAAAAAGACCCCCTTGCATTGTGGTGCAAGGGGGTAAAAATTCTACAAAAATGCGATTACTTTGGCGCAAACACCTTTACTGGCTGTTCGCCGGAGTCGAATTCGTCTGCCGGGGTGACGGTGAACTGGAAGGTGGCTGGGGTTTCTTCTTCAATGGTGAAGCCGTCGTTGCAGTTAGGATCGTTAGGATTGGGTCCCGTTTCAACAATGGTGGCTGCGCGGAAGAGGTACTTGATGCTTCGGCGGCGCTTGTTGTCGCTATCCTTGCCCTCGTCGCCAAGGCGGTCGCCCTGAATGCCACTGGATAGTACACTGTCGCATCCGCTGCTTTGGAGCCGTTCTGCACCGGGGGCAACGAAATTCTCGAAAGCATAGCCAAACCTGGCAATGGCGTCATCCGCCTCCACCCTGCCTGTCCGAAGGTCTTCGGGAATCTGTACCACACCCCGATAGCCGGACTCGGCTCTGGTGCAAAGGATGCCTTCTGCCACCACGCGGCCTTCCTCGAGCAACTGCCATGAAATACGGCGTGTAATTGGAGCACCGGTTCCCTCGGCGGTGACGAAGAACTGGCCCTCGACACGGGTGAACACCCCGGCGTCGCAGTCCTCGGTGGGCAGCGGGAGGCGGGTGCTCGAGCCGAAGTCACGTTCGCCAAGGATATTGGACTCGACGCGGTGGATAGCGCCGTTCTCGTCGCGCAAGTTGCCAAGCGCGTCCACGCGGTTCCAGAAAAGCTTGGCGCGCATCCGGGTGTCGACGGTGTCGGTGAGGTCTTGCGAGTTACCCCAGGTGACAAAGGGAATGATGGCCTCGTCGTAGAGCTGGGCCACGTCTCCAATACGGTTGGTGTTGATGGCGTTGGCGGTTTCAGTTCCGGGTATAGCGAGTTTTTCTTGCAGATTTCCTGCCTCGTCGGCGATCAGGATTGTCAGCATCATGCCCTGGTTCTGGTTATTTACCCGGGCGAGGCGCTCGTCCAGTCGCTCTCCAGAGGGGAAGATGGTGGCTCTATCGATGGTTTCGATATTGACGTAGTCGCTCCAGTCATCATCGGCGGTATAGCCGGTGTTCGGGTTGGTCACGTCGTCGGCGCGCCAGAGGCGATAGGACACCACGGGCACGCAGGGGGATGTTACCTTGTCATCGCGCGGGGGCGAACCGGCAAGGCTCCAACTGAAGGCCGGGTTCTCGGGATCGCCGGGGCCGGTGAGGGACACGGTGGTTGCGTCGAGCAGGGCCTCATCGAGCCACCAGAACTCAAGCGGCTTGGGATGCTCGTAACGATTGTTGGCCAGATCGGTTGCCCCAGGGGTGAGATCGGCGCGCCAGCCGGGGGTGAATCCGAAGTTCCTGAAGGTCCAGCTTGCATCCATGACATCGGCCACGATGGATCCTGGCGCGTTGACTTGTAATTCAAAGTCGGCGCTTGCGAGCCGGTCGGGGATTTCTCCCACGAGGACCGGGCGGCCCGGCGCACCGGGGTTGAAGCCAGTGGCAATGAGAATCACGGGAGAGGGTTGGGCGGAATCGAAGCCCGCAACGTCCACGCTTGACACGGTGGCGTTTCCGCAGAGAGGGGCAGGGTCGTCTACAAATTGCATGGGCAACGTAAAGGTAGTGGGTCCATCGCCCAGTACGGAACGGCTAAAGAAGACTTGGGGATTGTTCGTGGCGCTGCCAAGGGTGGAACCGTTGGCGGGGTGGTTGCCCTGGCCTAAGGCACCCACGTTAGTTACCGGGCCCCAGCCTGCGGGGTAGCCGCCCACGAGCGAAGCTGCCAACAGGGGATCGTCTGATATAAGGATGCTACTCAGGAGCGTGCCCTCGAGCAGGTATTGATTGTCGTACACCCCCAGCACGGGCGGGGTGGTGTCGATAATGAACTGGTACTCCTGCGGCTCCAAGTTGGAGGTGGTGCCTCGCAGCACGGTGCCGTTGTTCAGCCGCAGGATAAGCTGGGCGCGGCCATCGTAGAGCTGATCGTTTGTGCAAGAAGTGGCAGGTGCATTGTAGGTGGCGCGGCCTATGCCGGTGGCCACTTGGTTCACGTTAATCTCGGTGTAGGTGTCGGGGTCTGCTTCGCTGCCCAGCTCGGGCACCACGAGCAGGCGGGCGTTGTTGAGGCTGATACCGCGCACCTCGATGTCGATACTGACCACTTCAGACTTGCCCGCCACGGCGAGGCCATCGGGGCGGAAGGAATCGGTGGTAATTCGGCTTGATATCCAGCCGACGCGCTGTCCGGAGTTCAACTCGTCTGCGCCAATCTGTATCTGCGTGAGGCGGGCGTCACCCTCGAAATCTTCGGAGTCGAGGCCATCCACGTTGTCGAGAATCGAGGCCGGGCCGGACGCCGTGAGGGAACCTGCATAGAGCGGAGGCTGAAGATTGGGATCAAGCTTACCGGGCCATGCGTTTGCGTCGGTGCTGAAGGCGATGGTGGGCGTGATGACGGGGTTGGCTGGCTGGGTGCCGCCGGTGAATGCCGAGGGCACGGTGTTGTCTGTGCCTACCAGGTTGCCATACCAGCGGCTGGCTGGGCCTACGAGAGGCCCCAGCTGGGGGGCGTCTGCGACGGTAGCAAAAAGGTTGGCCACCAGATTGAGGGTGCCGTTTGTGTGCTGAATGCCGGGGGTGGTGCCTATGAAGGTGCATTGCACCACGTTGGCCGTGCCGCCGTCGTTGCGGATTCCAACGAGGCCATTGGCAAACACGCAGCTGGAGAAGTCTCCGCGCCCGAGCAGGCGCACCGAGCGGGGCACGCCCGCCGTGAAGAATACGCGCGCTGCCTTGAGCCGTGAGTTGAGGGGAACGATGACGCTGGATGCGCCGCCCTCGAGGGCGAGGTCGGCGAGTGTCAGGCTGTTGCCATCTTCAATGTCGAAACGATGGGGGCCGAGGATAATCTTGGTGTTGTTGGGCAGGTTGGCCAGGCCGCCGGGGCCTTCTATCGACACCGGGGAATTGCTGGCCTTAATGAATACATCGCCGGAGAGTACGTAGGAGGAATTTCCCTCTAGCCGGAACCGGGAATTGGGGGAGGCGTCGTTGATGAGCGTGGCGAGGTCTTGCGAGGGCAAGACGGGCACGATGGTTTGCGCGCCTGCGGTGGCTGCTGTGGCCCATAGGGCCAGAGCGCACAGTGCGGGCCAGGCCCGGCCAAGGGGTTTCGTCTTCATGTTACTACTCCTTTTCTGCTCCGTCGCCAAGTCGCAGGTCGGGGTGCGCGGTTCTCTCCGCCGCGCGGGCCGGGCCATGTGCGTGTGCGAACCGGAATCGGTTTTGAGTGCGGCATGTATGGGCCGCACACGCGCGGGCGTGGCTGTTACTGCGTGGACACATCGGCTTCGTCTGAACTGTCGGCGGGCACGCGGCGCTCGTACACCATGCGCGAGCTGGTTTCCGCCGTGGTGAGGAACTCGTTGTTGTCGCGGTAATTGAGGCGGCCATCGTTGTTCGCGTCTATGCCGTAGCCCGCCTGCACGGTGGCGATGATCTCGAACACGTCTGACCGAACCGAAATGGAACCGGCGATGCGGCGCAGGCGATCTTCTATTTCCTTGGCGCGGCGCTCGGGGTCGATGTTGTTGCTCAGCGGATAGAGAACGTCTGTGCTGCCCACGGGATTGCCGGGAACAAAGCCAGACGCTTCCGCACCGAGGTCGGCGATGTTCTTGTAGTAGCGCCCGTCTTGGTATTCGGTGCGGCCCAGCTGCAACAGCGACAGCAGCAGGTAGCGGGTGGCGCGCTCGGCGCTATACAGGTTGGCTTCGGTCAAAGGCAGGGCTTCGTTCTTCAACACGCCATCAAAAGGATCATTGTTGGGATCGTTCAAGAACGTAAAGATGCCGCGATCGCCCGGGTTTGGCGGGAATATCTCGGTACCGTAGGGGGAATCGACCAAGCCCAGCTGGGTTCCCGAGGGCAGACGCATGGCGCGGGGCTCGGCAAGGCTGTCGTCGCCGGGGTCAGGCGCGGTGAGCGGGTTGGACACGTCGCCGCGCTGCCGCTTTTCATTCGGGAACTGGAGGGTGCCGCCGAGATCGACAATGCCGGGCAGGCCCGCAAGGGGATGTACCAAGGCGTGTTCGCCTAGATCGGTCTTGGCTACCTGGAAGTTGGCGGTGTTCACGTTCATGCGGCCTGGGCTGCGCTTGCGCGGGGCCAGCACGATGTGGCTGATGGCACCGGTTTCGAGCGTGGTGCCCACGTTGCGCACGCGCAGTGC
>JBIKMR010000194.1:0-8519 GCA_044359155.1 Candidatus Hydrogenedentales bacterium | reverse complement strand
TCGACGAATACTTAAATCGGCCCGCGTGAGCAATCACGCGGGCCGGTTCTTTTATTCGGCGCTGCGGGGGCAACATCCCCCGGATGTTGTGCTGAAGCACAACATCGTCCCCCTTCAAAGGGGGACCAAATGCAAGGTTACGGGTATTGCGCTGCGTGCTCAGGCAGCGCAGTAGCGCTGCGCTCCCAAGTCCCCCTTTGAAGGGGGACGGTTTCGCGTGAGCGAAACCCGGGGGATGTTGACCCCGCGCGAACAGCTACAAGCCGCCATCGCAAACCTGCACAAGTTTCAAAAAACAAAAGCCCGGCAGGGTTTCCTGCCGGGCTTTTGATTGGGTCGGTGTGGGTTAGGCGATCTGTGGGACTTCGAAGCCTTCGCGGTATTCGCGCTTGAGGTGGGCGTTGGCTTCGGCGTCCTCACCGAAGGTTTCGGTGGCGGGGTCGAAGTTGAGGCTGCGGCCCAGTTGGTAGGCGACGTTGCCCAGCGCGCACATGGCGGACGAGGTCTTCGCCTTTTCCATGTCTGCGGGGTTGTCATTGTTGTCGCGGCTGCGCACGGCCTTGATGAAGTGCTCCCACTTGCCGAGCTTTTCGGGGGCAGCTTCCGCCACGGGAATGGCGACGGGCTGGTCGTCTTTCTTCTTGTAGTCGAAGAAGCCTTTGCCGCGCACGTAGTAGCCGTCGGTTCCGAAGAAGCTGTTGGTGCAGTCGCCGGCATCGGCTTCCTCAAAGGAGCCGAGGTTGCGGACCTCGAAGGTGAGGAGGGAGCCGTCGTCAAAGGTGAAGGAGCTGGCTTGGGTGTTGGGCGTTTCGGCGTCGTCGTCCCAGCCGTAGCGTCCGCCCTGGCTCATGATCTTTACGGGCAGGCCACGGTTGTGTCCCCAGCAGGCGATGTCCATTTCGTGCACGCCCTGGTTGCCAATCTCGCCGTTGCCCCACTGCCAGAACCAATGCCAGTTGTAGTGGACCCAGAGGCCCTGGGTCTCGCGGTCGGCGCGCACCTTGTAAGGCACATCCTTCGCGGGGCCCTGCCAGAGTTCGTAGTTCAGCGCCTCGGGGGGAGCAGCTTCCACGCCCTTGCCGATGCTGTTGCGGTTGCCGTTCTTGTAGACAACGCCGCGCGAGTGCATCACCTTGCCGATGACGGAGCCATCATGCAGCAACTTCATGTCGCGGATGAGGGTGGGGTCGCAGCGGCTCTGGGTGCCGTGCTGCACAATGCGGTTGTACTTCTTCGCGGCGAGGGCCACCTGCTTTGCCTCGAAGACGCTGTGGGCGGCGGGCTTCTCGACGTACACGTCCTTGCCAGCCTGGCATCCCCACACGGTGGCGAGGGTGTGCCAGTGGTTGGGGGTGGCTATGGTGATGGCGTCCACGTCGGGGTCTTGCATCAGCTCGCGCATGTCTGCGTAGGTCTTGGGCGCGGTGCCTTGTGCCTTCTCCACCGTCTTCGCACCGGCGCGCAGCACGCGCTCGTCCACGTCGCAAAGGGCGGTGTATTGAATGCCGAGCTTGTCTTTGTCCCCAAGCAGGTCGCCGATGTGCGTGCGGCCCTGGCCGTTGAACCCGATGGTGGCCATGTTGATGCGGTCGTTTGCGCCCCAAACGCGGCCACTGGCCTTCATGCCGCCCACGATCACCGCAGCGGCGGTGGCCGTCATGAATTTACGTCGCGTGATTTCCATCGAGTGTGTCTCCTCTTGCCCGGCTTGGCGCCGCCTCTTGAATCAGGCGAGCATACGCCAACGTGACCGGACGCGTCCAGCGTTGGTTTCAGGGGTTGGTGGGAGTTGCGGCGGCATCCGGTAGCGGTTAGGCTAACCAGATGTTCAAACAATTCGCGATAGCCGTGGCGCTTTTTGCAGCGGCGGGGCAAGGCTTTGCGCAGGAGCCGCCGCGCTTTAACCGCGATGTGCGACCCATTCTTTCGGACACGTGCTATGCGTGCCACGGTCCCGACGCGAACACGCGCAAGGCGGGGCTGCGACTGGACACGGCTGAGGGCGCGTTGGCGGAGGGGGCAGTTGTGCCGGGGGATGCGGCGGCGAGCGAACTGGTGCGGCGGATTATCTCGACCGATCCCGACGAGCGGATGCCGCCGCCGGAATCGGAGTTGAGCTTGACGGCGGAGCAGATCGACACACTCACGCGGTGGGTGGCGGCGGGCGCGGCGTATGAGCCGCACTGGTCGCTGGTGCCCCCGGCGGCGAGCGTGCCGCCTGCGACGGTGGCGGACCCGGGCGGTTGGGTGCGCGACCCTATTGACACGTTTGTGCTTCAGCGGCTGGAGTCGGAGGGCTTGTCCCCGAGCCCCGAGGTGGGGCGCGAGACGTTGTTACGTCGGGTGACGCTGGACCTGACGGGGCTGCCGCCTACCATCGAGGAGATGGATGCGTTCCTTGCGGACACCGCGCCCGATGCCTATGAGAAAGCGGTGGACCGGCTGCTGGCGTCGCCTGCGTATGGCGAGCGTATGGCGGTGGACTGGCTGGACGTGGCGCGGTATGCGGACACGTTTGGGTACCAGTCCGACGTGGAGATGGACGTGTGGCCGTGGCGGGACTGGGTGATCAAGGCGTTCAATGAGAACCTGCCCTACGATGATTTCATGACGTGGCAACTGGCGGGCGACCTGCTTCCGAATGCCACGCAGGAGCAGCGGCTGGCGACGACGTTCAACCGGCTGCACCGGCAGACGAACGAGGGCGGCAGCATCAACGAAGAATTCCGCGTGTCGTATGTGTCGGACCGCGCAGAGACGGCGGCGACGGCGTTCATGGGGCTGACCTTCGGATGCGCCAAGTGCCACGACCACAAGTTTGACCCCATCTCACAGCGCGACTATTTCAGCCTGTCGAGCTTCTTTGCGAACATCGATGAGTCCGGGTTGTACTCGCACTACACCCGCACGCCGCCCACGCCGAGCATGTTCCTTTATGGCGAGCGCGAAGAAGAACGGCACGCGATGCTGAAGCGCAAGGTGGAACGGTTGGTGGATGCGGTGACGGAATCGGAGCGCGAGGCGGGGGCGGGGTTTGACGCTTGGCTGGCGAACCCGGAGCGGGAACAGGCGGACCCGGCGCTGGTGGTGTCGCTGCCTTTCGACGAGGCCGCAGAGGGGCGTACGCCGAACGCGGCCAAGCCGGATCAGGTGGCCAGCTTCATTGGGCAGCCGCCGTTGACGGCGGGCGTGCGGGGGCAGGCGCTGGCGTTTGACGGCGACAACGGCGCACAGGTGGATGGGGTGGCGGCGTTTGAACGGAGCGATCCGTTCACCGTCACATTCTGGATCAAGGTGGAGAAGCACATCCCTAAGGCGGTGGTGCTGCATCGTTGCCAGGCGGAGAGCGATGCGGCGAGCCGGGGGTATGAGGTGATGCTGGACGAGGGGCGGCCCGTGTTCAGCCTGATTCATTTCTGGCCGGGCAACGCGATTCGCATTCGCGCGAACGAGGCGATACCCGAGAACACGTGGGTGCATGTGGCGGCGCGGTATGACGGGTCGAGCCGGGCGGCGGGTGCGACGCTGTATATCAACGGGGCGGCGGCGCCGGTCGAGGTGGTCCGCGACAACCTGTACAAGACCATCGAATACGAGGGCAACTCGAAGGTGCCGTTTTCGCTGGCGCAGCGGTCGCGCGACAACGGGCTGAAAGGGGGCGCGCTGGACGAGGTGCAGGTGTATGCCGCAGCGCTTTCGGAATTGGAGATTGGCGCGATAGCGGGTCTGGGCACGGTGGGCGAGAAGATTGCTGCACTGGTTACGCAGGGCGACGAGGCGGCGCGGTCGCAATTAGCTGCGCACTATGCACTGCGGATTGCGCCGGAGGCGATCGAGCAACAGGCGAAGTTGCAGGAGGCGCGGCGGAAGGAATCGGACTTTGTGGGCAAACTGCGGAGCGTGATGGTGATGGAGGAATTGCCGGTGCCCAAACAGACCTATGTGCTTGCGCGCGGGGAATACGACAAGCCGACAGAGCCGGTAGCGCCGGACACGCCAAAGGCGCTGCCGCCCTTTCCGCAGGACCAACCCCGCAACAGGCTGGGCTTGGCGAATTGGTTGACGGATGCGAATCATCCGCTGACGGCACGCGTGGCGGTGAACCGGTATTGGCAGTTGTTCTTTGGGCGGGGGCTGGTGGAAACGGCGGAAGACTTTGGCAGCCAAGGGAAAGCGCCCTCTCATCCGGAATTGCTTGACCATTTGGCGCGGGGCTTTGTGGATTCCGGGTGGGACGTGAAGGCGTTGAGTCGGCGCATGGTGCTGTCGGCCACGTATCGGCAGGAGTCGAAGGCGGGCGCGGACTTGCGCGGGCGCGATCCCTTCAACGTGCTGCTGGCGCGCGGGCCGCAGTTCCGGCTGGGTGCGGAACAGATACGCGACCAGGCGTTGGCGGCCAGCGGGCTGCTGGCGCACACGGTGGGCGGGCCGAGCGTGAAGCCGTATCAGCCTGCGGGGCTGTGGGAAGACGCGAACTCGAACACCTATACGGCTGACGCGGGCGAGGCGCTGTATCGCCGGGGCATGTATACGTTTATCAAGCGGACGGTGCCGCACCCGACGCTCTTGACCTTTGACGCGACCGCGCGCGAGGTGTGTATCGTGCGGCGCGAACGCACGGCCACGCCGCTACAGGCGCTGGTGTTGTTGAATGATCCGCAGTATGTCGAGGCGGCGCGGGTGTTGGCGGAGAAGCAGGTGGCCGCGCAGCCGGATCGGGACGCGCGGATTGTGTCGATGTTCCGCACGCTGACGGGGCGGCAGCCTCAGGACGCGGAGCGGGAGGTCTTGGCGCGGGCGTTTGAAGAGCAGCACGCGTGGTTTGCCGCGCGGGGCGAGGAGGCGGCGAAGTATGCGGACGCGGGGGATGCGCCAAGGGATGTGGCGCTGGACGTGGTGGAGGTGGCGGCGACGACGGCCGTGGCGCAGGCGATTATGAATCTGGATGAATTTCAGGTGAGGCGATAAGCATGATGAAACACTCTCCCTTATGCACTGGGCCTTGTTCTACGCAGGGCTTGAGTCGACGTGATTTTTTGCAGCGCTTTGGCATGGGCGTGGGGGGGATGGCGCTGGGGCAGTTGATGGCGGGGGCGGGCTATGCGTCTACGCCGGATGGATTGCCTTTTGTGGGGACGAATATTGCGCCGAAGGCAAAGCGGGTGATTTATCTTTTCCAGAGCGGCGGGCCATCGCAGATGGATTTGTATGACTACAAGCCGCTGTTGAACAAGATGAATGGCGAGCAGTTGCCGGACTCGGTGCGGCAGGGGCAGCGGCTTACGGGGATGTCGGGCAACCAAGCGTCCTTGCCGTTGGCGGGGTCGGCGTTCAAGTTTGCGCAGCATGGGCAGTCGGGCGCGTGGGTGAGCGAGCTGTTGCCGCATATCGCCAGCATCGCGGACGAGCTGTGCTTTGTAAAGTCCATGTACACCGAGGCCATCAACCACGACCCGGCGATCACATTTTTCCAGACAGGGTCGCAGTTGGCTGGGCGTCCGTCGATTGGGTCGTGGTTGAGCTATGGGTTGGGATCGGACAACCAGAACCTGCCCGCCTATGTGGCGTTGTTGACGAAGGGGAAGGGCGGGCAGCCGTTGTATTCCCGGCTGTGGGGCAGCGGCTTCTTGCCGTCAGAGCACCAAGGGGTGCAGTTCCGCCCCGGCGCGGACCCGGTGCTGTACCTGAGCAACCCGGAGGGGGTGGAGCGGGAGAGCCGCAGGCAGTTGCTGGATCGGCTGAATGAGCTGCACAGCATCCAGGCGGAAGCCACGGGAGACCCGGAGGTGGACGCGCGGATTGCGCAGTATGAAATGGCGTTTCGGATGCAGGCGTCCGTGCCCGAGATTGCGGATCTATCGGACGAGCCGGACAGCGTGTTTGAGGAGTATGGCCCAGACAGCCGCACGCCGGGCACCTTTGCGGCGAACTGCCTGCTGGCGCGTCGGTTGGCGGAGAAGGGGGTGCGGTTCGTGCAGTTGTTCCACCGAGACTGGGACCACCACGGCGGGCTGCCGGGGGCGATTCGGGTGGAATCGAAGTTGACGGACCAGCCGAGCGCGGCGCTGGTGCGTGACCTGAAGCGGCGGGGCTTGTTGGAGGATACGCTGGTGGTGTGGGGCGGGGAGTTTGGGCGGACGAATTATTCGCAGGGCACGCTGACCGCCACCGACTATGGGCGGGATCATCATCCGCGCTGCTTCACAGTGTGGATGGCAGGGGGCGGCGTGAAGCCGGGAACCAGCTACGGAGCCACGGATGACTTCGGTTACAACGTGGCAGAGAACGGGGTGCACGTGCATGATTTCCATGCAACCATGCTGCACCTGCTGGGCATTGATCACGAGCGGCTGAACTATAAATTCCAGGGGCGGCGCTTTCGGTTGACGGATGTGCATGGGAAGCTGGTGAGCGGGATATTGGCGTAGGGGGCGGCTGTGGCTGCCCCCGCAACACCAGCCACACACACCGTCCTTGTCTTTCTCCCCCCGGGTTTCCTAGACTCGCCCCTGCGGTTACACCACCAACAAGGAGCAGAAATGCGCGAGCGCTATGTAGCGGCTGCCAAGGAAGTGCAGCACCATCTCTTGAACGAACTCATCCCCTTCTGGCTCACCCATGGGGTGGACGAGCAATACGGCGGCTACCTCACCTATTTCGACGCCAAGGGTAACCCCACCGGCGAGACCGACAAGACCCTCGTCTGCCAGACCCGGATGCTCTACACCACCTCCGCTTCGCACCGCGCTAACCTGGGGGACGGCAAGTTCCTCGGGCGAGCCAAGCAGGGTTTCGAGTTCCTCTGCGACCACTTCTGGGACAACCAGAACACGGGCTGGTATTGGGTCACCGCGCAGGATGGCACCCCCCTCAACAAGAGCAAGCTGACCTACGGCCAGTCCTTCGCCATCTATGGCCTGAGCGAATATGCCATGGCCTCGGGCGATGTGCGCGCGGTTGAGATGGCGGAAGAGACCTACCGCAGCCTCGTCACCCTGGCGGCAGACGGCAAGCACGGTGGCTTCCGCGAGTTCATGGAGGAAGACTGGAAGCCCAAGCGCCCCGGCGTCTACGGTGGCGACCGCAAATCTTTCGACGTGCACATGCACCTGATGGAAGCCTTCACCAATCTTTACGAGGCCACCGGCAACGAGAAGTACCGCGACGACGCGGAGTACGTCATCAGCCTGCTCTTCGACCACATCATCGAAAAAGCCCACGGCACCGGCATGGCCCAGTTCGCCATGGACTGGACACCCCTGCGCGCCATCCTCTTCCGCGACGTGTGGGGCTCCGACCGCAATGTGGAAGACGACGAGGGCCGCCCGCTGGACAACACCAGCTTCGGCCACAACGTCGAGTTTGCCTGGCTGCTCAAGCACAGCATCGACATCCTCGGCCTCGACGTCGAGGATTACTACGAGCGGATGCGCAAGCTCTACGACCACTGCGTGAAGTGGGGGATAGACCGCGAGCGCGGCGGCGTGTATTGCGAAGGCCCCACCAACGGCCCCGCCCGCGAGCGCAACAAGGAATTTTGGCAGCAGGCGGAAGTGATGGTAGGAATGCTCGACGCCCACCTCGTCTACGGCGACGACGAATACTTCGACGCCTACGAGAACGTCCACCGCTTCGTCATGGACCACGTAATCAACCACCGCGTGGGCGAGTGGTATCCCCTCTTCGACGAAAACAACAACCGCCTGTGGGACTACCTCGGCCACGCGTGGAAGATTAATTACCATACCGTGCGCGCCATGATTCAATGCGAGCGCCGGTTGTCGCGCCTGATTGCAGAGGCCGAATGAATACCGCTAATTCTCCCATCCGTCCCATTCCCCTTAGGATTCTCCCATGAGCGCCACCCCCACTTGCCGCTGCTGCGGCACTGAACTCCACGACGTGTTTGTGGACCTCGGCAAGTCCCCCCTTTGCGAACGCTTCCTCGAGGCGGACGAGCTCAACGGCATGGAGCCGTTCTTCCCCCTCAAGGTGTGGGTCTGCCGCGAATGCTTCCTCGTGCAGTTGCAGGAATACGTGGCCCCGGACGAAATCTTCAGCCACTACGCCTACTTCTCTTCCTTCTCCACTTCATGGCTCGAGCACGCCAAGCGCTATGTGGACATGATGTGTGACCGCTTCCACTTGGGCCCCGAGCACAAGGTGGTCGAGGTGGCCAGCAACGACGGCTACCTGTTGCAGAACTTCGTGCAGCGCGGCATCCCCTGCCTCGGCATTGACCCCGCCGCCAACGTGGTGAAGGCCGCCGAGGAAAAAGGTGTGCGCACGTTGGTGCGCTTCTTCGGCGAAGACACTGCCGTCGAGGTGGTCAAGGGAGAAGGCAACGCCGACCTCGTGCTGGGCAACAACGTGCTCGCCCACGTGCCCGACATTCAGGATTTCGTCAAGGGACTCAGCATCCTGCTCGGCCCCGAGGGCGTGCTCACCATGGAGTTCCCCCACCTGCTCCGGCTAATCGAGGGCAACCAGTTCGACACCATCTACCACGAGCACTTCAG
>JBIKMR010000193.1:0-8561 GCA_044359155.1 Candidatus Hydrogenedentales bacterium | reverse complement strand
GCGCAGCGTCGCCACCTTCGACAGCATCGCCACATCATGGGTAACCGACAACCGCAACCCCGACAACATCCGCTATCACCGCGACCTCATCGCGCAGAGCGGCATCGACGCGGACAAGTTCCCCGAAATAGTCCGCTGCACCGACGTGATCGGCGAACTGCTGCCCGCCGTGGCGGAAGACCTTGGCCTGCCGCGCGGGGTGAAGGTGGTGGCAGGCAGTATCGACAACACCGCCGCAGCCATCGGCTCCGGCGCGGTGCGCGATTACGACTCGCACCTCTACCTCGGCACCTCAAGCTGGATCACCTGCCATGTGCCGAAGAAGAAGACCGACGTGTTTGCAGAGATGGCCACCGTGCCCTGCGCCGTGCCGGGGCGCTACCTCTTCATGGCCATGCAAACCACCGCAGGCGGCAACCTCAGCTTCCTGCGCGACAACATCCTCTACCACAAGGACGAGTTGCTGCAGGAAGCCCAGATGCCCGACGTGTTCAAGATCATGGACCGCATTGCCGAGGCCACCCCGCCCGGCAGCAACGGCGTGATCTACACCCCGTGGATCTACGGCGAGCGCTCCCCCGTGAAAGACAGCAACGTGCGCGCGGGCATCTACAACCTCTCGCTCGAGAACACCCGCGCCGACATCATCCGCGCCGTGCTCGAGGGTATCGCGCTGAACACCCGCTGGCTGTTGGGGGCCTACGAGAAAAACACCGGGCGCCGCGCCGACCCCATCACCGCCGTCGGCGGTGGGGCCGTGTCCAGCGTGTGGTGCCGCATCTTCGCCGACGTGCTCGACCGCCCCGTGCGACAGCTCGCCGACCCCATCCGCGCCAACGCCGTGGGCGCCGCCTACATCGCCGCCGTCGGCCTCGGCGAACTCAGTTTCGACGCCATCCCCGAACTCACAAAATACCGCGCCGACTACGAACCCAACCCCCACCACCGTGATCTCTACGACGAACGCTACGCGGTATTCAGCCAGCTATACAAGCAGAACCGGGGCATCTACCGGCGGCTGAACGGGCGGTAGGCTTCCGCCTCACGCATCCCGATACAGCCACTTCAGCACTTCGGCCACATCGCCAAACTTTTCGAGGTAGTCGGCTTGGCTGTGGCGGATGACTTCCTTGGCTTCTTCCGCCGAGTACACGTGGGTGATCTCACACGCAGCGCGCGATGCGTCGGGGGCCTGCTTGTAGGTTAGGAAGTAGTGCTTGAGACGTTCGACCACCATGGCCGGGCATTGCGAGATGTCGCGCCAGAAACCGTAGGACGGGTCGCCGTCCAGAATGGCGATAATCTTGTCGTCGGCCTCGTCGCCGTCAATCATGCGCAGCCCGCCGATGGGCCGCGCGCGGATGAAGATGTCCGCGTGGGCAAGGTGCTTTTCTGTCAACACGCACACGTCCAACGGATCGCCGTCGCCAGTGATGCCGTCGCGCCCGGTCTTCTTGCGGCAAAACTCCGCCACGCGCTCGCCGCAATAGGTCTGCGGAATCAGGCCGTAGACCTCGGGGCACACGTTCGAGAAGCGCTGTGGACGGTCGATGCACAGCAAGCCAGTGGTCTTGTCCACCTCATACTTCACCGTGTCCGTGGGCAATATCTCGACATACGTGGTGATGACGTCGGGCGCGTCTTTGCCAATAGAAATGCCGTGCCACGGGTGCGCGCGGAAGATTTTGGTAAGCAGCCTGGCGCTCTCGGGAAAATTGTTGGAAGACATCACGGGCCCCTTGAATACTACGACCCCGGGCGGGAAGAGGCCGCCCGACCTCGGCCCCTATTGTAATGGCCCCTGCGCCGGGGTGTCCAACTTTCCCCTGTTTACCGCAATCCAGCCTGCGTTGGCGCCTGATGCTAATGAAAAACGGGAAGGCGTGGAAAAGGAGGGGCTGGGCCTTGCGTCCAGGTTACTTCAGTGAAATAATGCGGCAGCCTGTTCGGCCACCGGGAGATATCATCATGCGTGCCCTTGTTGCTCTTTGCCTGTTTGCCCTCGTCGCGTTGCCTGCGCTTGCGCAGAAAACCTTTGAAGATTTCTTCCCCGCAGAAACCGACCCCTTCACCGGCGAATACGTGGGCCAGTGGGACAAGGGGGAAGACGTGGACATTCACGCGGCGGCCACGGTGATTGCCTTGGGCGAGGACCAGTACCGCATGGTGTTCAAGTCCAAGCTCGACATCCGCAGCACGCCGAAGTTCACCGCCGAGGCCAAGGCCGAGAACGGCGTGCTGGCCTTCGCGGTGGACAAGTTCACCGCGCGCATCGAGGGAGACACGATGACCGGCGGGCGCGGACGCATTGCCACGTTCACCTTGAAAAAGGTGCAGCGCCCCAACCCCGCGTTGGGCACCCCCGCTCCCGAGGGCGCGACCGTGCTGTTTGACGGCAGCGGCTTGGACGCTTGGCAGCCATCCGAGGGCTGGGAGATTACGCCGGACGGCGCGCTGATGGTCACGCCCACGGGCCAGTACCTGATCACCAAGGAGAGCTACACCGACGTGCAGCTTCATATCGAGTTCCGCGTGCCCTACATGCCTACGCAATCCGGGCAGGCGCGCGGCAACAGCGGCGTGTTCTTCAACCACGACTACGAAGTGCAGGTGCTCGACAGCTTCGGGCTCGAAAGCTATTACGACGACTGCGGCGCAATTTATAAAGTAGCCGCGCCCATGGTCAACGCGTGCCGCCCCCCGCTCGAATGGCAGGCCTACGACATCACGTTCCGCGCCGCGCGCCACGACGCCTCCGGCAAGGTGACCGAGAACCCCCGCCTCACCGTCCGCCAGAACGGCGTGCTGATTCACAACGATCAGGAATGCTGGTGGATCACCGGGTGGAAAGACGAAGACCGCGCCAAGCCCCACCCCCTGTCGCCGGGCCCCATCAAGATGCAAGGCCACAACAACTACGTGCAGTTCCGCAACATCTGGGTCAAGCCGCTCGGGTAGGCTTTGCTGCGGCCTAATCGAGCCGGTCTTGCTCGCTGGGCGCAGCCCCACCCTTGCGCGCCATGATTTCATCGAAGTTTGCCAAGGTAGTCTTTCGGAACAATTCGTCACCTGAAAGGAACGCCGTCACTGCGGCGATCACCTTCGGGTCTTTCAGAATCCGGCGATGCCCCAGCCCGTTTACCGCCACCAGTTGCGCGCTCGGCCATGCGGCGTGGATGCGCTCGGCGTTGGCGAACTCCACCTCGGTGTCGTCCTGGCAGTGAATCACCATGCCGGGGATCGGCAGGTCGCGGTTGAGGGTGGCCTCGGCAATGGACATGCCCAAGCGACGCTCCATCCGCTGGATGAAGCGGCCCCAGATATTCTCCGGTATGTCGAGCACGCTGCGGAATTGTCCCAGCGGGTAAGAAATGCTTGCAGGCGACCCCACCAGCACCAGCTTTTCCGGGGTGAACCCACCCGCCGTAACCGCCATCATGCTGGCCGCGCCCCCGAAAGAATGCCCCACCACCGCGTGGACCGGACCCACCGCTGCAGCGGCGCTGGCTATCGCACGGCTGTAATGCAGCAGGTCGGTTTCTTTGCCCGGTGAACGCCCGTGGGCTGGGCCGTCGAACGCCACCACACGGAACCCTGCCGCCACCAGCGGATCCACAAAGCGGCCCATCTGTGGGCCGCGCCCTTCCCAGCCATGCGCCAGCAACACCACGCGCTCACCGCCGCCCCACGACAGCGCATCCAGTGCAAGGCCCTCGTGCGCAATGGTGAACGCCCGGTCCGCCCGCGCCCGCACTTCCTGCTCATGCATCGGCGGCTTGTGCTTGCGCGGGCGCACAAACACCCGCTCCGCCACCAGCCCCCCGAGTGCCGGAGACACCGCGCCCAGCGTTGCAAACAAAGCCTGCCCCAGCGCCACGGCACGCGGATCATGCACCGGCTTCTGCGCAGCGGGCACGGTTTCGGCAACACTCGATACAGACATGGGCAAACATTCCTACCTATCGTTAGGTAGCCAGAGTGTAACCCGATGCAGCAGCTTCGTCAAGGAGATTTCCCGCAAAGGCGCGAAGGGGGCAAAGAAGCAAAGGGAAAGAGATACAAGAGGGAAAGAAAAAAACAATGGCTGTTGTGGCGTGGTCTCCTGACCGCGCCACGCAGGGTTCCTTTGCCCCTTTGCATTCTTTGCGCCTTTGCATGAAATCCCCTCTTCGCCCCCACACCCCCAGTGCAACCCCGTGACGGGTATTAGTGGAAGGCAACAACAGCCCCAACCCAAACACAAAGAAAAGGAACCACGCCATGCAACACCGCACCATGAACCTCCGCACCCACGTATGCCGCCAGCCCTGGATGACCCAGCCCGAATGGCAGGCCACCCTGCGCCTGCGCCGCGCCTACGAAGCCCGCATCCAGCGCGACCACCTCGCCATCACCCCCGAGCTGGTGCTCCGACTCAACGCCCTGCTCCATGCCGGGTTGCTGCTGCAACGCACCCAGTTTCTCCTCACCTGCCCGCCCAACGGCACACCCCAAGCGCCCGACCTGTCCATGGTGCAAGCCATCTGCATGGCCAACGAGAACCACCTGCGTGCGCTCGATGATCTGGAAGCCCACCTCGCCAAGGCCCCCAAAGAACAACCCAAGCCCGAAGCCAAGCCCACGGCAACGGCAACCAAACCCACGGCAACCGCAACCACGCCCCAACCCCGGCCCGGCGCTATTCCCCAACGCGGCATCTACGCCAGCAACATCCCGCCCCGACTTCCCTCCCCACCTTTCAAGAGCCCCGTCTACATTACCCCCCACGACCGAAAGGCCGCCGCCGAGGGAAAGTAGGGAGAGCACGAAGACAGCGTTGTTGTGGCGCGATTTCTTGAGCACACCACAACAAAGTTTTCAGTATGATGCGAGGCATTCGACAACCTTATCGGCAGGATAACTCCCATGCGCGTAATGATTCTGTTTCTCCTCACGCTGTCCGGCGTTGCCAGCGCCGCACCGCCGAACGTGGTGTTCATACTGGCGGATGATCTGGGCTGGACGGACTTGGGGTGCCAAGGGTCGGAGTATTACGAGACGCCGAACATCGACCGGCTGGCCGCCGAGGGGATACGCTTCACGCGGTATTACACGTCGCCCAATTGTGTGCCCAGCCGGGCAGCATTGATGACGGGGCAATACGCCCCGCGCACCGGGTTGTATACCGTGGGCACCAGCGAGCGTGGTGAGGATGAAGAGCGGCGTCTGGTTCCCCCGAAGAATCAGACGGAACTTCCGCTGGACCGCAAGACCGTGGCGGATGTGCTGAAAGGCGCGGGGTATGCCACGGGTATTTTTGGCAAGTGGCACCTAGGCGGGGGCGACGCGCACCATGCTTCCAAACGGGGATTCGACGAGGCGATCACTGCGCAAGGGGATCACTTCAACTTCAAAACTGCCCCGCCCACGACGTACCCCGAGGGGCAGCACTACGCAGATTTCCTGACAGACCGGGCGGTGGATTTCATTGCCCGCCATAAGGAGAAGCCCTTCCTGCTTTACCTGCCGCACTTCGCCGTGCACAGTCCCATCGACCCGAAGCCGGAGTATGCCAAGCGCTGGAGAGAGAAGGCCCCGAAGGGCACACACTGGAACCCGGAGTATGCGGCGCTGTTGCAGAGTCTTGATGAAAGCGTGGGCAGGGTGATGGAGGCGCTGGCAGAGCATGGGTTGGCAGAGAACACGCTTGTGGTTTTCTCATCGGACAACGGCGGTGTGGGCGGTTATCACCGCAGCGAGCCGAACGCCAAAGCCAATCCCAAGCGGCGCGGCAATACGGACAACGCCCCCCTGCGCGGCGGCAAGGGCACGCTGTACGAGGGCGGGGTGCGCGTGCCGTTTCTTGTGCGGTGGCCGGGCGTTGCGCCAGCGGGCAGCGTATGCAATGCGCCCATCGCGCATGTTGATCTGCTGCCCACGCTGGCCGAGGCCGCGCGCACCAGCCTGCCATCACAGACGGTGGACGGCGCCAGCATTGTGCCCTTGCTGCGCGACCCGACAGCAACCCTCGCGCGCGACGCGCTCTACCTGCATTTCCCCGTGTACCTTGAGTCGTATGTAAACCCCGAGGGCTGGCGCACCACGCCGGGCGGCTACGTGATGGCAGGCGACTGGAAGCTGATCAGCTACTACGAGGGTCAGCGCGTCGAGCTTTACAACCTTGCCGATGACCCCGGCGAGACGAAGGAGATGTCGCAGGCAGAGCCGCAGCGGGCAACAGCGTTGCTGCAACAACTGGAGCGCTGGCGAACCGGCATCGGTGCCGCCGCACCAACGCCGAAACCTTAGGGGTTTACCACGTCATGGGAAACCAGAACGTTAGCACCCACGCGAATATGACGGCGGAAGCAACGACACCTGCGCGGTAGTCCCCCGCGCTGCGGGTGGCAAGCGTGTGCACCATGGCAAGCATGGTGGCGACGAAGGCGAAGATGCCCAGCAACATGCCGAAGAAGGCGAGGCCGGGGTTGAGGAGGCGCAGGCCCACGCACAGCACCAGCAGCGGCAGGGCACGCGTGAGCGCGGCCACCGCGAATCGCTGGCGGCAAGAGGTGATGCCGCTGCGTTCGAGGGCGATGGCATCGAGCCACGCCGGGCCAAGCAACACCAGGGACACGACGGCCCACATCATGCATCGCGCGGGGTGGTTGAGGTTGCTGGTGAAGATGTGGGCATCGAGCAGGAAGGACAACGCCACGATGGTGACCATGCTGTACAACAACCCCAAACCCAAAGCGCGCGCGGGGCTGTCGGTCTGCGGCCGGGCGACCGGGCCGCGCCAACCCAGCAGGCGCGCGGTAAGGCGGTAGGGATTCAGGCTCCACCTACGCGCGGAGACGAGCGGGGTGACCGGGTGCGTTGCGCCTTTGAACTGCGCCGTGATGCCCGCCGCCAGCAGCAACGCTCCGGCGCTGCCCAAGGCGGTCGCCAGCAAGAGGAGCGCCCAGCGACCCCACGGAAATCCATTGGCGGGCTGCACGCCGAGGGCCTTATCCACCCACGCCACAATATCGCGCAGCAGCACGGGGTCCCACGTTTCCCCTGCGTGGTTGCTGAAGGGGCTGATCAAAACCTCGGCCTTGCCTTCTGCCTCGGCAGCGGCCTTCTCGGGGGTGAACAATTCCTCGAACTGCCCTGCGGCCACCAGCGTCTTCACCGTAGGGAAGCGCCGGGGTATGGCGCCCAGTGCCACGAAGGCGTCGGCAGCGGGGTTGTCGGCCAGCGCTTCAGCCCCGGCGAAGCCGCCCATCGAATGCCCCAGATAGCCCAGCGGCAGGCCGGGGTAAGACTCCCGCGCCCAGGCGATCCATGCGTGTACCTGTTCCGGGTTGGCCTTCCAGTCGAATCGTTCGCGCGAGCGGCCATGCCCGAAGAAGTCGAAAGCCACCGCCACATAGCCCTGCGCGGCAAATGCCTTGGCGGTCGTCGCCATCACCCCTTGGTTTGAGGAGACGCCGTGCCCAATCAGCATGACGGCCTTGGGGCTGCCGCCGGGCATCCATACCGTGCCCCGGCAAGGGCGACCATCCGGCAGGGAAATGCCTACATATTCGCGCTGCACCCCCGAGGGAATGGAGAACCACATGAGCACAAAGGCCGCCAGCAGCAACACCACACCGGAAACCAACCCACCCCGACTGGGATTCTTGTTGTCATCGCCCATGACTACGCCCTCCGTGTGCGCATCATGCCCGGCGGTTATGTATGATTACCAACCGCTATACAAGAAACCCGCCGCCGGGCAGGCGGGTCAAATAGGGCTGGAGGGTTAATGCCATGATTCGCAAATTACTCAGGTTCGTGTTCGGCACGATTGCCGCGTTGATCGTGGCGTTCGTCGTCATGAAGACCATCGGCGACGCCCGATACTTCAGCGACTACGACGCAGACCTGCCGCTGGCCGCCGAGGTGAAGGAGACGACGGTGGTGGCGGATTCGGAAGAACTCTTCGACGTGCAGCGCGCGCGCAACTACCGCCGCACCGAATTCAGCATCGAGGCGCGTGCGGGAGACCGGGTGCCTTGCGTGTTGACCCAGCCGCTGACCGGCGAAGGCAAGCTGCCCACCATCGTGTTCGTCCACGGCAGCGGGCAGGACAAGCGCTTCGTGGAAAAGATTTGCACGCCCTTCAACCAGGCCGGGTTCAACATGGTTTCCTACGACCAGTGGAACCGGGGCGAGCGGAAGATTAAAGAAGGCGGCGTGAAGAAGATCACCGCGTGGTACGACCGTGGCTGGAAGGCCGTGAACGATGCGCGCCGCATTGCGGACTACCTGCTCACCCGCGACGACGTGGACCCCGAGCGCCTCTACCTCGTGGGCGCCAGCTATGGCGCGATGACCGGCACCCACATCCTTGCGCTGGACAAGCGCTTCAAGGCGGGCGTGCTGGTGGTGGGCGGCGGCAATTTCAACATCATGCTCGATGCCCCGCTGATCAAGAAGGAAGTGCCCGCCATGGCACTGGCCATCTTGAAGCCCGTGGCCAACTGGCTGGGCAAACCGTTTGACCCCGTGCGCAGCGCGCCCAACACCGGCCCCACGCCCATCCTGATGCAGAA
>JBIKMR010000192.1:0-8581 GCA_044359155.1 Candidatus Hydrogenedentales bacterium | reverse complement strand
GCACGAAGTCACCATACAGCCGGTGAACTTCCTGCAGGTTGAGGATGCGGTCCCGCGTGAAAAAATGCACCGCCCCCAACAACGACCGCCAACGCGGCGGGCTCGGCGGCTGGATGGCCGGGGCAACGATAACTTCTTGGGTGCTCATGGCAGATTATCTCCAGCGGTATCATACAGGGGAACAGTGGGAGCGGGGTAGTGGTTCCGTTACACTTGGGTTAGCATTATTGCGCGGTGGCGATCAGTGGATATCCAGCGGCAGGCGTGTGGTCGCGAGTGGGGCATGGTTACTCCCGAACGGGCATGATGTAGGTGTTGCGGGTCTCGCCGCGTAGCAGTTTTCCAATCTGTCCGGTAAGCCAGAGGTAGTGATCGGTGGGCACATCCTGGTAGGTGAGGAAGGGGCTGTCTCCCACGGGGGGATTTGGGCTGACCTTGAATATCGCCGTGGCCTCGTCTATCTCGTCGAACATGGCAACATAGAGCATGTCTGCCCCGGCGCGTTCGTTGGAGACCGCCTGCGTCCAGAGGAACTCCCCGCCGAGCCTCTTGACGCCGTCCAGTTCGCTGTCCTTGCCGCGCGCGCGCATCAGGTTGTGCCAACTGAATCCGGGAAACACGACGCGCATGTAGTCCAGCCCGTGGTCATTGCACCAAGCAATGTCCCTGGTGGCGAAGTGGGAAATGTTTTTGCGCGCATCCTCGGGATTCCGGTAGCGCCCGACGAGCCACGGGCTGACGATGTCGGCCTTCTTGATGATCTCGTGCAGGAGAGGATGCTCAAGCGAATCAAGCTTCTGATCCCTCCAGTAGGTGGGCACACCCACCATGACAGTGTTGCCCCCGTAGACCGGGTCGTCCTTCAGGAAGCGGACAAGCTCCATGCATTCCTTGAGCGTATAGGCCCGGTCGCCTTCGAAACCTATGCCCCAGACCGCGACGACTGGCGCGCCCTCGTGGTGCAGGTAGGCCTTGTCTTCCCGAATCTTTGCCCGGTCCACCAGGCGCTTCCAGTCCTCGATGATGACTTTTTCCATTTGTCCCTGCCCAAGCCCGGACAGGTCGTACATCATCGCCCAGGTGCGGCCATGCTTGTTGGCTCCCGCCTGCACATTGTGGGTGACCACGTTGCGGTGGTGCAGGCGCGCGGGGTCGTTCGTGTCGGACGCGAATCGTTGGAGAAAGACGCCGTCGATGCCATACTGCTGCATCCACGCGAAATGCCGTTCCACGGTCTTCTGGTTTCCCGAACTGAAAACATGGGCCGTGGAGCCGTCGGCATGCTTGAAGGGCGTAGGGTATTTCTCGTCGTCGTCCATGTCGGACAGGTCCGGCCACATCTCAATCGTGCAGTTCCCCGGGGCTAAATCGGCGCCACCGTAATGAACCCATCCACGGTTGATGTTGTCGCCCTCTGCGGCAAACCACCCTTGGTATCCGCACATCACCTTGCCCGTCAGCGTGGTGGTGTCAACCCCGGGAAAATGTTCCCCGGTGTAGGGCTTCATGCCTTCAACGGCTTCTTCGAAGGAGAGCGCAGCCGCGAAGCGCCCGGCCAGGATGATAGGCAGTGCTGCCAGAAAAAAGGCAAGGGTAGTTCTCTGAAGAATCAAGGGGGCCGCGCTTTCTGGCAGTTCGTGAATGGTTACTTGGGCTGGAAATCTTACTTCATATCCTGCCGGAAGCGCTTCACCACTTACCGCGCCGCTGCAACCATCTTCAGCCCGCCCTTGGGGCGCAGCGTGAAGCTTGGGTCGGGCTTCACGGGTTTGTCGTTGGCCAGCCGGAACTTCCAGCGCTGGCCGATGGTGGCGAGCACGAGCACCCCCTCCATCCACGCGAAGCCTTCGCCGATGCAGAGCCGATTCCCACCGCCGAAAGGGAAATAGGCGAACTTCGGGCGGCGCACGCTGTTTTCTTCCGAGAAGCGCTCGGGGTCGAAGCGTTCAGGGTCTGGGTACCAGCGCGGGTCGCGATGAACGAAGTACGTTGTGATGAACACTTGGGAACCCTTGGGCAAGTGGTATCCGCCCAGCTGCGTGTCGCAGACTGCCTCTCGCCCCACCACCCATATCGGTGGATACAGCCGCATACTCTCCGCCAGCACTTGCCGCGTGTACACCAGCCTGCCGAAATCCTCGGGCGTAGGGTCGCGCCCCTCGAGTACCCGGTCCAACTCGGCGTGAAACCTTGCCTCCACCTCGGGGTGCTGGGCCAGCAGGTACCAAGTCCAGGTGAGCGCATTGGCCGTCGTCTCGTGTCCCGCGAGAAACAACGTCACCGCCTCGTTACGCACCTGCTCGTCCGTCATGCCGGTGTTGTCGTCCTCGTCGCGCGCGGCCAGCAACATCGACAGCAGATCGCCCGTGTCGCCACTGGCGCGCCGTGCCTTGATCATCCGGTACATCACGTCGTCCAGATCGCGCGTCATCCCGATTCGTTTGCGGTTGATGGGGAGCGGCAGCTTGGCGATGAACGGGCCCAAGGGGTTCGCGAAGACCACGTCCAACTCCATCAGCGTATCCAGCGACTTGCCTACGCGCGGCGCGTCTTCAGACACGTCCGTGCCAAACAGCGCCTCGGCAACAATGTACAAGGTCACCCGCATCATGTCGCGGTTCATGTCCGTGGTTTGTCCGTCCTGGTAGGCGTCGCGCGCCTGCATGGAGAACTCTATCATCGCATTGCCGTATGCGCGCAGCCGTTCACGGTGGAAGGCGGGCTGCATCATCCGGCGTTGCCGCAGGTGAAAACTGCCCTCGCTCGTCAACAGGCCATTGCCCAGCACCAACCGCAGCAAGAAGTAGGCGCCGCTCTTCTGGAAATCACGGTGCCGCGTAACGAGACACTCCTGCGCCATGTCAGGGTTCGACACGAAATAGATTTGCGTGCGCCCAAGCCGCGTCAGGAGAATGTCGCCATATTGTTGCAGCGCCGTCGAGATGCTGAGGATGCGATCCCCGCCGGTAAGGAAACGGAAGAGCCCCACCAGCGTCCGCAATCGCGGCGGGCCGGGGGGCAACGGCAGGAGCGCGGCGGCAACAACTTCTTGATGGCTCATGAGGGACTCCACGGTGAATGCGGATCGTACCGTAACTATTGTGTCGAGGAGCGTGCAATCGGTTACAGGGGCCAGTACAGAAAGAGAGGTGTCCGCAGAGGTACGCAGATGAGCGCAGATAGGGGAAGAAGAGATAGTGTATGGGGATTTCACGCAAAGGCGCGAAG
Source organism: Candidatus Hydrogenedentales bacterium (assembly GCA_044359155.1). Lineage (GTDB taxonomy): Bacteria > Hydrogenedentota > Hydrogenedentia > Hydrogenedentales > JAEUWI01 > WGMK01. The sequence goes on along the minus strand of JBIKMR010000192.1, from coordinate 5,353 downwards.
AGGCAAAGCAGGGCCTCCTCATCTGCCACCTTCTTTCCTATCTGCGGACACCCGCCCCCCTCACCGTCCCACCGGCACCATCTTCAATCCGCCCTTCGGGCGGAGCGTCACCCGTGGGTCCAGCTTGAGGGGCTTGCCATTGGGGTGGCGGAATGTCCAGCGTTGGCCGATGGTGGCGAGGACCAGCACGGCTTCCATCCAGGCGAAGCCTTCGCCGATGCAGAGGCGGTTGCCGCCTCCGAAGGGGAAGAAGGAGAACTTGGGGCGGGAGGCGGTGGCTTCTTCGGTGAAGCGGTCGGGGTTGAAGGCTTCGGGGTCGGGGTGCCAGCGGGGGTCGTGCTGGGCGACGTAGCTGGAGATGATGATCTGGGTGCCCTTGGGCACGGTGTATCCGCCGAGCTCGGTGTCGCAGGTGGCTTCACGGGCGAACATCCATGCGGGGGGATAGAGCCGCATGGACTCGGCGACGATCTGGCGGGTATAGACCAGGGCGGGGTAGTCATCCGGGGTGGGGGTGCGCCCGGCCAGTACGCGGTCGAGCTCGTCGTGGAAGCGGGCTTCCTCGGCGGGGTGCTGCGAGAGCAGGTGCCACGCAAAGGTGAGGACGCTGGCGGTGGTTTCGTGCCCGGCGAGGAAGAGGGTGACGGCCTCGTCGCGCACCTGCTTGTCGGTCATGCCGGTGTTGTCGTCTTCATCGCGCGCGGCCAGCAGCATGGACAGCAGGTCGCCGGTGTCTCCGCTGGCGCGGTGGTTGGCAATCATGCGGTAGAGCACGTCGTCGAGTTCGGCGGTCATGGCCTTGCGGGTGCGGTTTACGGGAATGGGCAAACTCGCAATGATGGGGGCGAAGGGGTTGAGGAAGATGTAGTCCATGCGCAGGAGCGCGTCCATGGCGTGGCCCACGCGGTCCACCTCGGCGGAGAGGTCTGCGCCAAACAAAGCGCGGCCAACGATGTTGAGTGTGACGCGCATCATGTCGCGGTTCAGGTCGATGGCTTCGCCCTCGCGGTAGCTGTCGCGCGCCTGGGCAGCGTGTTCCACCATCGCCTTGCCATAGTCGCGCACGCGCTCGCGGTGAAAAGCGGGCTGCATCATGCGGCGCTGCCGCATGTGGAACTCGCCTTCGCTGGTCACCAGCCCCTGCCCGAGGACGAGCTTGAGGTAGTAGTAGAGGCTGCTCTTCTGGAAATCCTTGTGGCGGGTGACGAGGCATTCCTGGATGGTGTCGGGGTGGCAGATGAAATAGAGCCGCAGTGGCCCAAAGCGCACCAGCGTTACGTCGCCAAAACGGTCGCGCATTCGGGTCTGGTCGCCGATTCGGTCTATCCACCAGATGAAGGACCCGATGATGCAGGCCCACAGCGGCACCGCCGGGGGCGTGGGCAGGGGGGTGGCGATAGCGTGCTCCTTGTTCTGCAAGTGGTGGTCTTGTCGCGCGGGCGAAGGTCGCCCGCAAGCGACAGCGGAACTGGATTCCTGCCTTCGCAGGAATGACGGAATACTGGCTATGGTTTTGCTTGCGTTGCCCTACCCGCGCGCGTGCGCAATCATGGGCATACCGCCCTTGGGGCGCAGGGTCACGTTGGGGTTCAGGCCGATCTGGTGGCCGGGCTTCAGTTCAAAGCGCCACTTCTGCGCGAGCGTGGCGATGACCAGCACGCCCTCCATCCAGGCAAAGGCTTCGCCCACGCAGAGCCGCCGCCCGCCACCAAAGGGGAAGTAAGCGAACTTGGGCAGGCCCTCGCAGTTCTCGGGCAGCCAGCGGTCGGGGTCGAATCGTTCGGGGTCGCGGTAATACTTGGGGTCGCGCTGGATGATGTATTGCGACATTATCACGATGTCGCCCTTTTTCATGGTGTAGGGCCCAACCTCGGTCTCGCGTATGGCCTCGCGGCCAATTATGTACGCGGGCGGATACAGGCGCATGGCTTCCTTGAACACGCGGTAGGTGTAGGGCAGGTTGGCATAGTCCGCCGCCGTGGGGCGCCGCCCCTCGAGCACACGGTCCAGCTCCTCGTGCAGCTTCGCTTCCACCTCGGGGTGCTGGCTCAACAGGTACCACGTCCACGTGAGCGCAATGGCGGTGGTCTCGTGCCCGGCGAGGAACAGCGTGGTCACCTCGTCGCGCACCTGCTTGTCGGTCATGCCCTTGCCGTCGTCCTCGTCCTGCGCCATCAACAGCATGGACAGCAGATCCCCTTGGTCGCCACTGGCGCGGTGCTCGCCGATCATGCGGTAGAGAATGGTGTCCAGCTCGGCAATCGCGCCATAGAATTTCCGGTTGCCCGGCAAGGGCAGTTTGGCAATCAGCTTGCCAAATGGATTCACGAAGCGCCCGTCCATGGATAACACGGTTTCGAGGATGTGCGCCACGCGCTCGGCCTCGTGCGCCACGTCGGTGTTGAACAACGTCTTGCCCACGATGTCCAGCGCCAGCTTGCCCATCGCGGTGTAGATGTCGACGCTCTCGCCATCGCGCCACTCGTTGCGCATCTTGTCGCTAAAGTGGACCATCGCCTCGCCGTATCCCGCCACGCGCTCGCGGTGGAAGGCGGGCTGTATCATGCGGCGCTGGCGCAGGTGGTGTTCGTCCTCGCTGGTCAGCAGGCCATGCCCGAGAATCAGCTTGAGGAAGAAGTAGTAGCGGTCCTTGTGGAAATCCTTGTGCTTCGACACCAGCGTGTCTTGCACCAGATCGGGGCGGGTGGTGAGGAAGAGCGACAGGCCGCCGAGGTTGATGCGCATGAAGTCGCCGTACTTCGCATGAGCCTCTTGCATCGGCTTGATTCGGTGCTCGGGCCAGCGGTAGATAAAGTACCACGACTTGAAGAAGCCGGGGCCGGGCGCGCTGGTGGCGGCTATGCGGGGTTCCGGAAGGGTGACGCTCTCGCTGGACATGGCCATGCCCTCTTAGGTAGGAATGAGGCCCAAAGTATAGGGAGTGCATCCTAGTGTTTAGTCGGCTGTCCGCGCAAGGAATTCGAGTTTCGGTGTTTTGCCTCGCCATCGCGCTGGCGGGCTGCGCCACCACGCCCGGCGGGGGCGGCAGGGGCGGCTCCACCACCCCCAACATCTGGCCCATACAACATCCCGAGGCACGGCTGTCGTCACCCTTTGGAATGCGGAAGCAACCCGGCACTGGCAAGATGCGCCTGCACAAGGGGCTGGATATTCAGGCGCCCGAGGGCACGCCGGTATACGTTACGGCCAACGGCGTGGTGTCGTTCTCCGGGCAGCAGGGGGATTACGGCAACGTCATCGTGGTGGAGCACGACAGCCGCACGGCCACGGCCTACGCCCACCTGAAGAAGCGTCGCGTGGGCCAAGGAGATGCGGTGCAACAGGGCCAGCACATCGGCGACGTGGGCCGCACCGGCAACGCCACCGCCAACCACTTGCACTATGAGGTGCGGAAAGAAGGACAACCCGTGGACCCGATGGGGTATTTAGCGAAGTAACATAGGTGCCAGATATATCTGGCACCTACTCATCGAGCAATCCCTTGATCGTATCCGTCAACACCACCTCGACCGCTGCGCTGGTGCGCGAGGTATAGAGCTGCGTCTCGTAGCCGCCTTGTTCGTAGGATATCGCCGTGCCGATGTAGCCGGGGCCGTAGTCGCCATAAGCCGCCATGCACACCGTGCGGCCCGGCTGCATGGACTGCGCGGCGAGTTGGTATTCCACGAACAACTCGCCCGGCAGTTGCAGCAGATCGATTGGCCCCAGCTTCAGCCGGGTGATCGGGATGCCATGCCCCGCCGCCATGCGCTTGCGGAAGGCCAATTCCGAAGCGGCGGCTACGCGCGGCGGCTTTAGTTCTTCCGCGTTGTCCAGCGTCGCCTGTTCGCGCGCGTCGTCGATCTCGGTGCGCACGGGCAGCACGGTCTCGCGCAGGTGCCAGGCGATGTCGCCCTTCGACAGAGGCGTCTTCACCGTGGCTTCCCACGCGCGGCGCATTCCATCGGCAAGCCTATCCGCCAGCACGGCGCGGTTCGCGGGTTCGCCGTCGTTGTATTTGCCCGCGCCGATGTTGCCCGCCGCGCCGTTGAAATGGATGTGCGGCAGGTCGGGCATGGCCGATTCCCGCAGGGCGCGCGCCATGCCCACAAAGTCGGTGCTCACGCGCCCCTTGCCGTAGTGGCTCTGCGGGTGCGTGGCGTAATACGTGAGCACCGCCACGGGGGTTTCCTTGTTCCATAGGCTGATGCACTTCACCAGTGGATCAATGGTGCCTTCCGGTTCCGCGCGCACCGCCGGGTCTTTCGTCGCCGTCCATCGCACCGCCACCACCTTGCCGTCTGGCCCGAGTATGCGCCGGTTCGACGCCACCCGGTCCACCTCTGCCGTGCCAACGCCCACCGCCGTTACGGGTTTCGTCTTGCGCAGCGCCTTGCGCACGGCATCGGCCACGTTGGCGCGCGCTTCTTCGCAGAACTCTGCGTTGTGCACCAGCCCGCCCATGCCGCGCTCCGCAAGCCAGGCCTCGGTCTGCTGGTCGTCCTCGGGCGCATCGTGCTGATGCAGTGCTTGCACGGCCACGCGGTCGGCGGTGGTGCCTGCCGCATCGGCAAGGGCTGCGCGCCATGCATCGTGCGATTCGTTGGCAATGCCCACCCAGTCCACCGCGCAGATCACGATGGGTGCCTGCCCCTGTGGCAGCAGCACCAGACCGCGCGCGCTGAGGGGATCATCCACCGCCGCCGCCGGGGGATTGTTGCCGGCGCAACACAGCGGCGTGCCCATCGGCGGGGTTACGTCTGCCTGAAAATAGGCCACGCGCAAGGGCTGCTCGGCGGCGTGTGCCGACAGCGCGCACAGCACTACTACAACACCGGCCAACACGGACCAACACAGACGAAGCTTACTCATGCGCGGCAACCTCGCGGCGTTCTGGCAACAGCCACTGTTCCTTGTTCAACGATTGCAGGAAGGCCAGCAGGTCGATGAGTTCGTCCTCGGTGATTCCCGCATCCAGCCCCTCGGGCATCAGCGACAGCGGGTATTGCTCCATCGCCGTGATATCCGCGCGGGGCACATAGGTTTCCTCGGTGGCCGCCGTGCGCACCGTCACGCCATCCGCCGTCTCGCGCCCCAGCACGCCGATGAGCGAGGCCTCGAAGGTGTCCACACGGTAGCTCTCGTATCCCTGCACGATGCTGGCGTTGGGAAAGAGGAGCGCCTCGAGCAGGTCGCCGCCGGAGCGCACCGCGCCCACCGTGGTCAAGTCGGGGCCCAGAGTGCCGCCTTCCGCGCCGATGGCATGGCACGTACCGCAGGCCACCTTCTCGCCAAAGAACACCTGCCGCCCCCGGCCCACGTCGCCCGTGCCCAGCTTGGGCGTGAGTTCTTG
>JBIKMR010000191.1:0-8603 GCA_044359155.1 Candidatus Hydrogenedentales bacterium | reverse complement strand
TAAGGTTCACTGGTAGGAATGCATTTGCGCCCGGAGTTAGGGTAACATCTCTGGCGTCTACCAGCACGGGTACACCGCGCTCATAGACCTCGACGTAGGTGCGGTAATTGCCGGGGGGCAACGCCCAATCCTGAACGCCTGTCGCCACTTCCAGCGTCTCGCGCGTTCCAGACTCCAGGTGCAGAGCCTGCACACGGCAGGCCAGACCATTGCCCACGGTGTCCGTTACGTCGATGCTGAGCGTGGCTTGGTTGGTGGGTGCCGCTGTCGAGCTGATGGCGACTTTGGGCGTGGCGGGAGATTGAGAAATTTTTGGCGCTTGCGCGTTCGCGGGAATAGATGGTACACTTACCAGTGTATTAAGGATACAAAGTATTAGGGCGAAGTGAGAAGCAGAATGGTGGAGCCGCATGGCTTATGATTTACCTCTGTTTCAATTGAAAATGTTAAAGATGCGATATTTAAGACTATCAAGTTTTTATTGATTTGAGACGCGTGAGACCCGTATAGTACCACCATTGTCAGGTTTGTTGCAGGGCAGAAAATGTCAGAGGTAGCGCCCGGTGTAATGATTGTGCACCGGGTGAGTAAAATAAACTAGACCCCAAACAGAGTGACCAACGGAGAGACCCCAATGCCAAGACCCAAACATGAATCTTCAGAAGAGATGCTGTCCATGCTGTCCAGCATCGACATCCACAGCAGCGTGGCGGTGTATGTGCAGATTGAAAACCACATTCAATTTGCCATCGCCTCTGGCCGCCTGAAGGCCGGCGATCAGTTGCCGTCCGTCCGCGAACTTTCCGAGCGCCTGAAGGTCAACCCCAATACGGTGGCCAAGTCCTACCGCGACCTTGAAGTCCTCGGCCTATTGTATACGCGCCGTGGAATGGGTGTCTACGTGAACAAGGGCGTCGAGTCCAAGTGCCGCGAAGATTGCCACAAGCGTATTATTGGCCGTATGCATGAAGTGATGATGGAAGCCAAGGCTGCCGGCATCTCTGACAAGGACATCAACTCGATTGCGAAGACTAGCCTGTCCAGCGATTCGAGCCCCTACGAAGCGCCGCCTGCGGCCCTGCTGCAGATTGCCAAGACGATCAAGCGTCGCTAGTTTCAGGCGCTTCGCCGCAAGGCAAGCCTGAATCCAGAAGTTTTCGCCCCCGGGGTCATTACCCCCGGGGGCGTTTCTTTTTATTTGCCAAATTTGGTGGGGCACCCAAGTGGCCCCGCGCCTGCCAGACCGGGTATTCTCCGCCTGCCTTCCCGCGACATTGCAGGGAAGCTGGGCGGCACTCATTGAGGGAAATGGGAATTAAACGTGATTGATTCGAACACGATGGCGAGCGAGAGTGATCTGCGCGCCAAGGCAGATCAGTATGGGCAGGGACATGTGTTTCGTTTCTGGGAGCAGTGCTCGGTGGAAGAACGCGCCACCCTGTTGGCACAGTTGGCCGAGATAGACTTTGCCCTGATGGACCGGCTAATTGAGACTTGGGTGCGCAAGGAACCGGTGGCGGAGCACTACACCGACATCCGCCCGGTGCCCTGTTTGCCCAAGGCCATGCCGGGCGACCCTGCCGCGCAGGCGGCTTGGGATGCGGGCGAGGCGGCGCTACGCGCAGGGCGCGTGGGCTTGTTCTTGGTTGCCGGGGGGCAGGGGACGCGCCTGGGTTTCGATGGCCCCAAGGGCGCTTACCCCGTGGGCGGGCTGACGGGCAAGACGCTTTTCGCCTACCACGCAGAGAAGGTGGTGAACCTTCAGCAACGCTACGGCTGCGTGCTGCCGTGGTACATCATGGTGAGCGACACGAACGGCCCCGAGACGCAGGCCTTCTTCGAGGCGCATGAATACTTCGGGCTGAACCCTAAGGACGTTATGTTTCTCACGCAGGACATGGTGCCGTGCGTGGGGGAGGATGGCCGCTTCTTGCTGGAAACACCGGGCACGCTGGCCATGAACCCGAACGGGCACGGCGGCTGCATACCTGCCATGGTGCGGCATGGTGTGTTGGACGATTGCCGCAATCGCGGCGTGGATATCCTCACCTATTTTCAGGTGGACAACTGGGCGGTGAAGGTGGCAGACCCGTACTTCCTCGGCTACCACGTGTTGCATGGCGCGGAGGCATCGTCCAAAAACCACCGCAAGCACGCGCCGCGCGAGTCGGTGGGCGTGCATTGCCTGTGCGATGGCGAGTACCGAGTGATCGAATACAGCGAGCTGGACATCTATCCGCAGTTGCTCGAGACGGATGCGGAAGGCAAAGTGGTGTATTACGCGGGCAACCCCGCCATCCACCAGTTCTCGGTGGATTTCATCCAGCGCGTCTATGATCGCTTCGACGAATTCCCTTGGCACTTGGCGCACAAGAAGATTGCGTACCTCAACGAGGAAGGAACGCTGGTAATCCCGGACAAGCCCAACGGTTTTAAGTTCGAGACCTTCGTGTTCGATTCGCTTCGCTATGCCAAGCACGAACCCGTTGCACTCGAGATTGAGCCCGAGGGGCACTACACGCCCATCAAGCAGTTCGACGGGGATAACAGCGTGGTGGCTGCGCGGCAGAGCATGAACAGCCACTGGGGCAAATGGCTGGCAGCCGCAGGCGCAACCGTGCCCCTTGGCACAGAGATCGAGATCAGCCCCGTGTTCGCCCAATATTTGGAAGAGTTTGTCGAGAAGACGCGCGGGCGGGCATGGCCTGAGATTACCGGACCGGTCATTATCGAGAGCGATGGCACGCTGCGGACTGCCTAAGAATTCTTACCACTAAGGACACGAAGCGGCACGAAGGGCACAAAGAAGATGACCAAAAATCGAAAGCATTTCCTTTGTGTTCTTCGTGCTACTTTGTGCTCTTCGTGGTTATTCCTCTTCTGCTTCTCTGCATCTTCTGCCGCACCCAACGTCATCTTCATCCTCGCCGACGACCTCGGCTACGGCGACCTCGGTTGCTACGGGCAGCAGAAGATCAAGACACCCAACCTCGACCGCATGGCGGCAGAGGGCATTCGCTTTACCCAGGCCTACGCCGGGTCCACGGTATGCGCGCCATCGCGCTCGGTGTTGATGACCGGGCAGCACGGCGGCCACACGCGGATTCGTTCCAACGCGGTCACCCCGCTGCAACCGGAAGACGTGACGGTGGCGGAGGTGATGAAGTCGGTGGGCTACCGTACGGGGCTGATTGGCAAGTGGGGGTTGGGAGACCCCGGCACAATCAGCGGTCCCAATGAGCAGGGCTTCGATTACTTCTACGGCTACGCCAACCACCTGCATGCGCACAACCACTACCCCACCTGGCTCTGGCGCAATGCGGAGAAGGTGCCCATCCAAGGCAACGACGAAGTGGCCAAGGGCGTATGCGGCACCTGCACCCACTACGCCCTCGACCTGTTCACCGCCGAGGCCAGGCAGTTCATTGCCCAGCCCAGCGAGCAGCCCTACTTTCTCTACCTGCCCTACGTTACCCCGCACGCCAACAACGAACGCTTTGGCCACGATGGCAACGGCATGGAAGTTCCCGACTACGGCGAATACACCGACCGCGACTGGCCGCCCCAGCAGAAGGGCCACGCCGCCATGATCACCCGCATGGACCTTGAGATTGGCAGCCTGCTCGAATCCCTGCGCGCGAGCGGGCAGGACAAGAACACCGTCGTTTTCTTCGCCAGCGACAACGGCGCGATGCACGAGGGCGGTGCTCTCTCGGACTTCTTCAACAGCAGCGGCCCCCTGCGCGGGCACAAGCGCAGCCTGCACGATGGCGGCATACGCACCCCCCTCATCGCCTGGTCGCCGGGCCGCATACCGGCAGGCCGCACCAGCGACCACGTCTGCGCCATATGGGACATCCTGCCCACCCTCGCCGAGCTATCCAACGCCACCCTGCCCGACCACATCGACGGCATCTCCCTCGTGCCCACCCTGCTCGACCAGCCCGGCCAACAACAGCACGACCACCTCTACTGGGAATTCCACGAGGGCGGCTTTATGCAGGCCGTCCGCCAAGGAAACTGGAAAGCCATCCGCCGCAACCTCGGCCCGGTTAAGCTCTACGACCTCGCCACCGACCTCCACGAAGACAGCGACCTCGCCACCACCCAGCCCGAAGTGGCAGCCAAAATGACGGAATTGCTCGACAATGCCCGAACGGAGTCCAAGGACTACCCGACTCCCGCAAGGCCCGGTAAGAATGAGCCGTTAGCTGGCAGATGACATAACGTGCCAGCACAACGCCACCGGGGTTTGTTTATGCCCCTTTTGTTGCGTGGATTCAGGCTTTCAAGTATCTTTTACACATTACTTCCTTGCAGGTGCTTTCAATGCGCGTTTACTTCAATCGGGAACCGCACTGAACGGCTTAGGTAGTACAACGGGGGACTCTGGACTTGAACGCTTGCCTTTATCTTTCACGTCGACCGACGATTTTCGGGGGGCGGCCTGCCTTATTTGCGCCGTTGCATTGGCGGCGGCCGTATCCGAAACGGCAATAGCCGAGACCGTAAACCTTTCGCCAGCCAAGGACAACACCATCTATGAGGAATCCGGTAGCGTGAGCAACGGAGACGGCGTCTCCATCTTTGCCGGCAAGAACGCTAACCCCTTTACTTCTTACATCCGCAGGGGACTTCTGCAGTTCGATATCGCGTCACAGATTCCTACAGGCGCGACGATTACATCCGTAAGCCTGACGCTGAAACAAACGGCCAGCGTTGGCTTCGGCGAATACACCATGGGCCTGCATAAGCTCAGCGCGGACTGGGGCGAAGCCGGCTCCAATGACATCTTCGACAATGGCGACTCGGGCGACTTCGCCGCGTTTAATGACGCTACCTGGCAGTCCACGTTCTTTGGCTTCGGTTCTTGGACCAATACGGGAGGAGACTTTGCCGAGACGGCCAGTGCAACCAGGAACGTTGCAGGCACTGGCAACTACAGCTGGTCCTCGGATCAGATGGTTGCCGATGTGCAGGATTGGCTCGACAACGGCGGCAACTTCGGATGGCTCCTCCGCGGTAACGAGTCCACCAGCGACACCCTCAGGAAGTTTGCCAGCAGCGAAAGCGGAACCTTCGGTGACCGGCCGCAGCTGAGCATTACCTATGATCCGCCCCGGGATTACGGCGATGCTCCTGACAGCTACGGAACCACGGCGGCATCTGCCGGAGCCTCGCACACCCTGCCGACAACCACGTATCTGGGCAGCAGCGTTGACTACGAGAATGACGGCCAGCCCGGAGCCACTGCTAACGGGGACGACAGCAATGGCGACGACGATGAGGACGGCATAGAATTCACTTCAGCGCTGGTTGTTGGCGAGCCGGCTTCGATTAACGTGACCACGCCTGTCATTGGGTATTTGAGCGGCTGGATAGATTTCAATGGGAATGGCTCTTTTGAGAACGAGGAGATCATTGTCAGCGGTCAGTCGTTGTTGTCAGGCACAACCGTGCAACCGTTTTCGATTCCTTTGGATGCCAGCGCAGTAAACACCTACGCGCGTTTTCGCTTTTCCTCCACGCCGATTGTTTCTCCAACTGGCCCGGGCGGAGCGGGCGAAGTGGAAGACTACGCAGTCACCCTCCTTGTTTATGATTTCGGCGATGCCCCGGACCCCATCTTTCCCACGCTTGCGGCGAACGATGGCGCGCGGCATTTGGCTGGAGGCCCCATCCTTGGGAGCAGCGTGGACCGCGAAGCCGATGGGCAGCCCAGCGAGGACGCCGATGCGGATAGTGATGACGGCATTGCATTTGCCTCGGAGATAATAGTTGGCTCACCAGCCCAGCTGACTGTGACGGCTTCCGAGGCAGGCGGATATCTGAACGCGTGGATTGACGCCAATGGTGATGGCGACTGGGGGGACACCGGGGAACAGATGTTTACCAATGTCCCCTTGGCCGAGGGCGACAATCCCCTTGAGTTCACCGTTAACGTCGTGCCTGCCACTGCAGAAGTCTTTACCCGCTTCCGATTGAGCACGACGCAGGACTTGACGCCAACAGGCGCAGCGGCCGACGGCGAGGTGGAAGATTATAAGGTGACGGTGCGCACGCTCGACTTTGGCGATGCGCCGACGGGCTATGCGACGCTGCTCGCGGACGACGGACCGCGGCATGCACTGGATGGGGTCACCTTCCTCGGTGCTGGGGTTTCGAACGAGGGGGATGGGCAACCCTCCCCCACGGCGAGCGCCGATAGCAACGACGACGGCGTCATCTATGTCGACCCCTTTGTGCCTGGGGGCTTGGGCGAATTCTCGTTTAACTTGCCTGTTCCCGGCTATCTGAGCATCTGGATGGATTTCAATGCTGATGGAGACTTCGCTGACCCCGACGAAATTTATCTTCAGGCGCAAGCCTATCCCGCCGGAGTCTTTAGCCTTGACTACTCACCACCAGCGTGGATTGAGAATGATGTTGTGCTTCGCGCGCGCTTCAGCACCGAGCCGGTAAACAGCCCCACAGGTCTGGCGAACAACGGAGAAGTGGAGGATCAACTGATACCCTTGTCCGGGTTGGTGCGTGATTTCGGCGATGCCCCCAATTCCTATGGCACGCTGCTCGCGAATGATGGCGCGCGTCATCTGGGCAACGGCGGTCCCATCCTGGGAACGCTGCGCGACTTCGAAGCGGATGGCCAGACTACGCCCTTATGCGATGGCGATGACCTCGCCGATCAGGATGACGAAGATGGGATCATCCTGCCGGCGGTCCTTGTCGCCGGGGCACCACTCCGTTTCGAGTATTCGGTGAGTTCGCTCCCCGCGTATCTGTCTGTTTGGGTGGATTACAACAACGACGGCGACTGGAACGACCTTGGCGAAAACCCTTTCGCGTCCTACCAGCTTCGCTTCCCGGCTGGTGAAATCATCGGACCCGAGCCGAACGCGGAGGCCGTGAATAGTACGGTGGCGTCTCCCGCCACCCGCCTGCGCTTTCGCGTTGCGTCCGTGCCGGTGCCCTCCCCGACAGGCGCGATTGTGGGAGGCGAGGTGGAAGACTACGTAATCCCCGTGCGCGAAGCGGATTATGGCGATGCGCCCGAAACCTACAACACACTGCGGAGCGCCACCGGAGCTTTTCATGGCATCGACGGCGTTACCTTCCTCGGGGCGCGTGTGGATCCGGAATCAGATGGGCAGCCTTCCGTCAACGCCGATGGGGACGACTTCGAACCCGATATCAAGAGAGGCATAGTGCTGATTCCTGTGGACGATGAAGACGGTGTTGTATTCACCAGCCCACTCGTTGCCGGAGAAGAGGCCACCATGCAAGTCACTGCATCCGTTCCCGGCTACTTGTCGATGTGGCTGGACATCGATGCCGATGGGTATTTCGACCCCGGCGAGGACACCTTCTTCTCGGGTGAGCCCCTGATTGCCGGGGTGAATGAACTCAGCTTCGAGGTTCCGATCCGGATCACCTCGAACATCGATACCTACGCGCGCTTCCGCTTTGGTACAGCGACCTTCTACCAACCGTTTGGCGCGGCTCCCAATGGAGAAGTGGAAGATTACAAGGTCTCCATCACTGGCAAACCGTTGGTCGCGTGCACCGGTGCCACGGTGTATGACCGCCAGAGCGATGCGTTCGGCACGGACATCACCATCCAATACAAGACGCCATTGCAGGGCGGACCCGGTGGCGAGGTGTATTTCGTCGTGCCCCACCCGTTGAACGTGGACCGGATATTGGTGACTGGAGACGACGGTTTCGTGGGGCGTTTCCAGCCGAATACCTATGTCCCCGTGGTCAAGACTCCCATCGGTTACGCTGACTTTACGCTAAGTACCCAGGCGAACCTGTCGCCCTCGGACCAGAAAGACAGCGTAACCTACAGCATCGTCTATGAGTGGGATCTGCCCCTGACCGGACAGCAGACGCAGCAGGTGGTGAATGGGGACCCCTGCGAAATCAAAGTCACCTGGGCGCCCGTTTCGTGCAGCATCGAGGTAAGCCCGAATCCCCCCGTGTATGGTAGTCCCGCCACCTTGACCTTGAGCCTGCAAGGCGCGCGATACCAGCCATCGGCGGATATCCTGGGCCGGCTGACCACCACGGCGAGCGATTCCCTGGATATCACCTTTGGCGGCACCATCAAGCCGTTCCAGCCGGATCCCTATGTTCTCAACGTCCCCTTTGCCTCATGGAGCAGCGCGAAGAATGGCCTTTACCTCCTCGCCCTCGAAGGGCCCGGTGAAGGGGATACCTCCAAGTTATGCACCCTGAATATCGTGGGCGTGCCACCGGCTACCGAAGGCGAAGGTGAAGGAACCCAGGATGGGGAAGGTGCCCCCGACGGCGCAACAGAGGGTGAAGGCGAAGGGCAAAATGCCGTTCAGCCCTGCGACTATGTGCAGCTTGTGCGCACCAATTTTGCCGCCATCGACACCTCGGACGATGACGAGATTTCGCTGAGTGAACTCGAGGGTGTACTTGGCGCCCTGCTGACGTCACCGGAGATCGCCGTTCTATTCGACCTTTACAACGTGGACGCGACAGGTGGCATATCTCAGGCAGACCTCACGAGCTACGCGACAGGAGAATGCGGAGTCGCAGAGGGCGAAGGCGAGGGCGAGGGCAGTGCCGACGGC
>JBIKMR010000016.1:0-27815 GCA_044359155.1 Candidatus Hydrogenedentales bacterium | reverse complement strand
GATTTTCTCCTCAGCCATAGCAGTATCCCTAGACAGAGCGAGACGTATGAAAATTTCACCGCACAAACGAGCCGCGCCGATAAGCGTGGCGATGGCAAGCAGGAGAGAAATCAGATCGTCGTGCGGAATGGAACCCATGCGTCTCGCTCTGTCTAGGGATACTGCTATGGCTGAGGAGAAAATCGATCAGCTTTGTGGGGGATCATAGCGCATTCCAAAGACTCCACAGCAATTTGCTGGTTGCGCTGTTCGACGGACGGTCCCTATAATCCCGCTTTCTCCCTCTACCTTTTCGAGGCACACCCCCGATGATGATGTATATGGCCCGCGCGGCAGACATGCTCTACCCCTTTTTCATGGTGGTGTCGTTCGCCTTCGGGGGCGTGCTGGGCAGTTTTGCCAACGTGTGTATCTCGCGCTGGCCGCTGGGCTTGTCCGTGGTGCAGCCTGCCTCGCGCTGCCCTCAGTGCAAGAACGGCATTTCTTGGTACGACAACATCCCCGTGTTGAGCTGGCTGCTGCTGCGCGCCAAGTGCCGGCATTGCGGGTTGCCCATCAGCTGGCAATATCCCCTTGTCGAGCTACTTACCGCTTGCCTCTTCCTTGCCCTGTACTGGCGCTTCGAGTTCACCATCGCCACCCCAGTCTACATGTACCTGGCCTTCGGCATGGTGGTCAGCACCTTTCAGGATTTCGCAGATTGGACCATCCCCGACGAGATCACCCTGCCCGGCATACCCGTGGGGTTGGCGGTGTCGCTGGTGGGTATGTACTACGGCGCGGAGACCGGGCTGCATGTAGTCAACGTGTTCGATGCGCTGGCAGGCATCGTGCTCGGCGCAGCCATTCCCTTTGCCATCGACCGCATTACCGTGCTGCTGCTCAAGAAGCCCGGCATGGGCATGGGCGACGTGAAGCTGCTGGCCATGATTGGCGCGTTCATCGGCTGGCAGGGCGTGCTCGGCTGCTTCCTGCTGGCGTGCCTGCTGGGCAGCGTGGTTGGTGTATCCGTCATCGGCTACTACAAAGTGTTCCCGCCCAAGGAAGAAGCGCCCGGTGCCGATGTAGACGAGGACGACGACGGCATTCATCTCGACGCGCACTACCTGCCCTTTGGTCCCTACCTTGCCTTGTCCGGGATGATCTGGGTCTTTGCCGGGCCGGAGTTGGCGGAGTGGTATATCGGCTTGATGACCTATACCCCGTCCGTCGAACTCAACACGCTGTAAGCCTTGCCATGCCGACCCCGCCTCCTCTCCTAATCTCTGTGCCCACCCCCTTCATCGTCGGGCCGGTGAACGTGTATCTCTACCGGGGCGAAGCGCTTACGCTTATTGATACCGGCCCCAAGTCTCCGGAAGCGCGCACCGCCATCGAGGCAGGACTGACCGCCGAGGGCGTGACGATTGCCGATATCGAGCGCATCATCCTCACCCACCACCACATTGACCATTGCGGTCTGCTCGCGGAACTGGTGGCAGAGTCGGGCGCGGAGACCTGTGCCCACCCAGACGTGGTCATGCAAAGCCGTTTGGGCGATGGCGAGGACGGGGACCAATCCCGCAAAAAGTATTACTATGCGCTGATGGCCGAACTGGGCGTGCCCGTCGAAGAAGCCAACAACTCGATGTTGCTGTGGGATATCTACAAGCACCTGATCGATCCTTTCGAGATTAGCCGCACGCTGGACGATGGCTCGGTAATTGACGGGCTCGAGGTCTACCATGTACCGGGGCACTCTTCAACGGATACCCTGTTTGTCCACCGGGAGGGGGGATTCAGCTTGGCGGGCGACCACATCCTCGAATCGATGAACCCCAATCCGCTGCTGCGCCGCCCCAACCCGGGGCACAGCCGTGGGCGTGCGTTGGTGGAATACCGAGAATCCCTACGCCGCTCGCGCGCCCTGCCGCTGGGCACCTGTTACCCCGGTCACGGCACCCCCATAGCCAACCCGCTGGATACCATTGATAAGCTAATGGCCCAGCACGAGCGGCGCAACGAGCGCATCCTTGCGCAACTGCCAGAAGAGGGAATTACCCCCTATTCCCTGGCGCGCCTGTTGTACCCCACCCTGGAAATGCCCCACCTCTACCTCGGTCTCTCCGTGGCGGCTGGCCAGCTCGAAGTCCTCACCGCTGAGGGGGGCATCGTCGAGCGTAGCGAAGACGGCATCCTGAAGTATTTCGCTTCCTAAATTCATTTAGTTCCAATATGGAACGAAATGTGACGCTTCTCCCAAGATTGCCCACTCTATGGATGAAACGTCACAATTGAATCCTGCATCCAATTCACAAGAGGCAATCAAAGAATAACTTGGGGAAGGGTGAGCGATGCATCCAGAAAGTGATGCCGCGCTCGTGTTTCGATGCCTTGATGGTGACACCGATGCGTTCGCCGGTTTGGTGAAGCGATACCAGAATGCAGTCTACGCCACGGCCCACTATTACATGGGGCGTTATGGCGCAGCCGATGACGTAAGTCAGGAAGCATTCTGGCAAGCCTACCGTAGCCTGCCCCACTTGCGTGACCCCGATAGATTCGGCCCTTGGCTGAAAGAGGTCACCACGCGCACGGCAGCCAACTGGCTGCGCAAGAACATGACCCGGCTGCGCACGGAAACCCCTTTGCCGCAGCGGCGCACGGTCCGTATTGAGGACGCGCGCAAAGGGCCACAAGGCATTGCCGAGCGTGGTGAAATTTACGAACGGGTTCAGTTGGCGATTGATACATTGCCGGAGCGGTATCGTCTGGTGGTGATACTGCGGTACATGCAAGAGATGAGCTATGAAGAGATAAGCCGGTTTACCGGTGAATCCAAGGACGAAGTGCGCGGCATTTTGCAACGGGCTTCAGTGCAATTGAGAGACCTGCTGGGCGAAGCCAGTGGGCAAACGAATAAAGAAAGTCAAGCCAAGTGGTCTTCAGACCGCAAATAGAAAGCCTGATACAGGCCTACCTCGACGACGAATTGTCGCCTTCAGAGAAGGCGCTCTTCGAGCGGGAACGGTCGGTATCGTTAGAGCTGAACCAGAAGATCGAGCAGGCGCGCGCGGTATCGGCGCAGATGTTCGAGGCGCTGGGAACCCAGCGTTTGTCGCACGACCTGACAGGCAGCGTGATGGGGCACCTGCCCGAGTTGGACGGCAATGGCGATTACCAGCGCCAAGAGTTTGCCCGCGAGGCCACATGGCGCGTGAAACATCCCTCGTCCAGTCGAGCCAGCTGGGTGCTTACGGTCATGTCCGCTTTGGCCCCCGTTATCCTTGCTGTTCTCGGATTCGCCATATTCCAAGCATGGCCGGGCGGCGTCGAGGCTCCCAGGGTGGTGGGCATGGTGACTGCGGTTTCTGGTGAAAGCGATGTACATGACTCTGAGGGCCTGCTGACGCGGGATGCCTCATTGCTTTCAATGCTCCATGCGGGCGACGCAGTCGAGACCAACGCCGAAAGTGGCGTGGTCCTATCCTTGTCCGGCCCGACCGTAGTCAAAGTCCCCGCCTCGTCGCGGGTCAAGGTCATCGGGCCGCGCGCCGTGCAACTTGAAAAAGGCCGCGCTTGGCTCAACGTGGCCAAGCACAGCGAACGCTTCCGGGTACGCACAAGCTTGGGTGACATTACCGTTTTCGGCACCATCTTCTCCGTAGACGTGCAGGCCGACAAGGTCACCGTGGTGCTGGAAGAAGGCGAAGTTACCGTCGAGAACGGCGAAGACTTCCAAGTGCTCCGCCCCGGTGAGCAAGCGGTGATGCAGAGCGGTGCCGTACTGATTGCCAAGACCGCCGTCGATGCCAAGTCCCTCCATGCGTGGGCCGACACCATTCAGCCCGATGCCGCCGCTGAAGTGGAATTCGCCCGTACCCTCGGGCCGCTGGACGGCAGCCTGCTCCGTGCGGAGCAGGTCTGGTGGGTGGATACCCAGAGCAAGGGCGGCCTCGCGGCCATGTCCTTTACGTGGGATATGGCCTATGCCGGCTTGTCGCCCATGGCCTACGACGTGCTGGTCTACAACGAAACCATGCAGCCCCTCTTCTCGCGCCGAATCGACGCGGGCATCCTGAACAGCGCCACGGCGCGGCAGGTAGAGCTTCAGATTCCCGCCGAAGAATCCTTCGGCGGCACCACTTTCGTGCGGCTTGTGCCAGACGAAAGCACCGGAAAGACAGAAGTATTGTTCAAGGAAGTATCACTTATCGGGGCCCCTGCCCCGGAGGTGCAATAAATGTTCCCCCTGAGAAGCGGACTTGAGATGCGTACGGTTCGAAATCTGCCTCACGTCACTCCTTCCCCAAGAGTACCTGCTGCCTATAAGCCTTTTGGGTCCGCTTCTCTTCTTTTTTTCAACAACCGCGCCTCGCGTGGTTCTGATGTGCGAAACGGGGCTGGGCGTCTCGGGCAACATTTTCTGCCTCACGTCACTCCTTCCCCAAGAGTACCTGCGGCCTGAACACTGGCCCCGTTTCCACACAGCAGACAGACAGTTGAAAGTCGGCCTCATTAAAGGCCTTGGAGCTCGGGCTACCGAATCTGCCTCACGTCACTCCTTCCCCAAGAGTACCTGCACGCCCGGCTCCAAGGCCGTCTTTTTTGTAATTGAGGTCAAGAATACCCCACGGAATAGGGTTTGGTCATCCACACCGGCCTGCCCTGCGTTGAGGCCTACGGTCGGCTCTGCTATGATGCCGATTCTTAATGCACCCTTAGGCTCCTGATCGCTCCTGGAATCGCCCCATGCACCCTCGCCTTGTTGCTTCCCTCCTCTCTTCTTTCTTAATGTTTCTCGCCCTCTCTGCCATCGCCCAAGTCCCATCTGGAGATGCCATATTCGGTGTCCAGCAGGCCGCTCTCGACGCCGCCGTGGCGAAAGTAAAACCCGCCTTGGTACGCATCCACGTGGTCGAGACCTATTACAGCGAAGGGCGCGAGCTGAAGTATGAGGCCTCGGGCAGCGGCGTGGTCATCACCCCCGAGGGGCACGTGGTCACCAACCATCACGTAGCCGGACATGCCAAGGTAATCAAGTGCTCTTTCGACGACAAGAGCGAAGTGGATGCCATCCTCGTCGGCACCGACGCGCTTACGGATATCGCCGTACTGTTGCTCAAACCCGCCGAGCCGCGCACCTTTGCCGTGGCCGAGTGGGGCGATTCCGATGCTATCGAGGTGGGCGACCCCGTGCTGGCCATGGGCAGCCCGCAGGCCATTTCGCAATCCGTCACCCAGGGCATCATCAGCAACACCGAAATGATTCTGCCCGACTGGATGGAACGCTGGGGCGGTATGGAACTGGACGGCGAAAACGTGGGCGCGCTGGTGCGCTGGATAGCCCACGACGCCGATATCTACGGCGGCAACTCCGGCGGCCCCATGGTGGACATGTCCGGCAAGATTGTCGGCATCAACGAAATCAGCATTGGCCTCAGCGGCGCCATCCCCGGCAACCTTGCCCGCTCGGTCTCCGAACAGATCATCGCGACGGGCGAAGTACGCCGCGCATGGATTGGCGTGGATATTCAGCCCCGCCTCAAATACGCCGTGGATGCCGATGGCGCGCTTGTGGCCAGCGTCATGTCAGGCTCGCCCGGCGCGGCGGCGGGAATCCAGCCAGGCGACGTGATTACCAGTATCGGCGGTGAAGCCGTCTCCGTAAAGTTCGGTGAAGAAGTCCCCGGGTTCAACCTGATGGTCAACCGTCTCAGCGTGGACAAGCCGGTCGAGGTGGCACTGCGGCGCAACGGTGCCGAGCAGAAGCTCATGGTAACCCCCGTGCTGCGCGAGCCGCAGCAGCCCAAGGAATACGAAATCAAGGAGTGGGGGGTCACCGTCCGCAACATCTCACGTATGATGGCGAAAGAAATGAAGCGCGACTCGACCGAGGGCGTGCTGATTACCAGCGTTCGCCCCGGCGGCCCGGCAGGAAATTCCAAGCCTGCCCTCTCGCAGAAAGACATCATCATCGGCGTGGGTGACGAGGACGTAAAGAACGTCGAGGACATCCAGCGCGTGACCTTGGAAATCGTGGGCGACACCAAGACCCCCATCCCCACCCTGACCCGCTTCGAGCGCAAGACCGGCGAGTTTGTCACCGTCGTGCAAGTCGGCCTGCAAGAAGAATCCGACCCCGGCTTAGAAGTGAAGAAGGCGTGGCTACCCGTGGAAACCCAGGTACTCACGCAAGACATCGCCGGGCAGTTGGGCAACGAGGAACTTCAGGGATTCCGCATTACACGCGTGTTCAAAGGTTCCACGGCAGAGAAGGCCGAGCTCAAGGTGGGCGACCTGATACTCGCAGTGGATGGTGAAGCGTTGACCGCTTCCGCTCCCGAGCATTACGAGGAACTCGACGCGCGAATCCGCCAATTTGAAGTCGGCACTTCCATTGCCTTGAAGGTGCTGCGCGATGGTGCAGAGATGGATATCCCCGTCGAGCTGGTGCGCGCACCCTTGTTAGAACGCGAGATGAAGCGCTACCGCGACGACGACTTTGAAGTAACCGTGCGCGAGGTCACCTTCTTCGACAAGTCCACCGAACGCTGGGCCGACGACGTGGTCGGCGTGTTGGTGCATCAGGTTACCCCCGGCGGCTGGGCCGCGCTGGGTGGCCTGGGCGATGGCGACTTGGTGCTCGAGGTGGGCGGAAAGCCCACACCCGACATCAAGGCCACGCGCGAAGCGCTCGAATCCGTGCGGGAAACAAAGGCCAAGGCCGTGGTGTTCAAGGTGCTGCGTGGCATCCACACGCGCTATCTCGAAATCGAACCAAAATGGTAACCCCCAACCCTAAAGGAATTTCGTCCATGCGCGTCTACCTGCGCCAGTTCATTGCTGCATCCGCCCTGCTGGCGGCGGGCTTCGCCCACGCCGACGAAACAGGCGATAAGGCACGCACGATATTCGAGGCGCAGAAGTCTGCCGTGGTCACGGTTGAAATGGTGATTAAGGAAAAGATGTCCATGGAGGGCGGCGCAGCGAACGAGATGGAATCGAAGGTCACCGCCACCGGCACCATCATCTCGCCCGACGGGCTGACCGTCATGTCTCTCACCTCGTCGGAACCCAGTTCCCTTTTCAGCAAGATGATGCCCGAGGGCATGGATGGTATGCAGGTCTCTAGCGAAGTCACCGACGTGAAGCTGGTGGTTGCGCCCGGCAAGGAAGTGCCCGCCACCATTCTGCTGCGCGACCGCGATCTGGACCTCGCCTTCGCCCGCCCCAAGGAAAAGCCCGCCGAGCCGCTGCCCTTTGTGGACCTCGCGCAGGGTGCTCAGCCGCAGATATTGGACGAACTCGTCATCATCGACCGCGCTGGCAAGGTGGCCAACCGCGAGCACTACGTGGGCCTGTCACGCATCGCCTCGGTCGTCTCTAAGCCGCGCCTCTTCTACCTGTGCGATGGCTCCTCCGGCGGTTCCTCCATGGGCTTGGGCGCACCCGCGTTCAACATGGAAGGCAATGTCGTCGGCATTTTCGTCCTGCGCGCCATCGCCTCGACCGATGGCGGCATGGGCGGCATGATGGGCCAGCAAGACAACCTCGCGGGCATTCTGTTGCCTGCCAAGCAGATTGCGGAAGGCGTCGCGCAAGCGCCGCCTTTCGAGTAAGCCGCAAGGCAGGAGCAGAGCAATAGCGCGGGAAGTACACATAACCGACCTGCGCGGCCAGCGCGCGCTGGTCACCGGCGCGGCACAACGTCTTGGGCGCGCTGCGGCGCTTTCGCTTGCCCGCTCTGGCTGCGACGTCGTGGTGCATTACCGCGAATCCCAAGCGGCAGCCGAAGCCACGGCGAACGACATCCGCGCTCTGGGTGCCCAGGCTTTTCTGGTGCAGGGAAGTTTGGACAACGCGCAAGATGCAGAAGCCGTCTTCAAGCAAGCCACCGCCGTCGGCCCCATTGAACTACTCATCAACAATGCCAGCGTGTTTCCAATGGACACCATGGCCGAATTCAGCGAGACCCGCGCCATCGAGGTGCTCTCTGCAAACACCTTCGCCCCCTTGGCGCTGTCGCGCGCCTTTGCCGCACAGGGCCGGGAAGGCTGCATCATCAACCTGCTGGATACCACGGTGCGCGAATACGACCGCACCCACTTCACCTATCACCTGAGCAAGCGCCTGCTGCATACACTCACCCGCGCCTGCGCTCTCGAGTTTGCTCCGCTGGTGCGGGTAAACGCAGTAGCCCCCGGCGCGGTGCTTGCCCCCGTAGACAAGGACGCCACCTACCTTGCCGCACGCGGGGAAGACGTCCCTCTCAAGGCCCACGGCAATGCAGACCACATCACCGAGGCGCTGCTCTACCTTGCGCGCAGCTCCTTCGTCACGGGGCAGGTGCTCTACGTAGACGGCGGGCGTCACCTGTTGGGAGGCTTATATGACTGAGCAGCCGCTGGACCGCATCCACATCCGCGACTTGCAGGCCCGCTGTATCGTCGGCATCTATCCCGAAGAGCGCGAAAACCTGCAAGACGTAATATTGAACGTTACCCTGCACACCGACCTGCGCGCCGCCGGTAAGTCCGACAACATTGAAGACACCGTGAACTACAAAGGACTGAAGAAGTCCCTCCTCCAGATGGTCGAATCGTCGTCCTTCTTCCTCATCGAGCGCATGGCCGAAGAGGCCGCCCGCATCTGCCTGCAAGACAAGCGCGTGCGCCGGGTGGACCTCACCGTGGACAAGCCCGGAGCCCTGCGCTTCGCCCGCAGCGTGGCCGTGCAGATAACCCGCACGCAGGAAGATTAAGCCCCGTGCCTGAAGTCGATGTCTTCATTGCGCTGGGGTCAAACCTAAACCCCATACTCCATATACCGCAAGCCCTTGAACTGCTGGCCGACCACGCTCCCATCACTGGATTGTCACGACTCTACCTGACCGATCCCGTGGGCCCAACACGCCAGCCCGACTTCGTAAACGGCGTGGTCCGCATCCGCACCAGCCTGCCGCCCTTGGCGCTGAAGCAGCAAGTGCTGCGAAAGATTGAGGCTCAGCTGGGCCGCACGCGCGGGGAAGACAAGTTCGCCCCCCGCACCATCGATCTCGACATTCTGCTGTATGGCGATTTGGAAATGAACACCCCCGACCTGCGCCTGCCTGATCCAGAAATTCTGGAACGCGCATTTATCGCGCGCGGCTTGCTCGATATCGACCCGGCCCTCGTGCTCCCCGGCTCCAGTGCCAAGCTGGCAAGCGTGCCCCCTCGCCTCAAGGGAGCCCTTGTGCTCCTGCGCTTTACCGAGATATTGCACGCGCGCCACGGCGTTTCCGCAAAGCCCTAACCGCCCACCGCTGGACACCACACGCTGCGGTGGCTTAGACTTCCGGGTTCGTGGCCTAACCGCGACGGGCATTCAGGAGGTCAGGGCGGATGAGCGAAGAATTGCAGCAGGAGTTCGAGGACGTCCTGCCGGTAGAAAGCCTCAGCCGTGAGGAATCCAAAGGCATTCTCTATGCCCTGCTCTTTGCCAGTGATCGCCCCCTTAGCGCGTCACGCTTGGCGGAAGCCTTTGGCGACGCCGAGAAGGAAGTCGTCGAGAACCTGCTGGGCGAACTGGCCAAGCAGATCAACGAAGACTCGCACGTTCCCTTCGTGATGAAGGAGATTGGCGGCGGCTACCAGTTGGTCACCAAGGCCGCCCATGCCCCTTACATCCGCAAGCTCTTCCAGATTAAGAAGAGCCGCCGCCTCTCCAAGTCCGTGCTCGAAACGCTGGCCATCGTGGCCTACAAGCAGCCCGTCACCCGCGCCGAGGTGGAAGCCATTCGCGGCGTGAGCGTAGCCCATGCCTTCGACCAACTGCTTGAGAAGCGCCTCATCAAGATTACCGGCGTGGCCGACGCGCCGGGTCGCCCCAAGCTGCACCGCACCAGCGACGAGTTCCTGGTGCAGTTCGGGCTGAAGAGTCTGAAGGAACTGCCCACGCTCGAAGAAGTGCAAGAAGGCAAAGCCGGGTGAGCGTGCGCCTGCAGAAGTTTCTCTCCGAATGCGGCGTGGCGTCGCGCCGAGCATCGGAAGTCCTCATCGCCGAGGGTCGCGTGCAGGTGAATGGAGTCGTCGCTACGGTCGGCTGCGCCATCGAGCCCGACCAGGACGCCGTGACCGTGGACGGCGAACCGATTGCCCAAGGCAGCGCGCGCACCTACGTGCTGCTCAACAAGCCACGCGGCGCAGTGACCACCGCGCAAGACACGCACGGCAGGCCCACCGTGCTCGAATGCCTGGCCGGGGTGAAAGACCGCGTCTTTCCCGTAGGGCGGCTCGACATGGATGTCGAGGGCGTACTGTTGTTGACCAACGATGGCGAGCTGGCCCACCGGCTCATGCATCCCTCGCACGAGGTGGACAAAGTCTACGTGGCCACCGTGGCCGGGCAGGTGGAAGAATCCGCCCTCGTGCAACTGCGGCAGGGCGTAATGCTGGACGACGGCATGACAGCCCCCGCCAAGGCGCGCCTGCTGGAATCGGGGCGCAATTCTTCGCGCATCGAGCTGACCATCCACGAGGGCCGCAAGCGCGAAGTGAAGCGCATGTGCGAGGCCGTCGGCCACCCCGTGCTCGCCCTCAAGCGGATCGCCTTCGCCAACCTCATGGGCGGCCACCTGCGCCCCGGCGAATGGCGCTACCTGAACGGGCAGGAAGTCCGCCTGCTCCGCCGCCTCACCGGGCTGGTGTAGTCCGCTTCGACACCCCCGCTTTCGGTTGTGCTATCATTAGAAACGCGCCGGGCTGCGGCGTCCCCTCACTACATGCAAAGGCAGAGCTATGGCCAAGGGCATCACGAAGCGTTCAGACGATTATTCCCAGTGGTACATCGACGTGGTCACCCGCGCCGACATGGCCGAGCACTCGCCGGTGAAGGGCTGCATGATCATCAAGCCAACCGGCTACGGCATCTGGGAAAAAATTCAGCAGGCGCTGGACCGCATGTTCAAGGAGACGGGCCACGTCAACGCCTACTTCCCCTTGCTGATTCCCGAGAGCTTCCTGAAAAAGGAAGCCGAGCACGTGGAAGGCTTCGCGCCCGAGTGCGCCGTGGTTACCCATGGCGGCGGTAAGAAGCTGGAAGAGCCGCTCGTCATACGGCCCACATCGGAAACGATCATCTGGGATTCCTACCGCAATTGGATTTCCTCCTACCGCGATCTGCCCCTGCTCATCAACCAGTGGGCCAACGTGGTCCGCTGGGAAATGCGCACGCGCCTCTTCCTGCGCACCACCGAATTCCTTTGGCAGGAAGGCCACACCGCCCACGCCACGCACGAAGACGCCGAGGTCGAGGCCGCGAAGATGGTCGAGGTCTACCGCAAGTTTGCCGAGGAGTTTCTCGCCATGCCCGTGATGGTGGGCAAGAAGACGGACAAGGAAAAGTTTGCAGGTGCGCTGCACACCTATTGCATCGAGGGTTTGATGCAGGACGGCAAGGCGCTTCAGGCAGGCACCTCACACCACTTGGGCACCAACTTCGCCAAGGCCTTCGACGTAAAGTTTCAGGACAAGGACGGCGAGCTGAAGTATGTACACGCCACCAGCTGGGGCGTGTCCACGCGCCTCATCGGTGCCATGATTATGACGCACAGCGACGACAACGGCCTGGTCATTCCGCCGCGCCTTGCGCCCGTGCCCGTGGTGTTTGTGCCCATCTGGCGCAGCGAGGAAGAAATGGCCCTGACCCTGGGCAACGCCCGAGAAATCACCGCTGGGTGGGACTTGCTTTCGTACAAGATAGACGACCGCGACCAATACAAGCCCGGCTACAAGTTTGCCGAGTGGGAACTCAAGGGCATCCCAATCCGCATCGAACTTGGACCGCGCGATGTGGAAGCGAAGCAGGTGGTCGTGGTGCGCCGCGACACCGGCGAGAAGATGACCCTGCCCGCCGAGGGTCTGCGTGAAAAGCTGGATGCCCTTCTGATAGAGATTCAGGAGAACCTCTTCCAGCGCGCCAAGGAACGCACCGAGGCGAACACGCACACCATAGATTCTTACGACGGCTACAAGGCCCAGATGAAAAATGGCGGCGGCTTCTGCCGCGTCTTCTTGGACTACACGAACCCCAAGGTGGAAGAGCGCCTCCAGTCTGACACGCGCTCAACCATTCGCTGCATACCGTTTGACGCGCCAGAAGAGCACGGCCCCTGCATGATTACCGGGGTGCCCTGCACTCACCGCGTATACGCTGCGCAGTCGTACTAGGCCATCAGCTTTCGGACGCGTTCCAAGTCCTGCGGAGTGTCCACGCCAATCGCTAGGTAGGTGGTCTCCACCACCGCGATATCGTAGCCATGCTCCAGCACCCGGAGCTGTTCCAACTTCTCCAGCATTTCCAGCGGCGTCTGGGGCAGGCTGGCAAAGGTGAGCAGGAAGTCGCGCCGAAACACGTATAACCCAATGTGCTGATAGCAGGGCGCGCCCGGCGCGGGGTGCGCTGCCGTGTCGCGCACGTAGGGTATCGGCAGGCGCGAGAAATACAGCGCGCGACCGCGCTGATCGATTATCACTTTCACCACGTTTGGGTTGGCCATATCGGCGGGGTCGGTCATGCGACGGCAGGCAGTCGCCATGGGCAGCGTCGGGTCGTCCAGCAACGGGCGCACCGTCTCGTCAATCACGCGCGGGTCCAGCAGCGGCTCGTCCCCCTGTACGTTCACGATGATGTCGGCTTCGCTCAATCCCGCCGCCTCGGCCACCCGGTCCGTGCCCGTGTTGTGATCAGGGCTCGTCAAGATCACCCGCACCCCATGCGGGGCCAGTGCCTCCACAATCCGCTCGTCATCCGCCGCCACCACCACCTCATCCACCAGCGTAGCTTCACAGGCCCGCGCATAGGTGTGGTACACCAGCGGCTTGCCCTTCAGGTTCGCAATCATCTTTGCCGGAAAGCGGGACGACTCATAACGCGCCGGGATTACGGCCAATACTTTGGGACGGGCTGGGGTGTTCATGCGGGGAGTATGGCAAAAAATGGCAGCGAATCATAGCGGCTGCAGAATTAGGAAGGGGGTGTGACTCACCTTGCTTTGCCACACTGAGGCTGCCATCGAATTCTCGACACGGGCTTTCGGGTGTGCTACCTTAACGACCAGTAAGTAAGCGGCAGGGCTGCCGCGTCTACCTGTGTCGAGAAGGAGTTGGGACGATGGACTTTTCATTGAGCGATGCGCAGCGGGAAATGCAGGATGCGGTGCGCAAGTTTGCGCAGCAGGAACTGGCCCCGAGGGCGGCAGACTTGGACTTGTCCATGGAATTCCCGCGCGACAGCTTTGAAAAGATGGGGGAGATGGGGCTGCTGGGGATGCTTGTGCCTGAGCAGTATGGCGGCATGGGGGAGAGCGTGCTCACCTTCTGCTTGGCTATAGAGGAAATCGCCTACGCGTGTGCGGCAACCTCTCTTTCCTTCCTCGCGCACTCGGTGCTGGTGGCCTATAACCTTTCGGAGAACGGGTCGGAAGAGCAGAAGCAGAAGTATCTGCCCGACCTGTGTAGCGGCAAGAAGCTGGGCTGCCTCTGCATCACCGAGCCGGGCGCGGGGTCGGATGCTTTGGGAATGCAGACCTTCGCCGAAAAGCGCGGGGATGCGTGGGTGCTCAACGGCAGCAAGACCTTTATCACCAACGCACCGGTGGCGGATGTATTCCTGGTATACGCCCGCACCGACAAGAATGACCGTGCTCGCGGCCTGAGCCAGTTCATAATCGACAAGGATACGCCCGGGCTCTCGGTTGGCAAGCCTTTCAAAAAGATGGGCAACAAGGGTTCGCCCACTTCGGAAGTATTCTTCAACGACTGCGTCGTGCCAGAGGCAAACTTGGTGAAAGGGCCGAACCAGGCGTTGGGCATCCTCATGGGGAACCTGGACGTGGAGCGTACTGTGGGCGGAGCGATGGGCGTGGGGGGCGCGCGTGCCGCGTTCGACAAGGCCTTTGACTATGCCACCACCCGCGTGCAGTTTGACCAACCCATCATCATGTTTGAAATGATCACCGACAAGATTGCGACCATGGCGAGCAAGATTGAATCCGCCAAGTGGCTGGTGTGGCACGCGGCATGGTTGTGCGACCAAGGGGTGCGCTGTTCGGAGCAGGCGTCTTACGCCAAGCTGGTCGGTGCGGACACCGCCAACTATGTGACCAACGAAGCCGTGCAGATTCTCGGCGGCTACGGCTACATGCAGGAGTACGAAGTCGAGCGCATGATGCGCGACGCGCGGCTCGGCTCGATTGGCGCGGGCACTTCGGAAATCCAGAAGCTGATCATCGCCAAGGAGATTGCCAAGCGCCGCATGGGCGGCGGATTCTAAAAAAGCATAGTCGGTAGTCTCGCCTGCTTTCACGCCACCCGTGTTGGCTCCAGCAGCAAATGCAGCTTGTTGAGCAGATCGCGGGAGCGCATGGGCTTTTGTAGAACGGCAATAGGGGCAATGCCCATTCCAGAGGGAGGAATGTCAGCATAGCCCGTAAGCAAGAGCACGGGCAGCTTGATGTTGCGTGCGCGCAATACTTCCAGCAATTCCACACCACCCATCTCCGGCATCACCACGTCGAGTATCGCAATGTCGATCGTGTCGGGCGCGGCTTCATAGGCGGTCAGTCCCTCACGCCCGTTGCACACGGCAATCACGTGGTAGCCCGCGTTCTCAAGGACTTGCCGGGTGGCTGCTCGTACCACGTCGTCGTCTTCCGCCAGCAGTATCGTCGCCGACGGGTACGCGGCAACCGGGGTGGGTGCTACGTCTTCCTCGCTCACGCTGCTGGGCATGGCACTGCGCGGCAGCAAGATATCGAAGGTTGCTCCGAAGCCTCGCTCGCTTCGCGCCTCAATCCACCCGGCATAGCGCTGCACGATTCCATACACCGTGGCCAGCCCCAACCCTGTTCCCTTGCCCAGGGGCTTGGTGGTAAAGAAGGGCTCGAAGATGTGCGCCAACGTTGCGTCGTCCATCCCTTCTCCGGTGTCTCGCACTTCCAGCCGCACGTAATCCCCGCCACGTGGCAGGCCAAGTGTTGCTGCGCGCATGTCCGTCACATGCAAGGGCTCCACCAAAATGGACAAGGTGCCCCCCTGTGGCATGGCATCGCGGGCATTCACGGCCAGGTTGATGACCAGTTGTTCCATCTGGCTGCCATCGCAATACACGCATTGCGGCTCGGCAGGCACTTCTACTTGAAGGGAAATCTGTTCGCCCAGTATGCGCCTCAGCAACTCCGACGTGCGCGCCACCTGCCCAGCCAAATCGATATATTCTGGCTGCGCCTCCATACGGCGGCTAAACATGAGCAACTGCCGCACCAGCGCGGCGGCGCGTTCCGCCGAGCGGTTGATGTGGCGGAAGCTGTCCGCCAAGCGCGGCGGCAGGTTCTCGTTTTGCAGGCCTATGTCGCTGAAACCCAATATGCCTTGAAGGATGTTGTTGAAGTCGTGGGCAATACCGCCCGCCAATTGACCAATAGCTTCCATCTTCTGGGCTTGTCGCAGTTGCTCATCCTGCTGGCGCAGGCGGGCTTCCGCCTCCCGTCTTGCAGAAACGTCAATTATCACCCCCTCGAGATAGTACCCGTCCTCTTCGGGCATGGCGCGGGCCAAGCCACGATTGAGCACCCAGCGTGTCTCGCCGTTAGGAAACTGCAGGCGATACTCGAAGATGTAGGATTCTCGCCGGGCGGCTGCCGCTTCAAGGGTCGCCGCCACGCGTGCCCGGTCATCAGGGTGGGTCAACTCTACGATCTCTTTACCACGCATACGCATTGCCTGGTTGGCGGACATGCCTGCAATGTTCTCGAAGCCTTCACTAATGAAGAGAAGGCGAAGTGAACCCTTCAATGATTGAAGTCGGTAGACGGCGCCGGGGATGTTGCGCACCAGGGTGCTGAATCGATCTTCTGCCGCCTCGCGCTGCTGCGTTACCTGACGTATGTCTGTGACTTCCTGAAAGGAACCCCACATGCGAATGAGCATTCCGTCTTCCAGAACGCCGTTCATAGTGTTTACAAAATGGCGTTGCCCACGCGATACAGATGGTATGATCAGTTCATAGCTCGATAGGTGATACCCGCCGTCAATGAACCGCTCGAGCAGGGCAAGCACTGCGGGGCATTCAGTGTCGAGCAACTCACGAAAGCGTTTGCCGAGCACCTGCTCAGGCGTATCGGCGCTGTATACGCGGGCGCAAACGGGGTTGCATTCAACCAGCAAACCGTACTCTATCTGGCCCACCTGTTCGATTGCGGACAGGTTTATGGGAATGGGGGGTATAAACTCATAGCACCACACGGCATCCGTAGTACCTTGCATGAAGGAATCGTAACGCGCCTCGCGGTCGCGCAGCTTCGTTTCTGTGGCCACGCGCCGGATTATCTCTGCATCACGATCAGCCAGTGTGGCGGTGTTCTCCACGGCCAGCTCTGTCACATGGCGAATGATCATCGTGCTACTTAACAGCGCACCCAGCCCGATGAACGCAATTCCCATAGTGACGACGAACCAGTCGTTGCCATCTAGGGACGCGTGCTGCGTTCCAGGGACAGCAGCCAGTGTTCCGCTCACATATAGCCAGCCGTACAGCGTGTTAGTGGCGATAGCGAATCCAAGCAAGGCCAACCCGGTGCGCTGCCCCAGCAACACGCCCGCAAAAAATACACTGCCGAGAAAAGCAGGTCCGGCCAGGCTAACCAATCCAAACCGATGAATCTCGGTGACACCCAAGGCGACTAGCAAGCCCAACAGCAGCATGGCACGGAAGTTAAACGGGGTCCGGTGGCTTGCCACCGTAAACACTAGCCCTCCATACAGCGTAAGGTAAAACAGGACCAAAAGGTAGTCGCCGGACAGGATCCTTTGCACGGAAAGCACGAACGCAACCACGCCACCAATCCCCAACAGCGGCCAGAGAATCCGCGAAAGGGCCATTTCGCGGACCGTCTCCAGCACCTCGTCTGGAGTCCTCACGGCTGGACGCTGCTGCTGATGGGGCATTCGTGGCTTCCATACGTCGGTGTGGCCCGCCTCAATATCTGGTCATTTTCAGCGGACTATGCCTTAGCCTGTTGTTCAAGTGTATCATGGATTAATGCTAAAGCATAAGGGTTTATTCCTACCTATTGCGAAACTATAAAATCATGAACAAGTAGCGCCCGGCAGGGGGTTCCCAGCCGGGCGCTACTGTAGGCATCACACATCAGACCGCTTCAGCCAGCCGCTCCTGCAGCGAGCCCAAGGCATTCGAGATGTTTTCGTCTCGCGACCGATCGATGGCCTTGCGCAGCTTGGGGAGGGCACCCCCAACCTTGCGCCCATCGCGCACCGTTCCGAAGAGGTGACGGCTGACCGTGGACTGCGTCAACGCCAGGATTTCAGCAATGTCTTCCTGGGTCTTGCCGTAGAAGTAATACAACTTCACGACTTCACGCTGCCGGTCTGTCAGTTCCTCGTCGATGATTGCCTCGACCGCAGGCGCCACCTGCTCGAAAAAGTCTCTCATGGCGTATTTCCTCTCGCGGTCGATCTCGGTCTCGAACCACAATCCCTTGTCCGCTGACACACGGTCAAGTGTGGTGATGTCTGTCGGGACTTCCCAGAAGTCAGGGTTGTATTGGGCCATTTCGCTCCGCTCCTCTGCATAAACTCGTTTGTTGTTGTCCTTGGGTTTCCGTCGGGTAAGCCGTCGTTCGCGTCATTCGCAGTCGCCAAGAGGCTCGCAGGGGGTTATGGGACGGAATGTTGGCTACGCTGCAGGAGTTTTTCATCGTCGTTTCCTTTGGTTTTTTTAGCCGCGCCTAAGGCGCGGCGGGTTAACGTGTTGGGTAAAAACAAGAGCGCCACAGGTTTGGGGCTTTTCAGCCTGGCCTGTGGCGCTCTGGGTTTTCGCTATGTTGTGTTGGGTCTAGCGGGTTCCCGAAACCTCCAGCAGGCTTGCCGAATAAGACGGCAGCAGGCGGGCGCATACAGCTACGTTATTAAAACGTCGCGTGCGCCAAGCCATCGTGGCCGTATGTTTCTGCTGCTGCATCATGGTTTCGGTTCCGTTCGTGCGAAAAAATCTGGTCCGACTTTACCACATCGCCCTGCGGTGTGCAAGTCAGCCTGTACGCCCTTACACCAGGGTATGCGCACTTTCGAGCCAAACATCCAGAAATTTGGAAAAATTCCCTTTTGAGATGCGATATGCGAAAAATTTTGTTGCTTTTCCTTCGCCAAACTGGTAACTATTGGAGGTGTGAGGCAAGAGCTGCCGCAGGAGAAGCTTGGGGTTTTATCCTGCGATGTCATCTATTCGCTACGCAGGGGAGCGCTATTTTGCCTCGTTTTTTACGGCCAGTTAGTTTAGGCCATGTTCGGCCACGCCCGATCCCTGTGCTTTTTCACTTTTCTCCTTTTCTCTCCCCGTCAGCAGGAGGTCTCATGATGTCCAATAGGTGGTTACTTTTTACGCCGGTGTGTCTTGCGGTGTGGCTCCTGGCCGCGCCAGCCCAGGCTGAATGGGGAGAACAAACCCTGCACCTGCAACCGGGATGGAATGCCGTCTTCCTTGAAGTGGAGCCCGACGACAATGCCTGCGCTGCGGTCTTCAAGGATGCGCCCATCGAGAGCGTTTGGTTCTGGAACAAGAGCTTCACACCGGGGCAGTTTGTGCGCGACCCCGCGAACCTTGTGCCGGAGTCGCCGGACTGGCTGACGTATTTCCCGGTGGACAACCCCAAGTCCTTCCTAACGGACCTGCACGCAGTGCTGGCGGGTAAGTGCTACCTGATTGAGAACGGCAGCAGCGAGGCGTTTGACCTGACGCTGACGGGGCGCGTTTTGGTGCGCAAGGGGGATTGGCTGCCAGATGCATTGAATCTGGTGGGTTTCCATGTAAGTGAAACCACCCCTCCCAGCTTCGCCAATTTCTTTGACGGGGAAAAGGCTCTCGAAGATCAGGCCATTTATCGCATCAATGCCGACGGCATGGCCGAAGAAGTGTCGAACAAATCAGCCGCGACAATGAAGCGGGGCGAAGCGTACTGGGTATTTTGCAAGGGTGAATCCACCTACACGGGCCCCATTGCGGTCGAGTCGGACATTGTGGACGGGCTGCAATTTGGTGAGGGCTTAAGCGAGCAGGCGTTGCGGATTACGAACGAGAGCGATGTTCAGCGTACGGTGACGATCAAGGTGCTGCCTGCCGTGGCACCGGAGAGCAGCAACAAGAACGCGGACCTGCCGCAATTGGCAGGGCCGGTGGCGTTGACGTACCTGAAGTACCTGAAGTGGGAACCATTGAACGAGCCGCTGACGTTTATCCTGCCGCCGGGCAGCAAGCAGCAGGTGGAGCTTGGCGTGCGTCGCGCGGCGATGCAGGCCGCGGGTAATGGCAAAGCCTGGTTTGGCAGCATACTTGAAGTAAGCGAGAGCGGTGGGCAGACCTACCGAATTCCAGTATCCGCCGAGAAGAACCTGAGTGAAGGCGGCCTATGGGCCGGCACCGTGACAGTCTCGAAAGTCAGCGAGGCCGCGAACCCGACGAACGTATCCACGCCCACTCCTGCTGCAGGCGAGTTTACCTTCCGCATCATCGTTCATGTGGATGACACCGGCGCGGCCAAGCTGCTGCAATCGGTGGCCATCATGCAGGTGCAGCCGGTTACCGATTCCGGCGGTACGCTTATTACGCCTGCGCGCTATGTACTGATTACGGACGAAGAGCTGATTCCGCAATATACGGGTGTGTCGATGCGCGACGGGGCAGTGGCCGGGCGCCGAATTACCGCACCGTCCTTTGCCTTTGGCGACCCGATTCCTATGACTGCACCCAGCGCCGAGGTGCTTGAGGCAGGTATCGTGACAGCGAACCTTGACCCGAGGAACCCGTTCCTGCACCGCTTCCACCCGGACCACGATAACCTGAACGAGCGCTATGACCCGATAGTGAGCGCGCAGAATTTCGAAACCTATGACTTCACACGCACGGTGCGGCTGGAGTTTGAGGACGAAGACCCTGACGCCATCAACCTTCCCAGTTGGGGGTATGAGCTGAAAGGGGGGACGTATCGGGAAACCATCAGCGGGGTACACCGCAACGACATCGTCGTTGAAGGCACCTTCCAGTTGTCGCGCGTCTCCGACGTGCTGGAGCTGAACGATGGTCAATAAAGCGAACAAGCACAATTCGAGCGGTTTGGCAGTAACGCAGACCACAGGGGTAACGGCGATGCGCAGCAATGAGCAAAGCAGCGATTGGAAGCGCGGGTGGGGGAGCGGCTGGCTGGCCGCGCTGGTGTGCGCGGCGGCCTTGCTGTGCCAGCCCGCCATGGCGCAGCAGGTTCTGTTCTCGGAAGAGTTCGAGGGCGACGACTTGCTGGACAGCTGGCGACTCTCGGGCGACTGGCGCTTCAAGACGAACAGCGCCTGCTTGCCGAACGAGTTCGGCTATGTAAGCCCCGTCACTTCGCTGGTGTTTGACTACGGCTCCGAGTGCGGATACCGGAGCAGCCGCTCCGGTCTTGCCACGATGGAGTTCGACATCAACATCCCCATCGTTTATCCCAGCGTGACGCTGGAATGGTGGGATTTCGTTGGGGCGGAGGTCGGTTCCGACTTCTACTTCATCGACATCTCGACCGACGGCGGGACCACGTGGTCCGAGTTGTATCGCGATTCCGTGGACGAAACCTTCTGGGACATTGAGCAGGCCGACCTCACCCCCTTCGTGGGCGAGAATATCCGTCTGCGCTTTGGCTTCAGCGCGGACGGCACCTTTACCAATTTTGGCTGGTATGTGGACAACTTGCGCGTGGTGGCCGAGACCCTGGGCACCGACATCAGCGCCGTTGCCGTGACCGATGCCGAGGTTGTCGAGGGCAATTCCGGTACCACGAACATCCAGTTTGGCGTGCAAGTGCAGCCTGCCAACGACGAAGAAGTAACCTTTGAAGTGGCCACCGTCAATGGCACGGCTTTCGCCGGGCTCGATTTTGTGGCGCTCAGCGGTCCGTTTGTCATTCCCGCTGGACAGACCAGCGCAAACATCACCGTTCAGGTGCTGGGCGATCCCTTCTTCGAAAACAACGAAACCTTTGACATCGTCATTTCCAATCCTTCAGCCAACGCGGTGATTACCATTAACCGCGCCACGGGCACGATTACGAACGACGAGGCCCCGGCCTGCGATTACACCGAGGATTTTG
The DNA here is from genome assembly GCA_044359155.1 of Candidatus Hydrogenedentales bacterium. Lineage (GTDB taxonomy): Bacteria > Hydrogenedentota > Hydrogenedentia > Hydrogenedentales > JAEUWI01 > WGMK01. Next base: position 6,658 of record JBIKMR010000016.1, on the reverse strand, counting down.
AAGCGCCGGATTCGGACTACGTCTGGTCCGCCGCCTATACGCCCATACCGGCCAACCCGCTTACGGGCAACCTTGAGTTGTGGCACATACAGGATGCGGACACGGCCAATTGCCTGCCCGGCTCTGCTGGATACAGCAGTGCCACCACGGCGCTTGCCTTCAACGACGACACCACCTGCACCTATTACACCGCTGGCGGTGTTGAGGGGGTGGTCGAGATGACCAGCCCCTACCCCGTGCCGGGTCAAGCGGCGCTTACCGCACAGCTTCAGTTCGACCACTTCCTCGAACTGGGCTACAACTCGATTGGCGTGGCACCGCCACGCGCTTATGTGGAAGTCTCCAACACGGCAGGCGTGTCTTGGGATACCGTCGCCGAGTTCGGTCCCACCACCCCGTCCCCCGCAAACTTTGAGATTGGCTGGAAGCAGGAGACCATCAGCCTCAACGACTACATCGGGCAGAGTGTACTCGTGCGTTTCCGCTTCCTGCAGAATGCCGACCCGAACCCGACCACGGCCAAGGGCTGGTATGTGGACGACGTGAACATCTGTTACGCCCCGCGCCCGAATGGTGTGAGCAAGGTTATTGTGGCGGACGCGGCGGCGAACGAGGGCACCTTCGGCTCGACCCCGCTCGACTTCGTGGTCACCGTTGATCCCCCCGAAGACGAACCGATTACCCTGTCTATCGCCACGGCCCCGGATACGGGTGTGAATCCTGCCACGCCGGACCAGGACTTCTTGACCACGGCCCGCCAAGTGGTGATACCCGCGAACGTGGGGAGCATCAACCTATCCCTGTTCATGCTGGGAGACGACCAGCCTGAGCCGGACGAGACCTTTAAGCTGCTGATATCCAACGTTTCTCCGAACGCCTTCATCGTTCGAGAAGAAGCCATTGGCACGGTGCTAAACGACGATTTGCCCAGCACCTTTACCATCAGCCCGGCAGGGCCGCTGAATGAAACGGCGGGCACGGTTACTTTCACGGCCACTATTGTGCCTGCGCGCACCGTGGCGATAGACGTGGATTACCGCACCATCGACGACACGGCAGTGAGCGGCACCGGTCTGGACTACCTTGAATCCGTGGGAACAATCAGCTTCCCCGCCAACGTGGATACGGCGACCTTTGACGTGGTGGTGCTGGATGACAACCAGTTTGAAGATCCGAACGATGGCACCCCTGCAAAGGAGAACGAGGTCTTTACCATAGAGTTGACCTCGGCATCGCCCTTTGCCACAGCGCTGACCGAGTTCGACATCGAGTTGGTTGATGACGAGACTGCCGCTGCGGGCAGCACGGTGACTATCGGCGATGTGATCATTTCGGAAGGCAGCTGCGTCGACATCAGCTCGACGGATCCCTGCGGGGAATTCGTGACGGCGGAGTTTGTCGTCACCTTGCAACCCCCGAACCTTACGGACGTTTCACTCGACTACGAGAGCAGCGCCATTTCTGCCACGGAGGATGTGGACTTTGTGCCGGTGCAGGGCACATTGTTTATACCGGCGGGCGCCCCGAGCGGCAGCATCTTCGTGCAGATACAGGCGGACCGCGCCATCGAGGGCGACGAGCGCTTTGACATCGTGCTGTCCAACCCCGTTGGCCAGCTCAACGTGAAGGACAACCGGGGCAAGGGAACGATTCAGGACGATGACTACCTGAGTACGGCCTTCGGAGCGGAAGACGGCGGCACGGGGGTCTTCTTTGGGAATGATCTTGTAAGCGGGGCACTGAGTGACCCCCGCAACATGAGCCGCACCTTGAGCCTGCGTGAAGCAGATTTTCGCGCGTTTGATTTCAGCACGTTGTATGCCGTAGATGGCATAAGCGGCGGCGACCGCCAACTGGTGGCGCTGGACATGGTGTCCGGCATTGTTTCCGATATTGGTGCGCCGCTTCCGCAGAACACCTCATCGCTTGCATGGGACCACGGCAACAACACGGCCTATGCGGCGGTCTTTACAACGGGCGAAATCTTGTCCATCGATCTCGACACGGGCGCAACGAGCGTGCTTGCAACGTCGGCCCCGAATATCATGGCGCTGGCAGTACACCCGACATCGGGCCGCATCTATGTGGTGGCGTTGAGTGCAGGTATACCCACGCTGTTTACCATGATTCCGGGCGAGTGGAGCCTTCGCAATCCGCTGCCGCTGGCGCTCACGGCTGGACCCAACACCGAGACATGGGATCTGGATTTCAACGATGCAACGCAGCAGCTCTACCTGAATGCACAGTTGGCAGGTCCGACGCGCAGCATTTATGAAGTGGATATCGAGACGGGCGCGTTGACGGTATTTGCGGCGAATGTGAATTACAATGCGCTGGCGATTGCCAGCCCGCCGACACCGGCAGGCGTGGAATGGACGACGGATCTTGAGTCTGCATCCACCGCGCCCTCCGGCATTCATCTTGAACCCGAGGGCCTCACCCCTGCGACGAACGAGCTTCGCGTGGCAGGCATTGGTGACGTGAACGGAGATACCTACGAAGACGTGGCGATAGCCGCGCCGCTTGACACGGTGAATGGACTGGCAGAAGCGGGCCGCATCTGGGTGGTGTATGGCAGCCCCAGCCAGAACAGTGAATTCATCAGCGGCTTGCTGACCCAGTTCAACAACGGCCGCGCAACACTCAACGCGCTTACGCTCGATGGTACCGATGGCTTCATCATCGAGGGTTCGGCCGCATCGCAGCAATTGGGCTTGGCGATAAGCGGGCTGGGCGACGTTGATGGCGACCGCACGGACAACGAGAGCGAAGATGATATCGCCGACTTTGCAATCAGCTACACCACCGGCGACAACCGGGGCGGCGTGTTCGTGGTGTTCGGCAGTAGGCAACTGCCCGCAGTAATCTCGGCGACAGATCTTTCACTTGATGGCTCGCTCAACGCGCTCCAAATTATTGGCGTGGATGCGGGCGATGCCACGGGAAGTTCTATCGCCAGTGCGGGCGACATGAACGGCGACGGCCTCAACGAAATACTGATCGGCGCACCCACGGCTGGCGTGGGTGCTCCTGCTGGTGGCGGTACCGCGTATATCATCTTTGGATCAACAAGCGGCTTCAGCGCGAATGGTCAGTTGCTGCTCAGCGCCATGACCGGGCCACGTGGATTCAGTATTTATGGTGAAGGCACGGGTGCAACCCAGCGCTTTGGCTCGAGCGTAAGCGGAGCGGGCGACGTGAATGGCGACGGCTTGGACGACGTGATTGTTGGCGCTCCCGGCGATGCGCCCGGCACCGACACCGGCGCGGCATACGTGCTCTTCGGCCACCCCGACTATGGCGTGAACCCGGATGTGCCGGGTTCGATAAACCTCGCCGCGCTCAATGCAACGTTACCTCCCCCCAGCGGCCAGCCTGTGCTGCAATTTACCAACGACCTTCCCGCAGAGACGCAGCTCGACGAAACCATCGATCCCTCGCTGGGCGCGATAAGCGGGCAGTCCGCGCAGATTCCGGGTGTGCGGATCGTCGGTGAGGCTGGCGGCTTCGCTGCTGCCGTTGCAGGTTTGGGCGATATCAACGGCGACTCGATGGATGACTTCGGAATCGCCGCGCCCGAGTTCAACGGCGCAGCCGTGGGCGAACCGCACTGGGGCCGCGTCTACGTGGTCTTCGGCTTCGAGCAGTTTGTGTCCCCCAGGAATGCCACGGACACCGGCACACAGGCGCTTGCGGGTGTGTTGCTCAAAGGTATAGACAGCGGCGACCTTGGCACGACGGCAGAAGCCGATCGCATCTTCAACGGCGCGGGCGACCTGAACGGCGACGGACTGCTGGATATCCTTATCGGCGCGGGCGACGCTGTGGCCCCCGCAGGCACGGGCGAAACGTATGTGGTCTATGGCGACGAAGACCTGAGCGGCGTGCTTTCCTTGCGCGATCTCTCGGACGCTAGCGCGAATTCGCAGGCGGGCAAGTACCTCGTGGCAAAGGAGACCACCACCGGCTTTGCGCTGGGCGGTGCGGTTTCCTCGGCGGGCGATGTGAATAACGACGGCATTATCGATTACCTCAGCGCGCACGCGGGTGGGGCTTACTTGTTGTATGGCGACGAAAGCCAGACTTCCGGCACCTACCTGAACCGGATGCGTTCCGGCGTGAGCAACCTGCCTGACACGGGCACGGGTGGCAACGTGCAAACCGGAGACACCGTGTATCGCGGTGTCGGTGGCACGGGTGACGGCTCTTCCTCGAAGCCCGCTTCGCGCGTGGCGATTCAGTTTACGGATGGCGGCTTCGGTACTTCGTTGACGGATGCAAGCACGCAGTCTGTAACGATATACCGGGAAGCGTCTCCCGACTTGGCAACGGGCGACGGTGGTGCGGCAGATGACGCCCGCTGGGAGCCGGCACAGGTATATTGGGAGATTGAAACGGATCGCACCGGTTTCGATGAATCGGAGTTGGAATTCTTCTATCGCCCCGAGGAAGTAGCTGGCTTTGACATCGATCGTGTGGGCGTATTTTACGCAAAGAACAACGGTCCTCTTACGGACATGACGCCATGGGAATGGTTGCCCTTCACGCACGATCCCGATCGCGGCGCGTTTGTTGTTAGTCGGAGCCACGGTGCGGATGCGCAGGAAGAGTTCAACGGGTACTACGCCCTTGTGCAAGCGGACCTGATCACCACGCTGGGCGGGGTGATTCCCAGCGTTGGCGTTACCAATGAGAGTGTATACGCCTATGGCCCGGATATCTTCCCCGAAAGCCGGGCCTTCTGGCACCAGCGCGACAAGCGCCTGTATGCCACCGAACCGGGAGAGCTGACCATTCGCTGGCGTAATTCCCTCGGCGACGAGGTGAGCCTGGTGAAGGCGGTGAACATCTGGCCGGACGACAATTCGCCGCTGTTCCAGCGTTATGTGGCGGGTTCCACGGGCGTGCCGCTCAACGACTCTGCGGATATCAACATCCAGTATGCCAGCCTGCGTGCGAAGGATACCGGGCTGATTGGCCAAGGCGGGCAAGACCTGGCGAACGTGGTTAGTTCCCAGAAGGCCTTTGCTGCCGACATGAGCGGCTCGGGCGTAGAAGACACCAAGCGCGCCTTCCTGATGTTGTCCGACGATCCCGCGCCCGAGCAGGGCAGCCTCTACTTCCAGTTTGTGCGAACCGTGCGGTGGAATGGCGCGCTCGCGTTGAAGACCCCGACGGCTGGTGCGTCTTGGGACATAGGCACGATCATCGACGCCAACACGGACCCGAACCTGTATGGTCAGTTCCACGACGAGACGGCCGGCGCGCCGTACCTATTGTTCCCGAATGCGCCGATAGCGCCCGAATCCGAGCGCTATCCAGGGTTCTACAACCGCGCTGCACGCACCGGCTCGATTGTACCGGTGAACGAGAAGCTGACAGCGAGTGACCAGGACCTTGTGCTGGTGTATTACCAGAAGGGCGCGAGCCTGCTGGATGCACGCAATGGCCAGCCCGTGCGTAATCCGGCCACGCTTGTTCCGTATGCGACGTTCAATTGGCCGCACGCTTCCGGCAAGTACAACATTGCATGGCCCACGGCTGCGCCGAAGATTGTTATTGCGCGGCAGGATGGTTCCGGCGAGATCGACGAGGCCACCTATGGCGAAACACTGGACATCTATTTCAAGAATACCAGTGGCCAGGGCTACAACCCCAACGAAGAACACGCGTTCATTGCGCCATTCCGCGCTGGCAGTGGCGTGTTTGCGCTGCGCGACGACCTGAACGCGACCAGTGGCACTGGCAAGACCTCGCTGCCGTTTGTGTTGATGACTTACTACGATCCCAACGACCAGACTGTTGCCGGGGACGACCGCGCGAAGATGAAGGCCTTTGCCATCACGAAGACGGAAAGCTTCTATACCTTCGGCCCGTGGCCGGACAACCTGGACAATGGCGCTGATCCCTATGAGGGCGACGTGGCGGCATTCATCAATGCGCCGTATCCTCTCAGCACCTTCGGATACAGCCCGGCGAACGACTACACCTCGGGCCCCGGCTGGGAAGACAAGAATGCGCGCCATTGGGCACGGGCCGCAGGCGACATCGTGATGAAGTTCTACTACCCGGTGCAGGAAGACTTCTTCTTTCCACAGGCCTACATTGACAAGTTTGCGGGATTGCGTACCTTCACCGTGGGCGGCAGCGATGTGCCCTGGCTGGACGGCGGTATTGACCCTGGGCAGGTGAACAACAAGCTGCCCATCGACGTTACCTACCGCACCGAGTGGCCCGCCGATGCGCCCGAGATTAATCTCGGCGAGATTCTCATCGAGGCAAAGTTCGGCCTGCCGCAGATCAATGGGCAGTGCAGTGTGGACTTCCTTTACCCAGAGAGCGGTCCCTCGCGCGCCAAGCTGATTGACCCGGTGATTGCGCGCAAGGCCAATCTTGCCGCGTTGCCCGATGGCATCGAGACGGCGCTAGGCGCGGGCGGGGTCAAGACCTTCCCCGGCTTGCCGCCTGCGTCCAACTTCCGCCTGAGCTACAACGAGCAGACCCAGTTGCTGGAGTGGAAAGGCATATTGGTTGACCCGACGCTTGGCTTCGACTACGTGCTTATCAACGTGATCAGCCCAGCAGAAGAAACGGCCATCCGTTCTCTCAGCACAGCCCCTGCATGGGGTGCCGCTATTGACCAGTTGGTTGGGCCGGA
>JBIKMR010000190.1:0-8675 GCA_044359155.1 Candidatus Hydrogenedentales bacterium | reverse complement strand
CCCGCGGGGGGGGGGGGGGATGGCCCCGGCGTTGATGAGCTCGGCCTGGGTGAGGGTGTTGCTGTTGTCGGTGTCCAGGGCGTTGAACTGGGCTTGGCTGAGGGTGATGGCTGCGGCTTGCAGTTCTTCGGGGGTGAGCTGGCCGTCGTCATTGGCATCGGGGTAGGCGTCGAGTATTTGCTGGGCGAGGGCGGGCAGGTTGCCGAGGTCTTCTCCTTCCCCTTCTCCTTCGGGTTGTCCTTCTCCCTCGGCTATGCCCTCGGGTTCTCCTTCGGGCGTGGGCGGGGGATAGGCCATGCGGGCAAGGCGGAGTGGGTTTGTGCCGGTGGGGTCGAGCAGGTAGATGTAGGCAACATTTTGGCCGACGGCTGCGGCAGCGCCGAAGATTTGGCCTGCGAACTCGGGACCGGTTTCAAGGCGGGTGGGCTGGATGGCTCCTGCGTCGAGGCGGTAAAAGGGGAAGTCGTAGGTGGTTGGGTCGCCTGCACCGAGGGTGTCGGAGATGTCCACGACGTAGGCGGCTTGGGGGGTGGAGAGGAGGGGGCCGGGGGCAGGGCCGAAGGCGTCGTTCACGTTGAGGTTGGAGAGGCTGTTACCGTCCCAGAAGACGAAGTCGCGTCGGTCGGCGCGTATGGCCCCGGCGAGGATGAGGCCGTGGTTGAACGGGAGGAAGAAAGTGAAGGGTTCTTCACTGAGGGGGCGCGCGTTGGTGCCATCGGGGGCGTTGGGGTCTAGCCGGTAGAAATACCAGAAGGGGTTTTCCTGATAGCTGAAGATGATGTCACCGTTGATGACGCCGAGGTAGGGCGGGTCTGCGCCTGCCGCGCCGCCGGTTTCGGGGGGGAGGTTTTTGAGAGAGCCTTTCAGGAAGGATTCCTGCCGGGTGCCGCGTTCGCTGCCGTCGGTGCTCCATAATTCGAGGGGCTGGCCGGATGCGGCCCCCGCGAGGAAGTAGGTGCGGAAGTTATTGAGGACGACCTTGAGTATGCGTCGGTTGTTGCGGTCTCGAAAGCTGAGGCCGCTGGCTATATTGAGGGGGCCGATGGTGGGGTCGATGCGGTAGAGGTCGCTGCCGAGGGAAGTGAAGTAGACGTAGGGTTCGAGGGTGGTCATGCTTTCGGGCACGAAGCCGGTGCCTGCGAGGCGGGTTCCGGCGGGGGTTCCATTGCTGCGCCAGAGGCCGGATGCGGCGCGGGTGGGGGACCATGTGGCGATGTAGAGTTCGGACGCGGAGGCTTGCAAGCCCCGGGGTGCGGTGCCTTCGTAGGCCTTTAGCAGGTCAGTTGCACCGGTGGCGGGCGTATATTTCCAGACGGAGCCGAAGAAATCTACCAGCGGGGCGGCGATGAAGTAGATGGTGTCGTTCATCACGGTAAGTTCGCGGATGTAGAGCGGGTCGCGGTCGTCGGCTATTTCGGCGGCGATGTTCCATGCACCGGTTTCGGCGTCGATGCGGATGAGACGCGCGGCTTGCGCGTCTTGTGCGCGCACGCCGTAGTAGAGGTCGTCGTCGAGGAGCACGGCGGCGTTGAAGTTGTTGGGGTCGAGGGGGGCGTCGCTGATTTGGAAGGTTTCGGAGTGGGCTGCATGGGTGGCCATGCAGAGGCAGAGGATGGTGGTAAGTACACGCATGGTGATGTTGCTCCTCGTTGCCCCGCACCCCGTTGGGATTGAGGCTATCAGTGTGGCACGGCAAAGCGCAATACGGTTGGGGGTTGGCTGGACCTTGGTTGTGGGGTTGGGCCATGCTGCTTGTGTTGTGGCAGGGAACAAGATTTTTGGGAGGAACATTCGCCATGAAGCGTGGTCTCTTTCTTGGGCTGGTTGTGTTGGGGTGCGCCGTTGCTCAGGGGGCGGAGCCGGTGCGGGTGATATTCGACACGGACATTGGGAACGATGTAGACGATGCGCTGGCGCTGGGGCTGTTGCATTCGCTGCAATCGCGGGGGGAATGCGAGCTGCTGGCGGTGACGATTACGAAGGACAATGCGCTGGCCGCGCCGTTTGTAGACGCGATGAACACGTTCTACGGGCGGGGCAAGATTCCGATTGGGGTGGTGAAGGGGGGCGTGACTCCGGAGGAGAGCAAGTTTCTGCCGCTGGCGCAGGCGCGTGACGGGGGCAAGCTGCGTTATCCGCACAACCTGAAGAATGGAGCGGATGCGCCCGAGGCGACGGAGTTGTTGCGCAAGGTGCTTGCTGCGCAACCGGATGGGTCGGTGGCGATGGTGCAAGTGGGGTTCAGCAGCAACCTTGCGCGTTTGCTGGATACGCCGCCCGATGGCCATTCGGGGTTGAGCGGGCGGGAGCTGGTCGAACAGAAGGTGCGTGTGTTGTCGATCATGGCGGGTGCTTTCCAGCCCATCGAGGGCAAGGCGTATCGCGAGTACAACGTAGTGTTCGACTTGCCCGCCGCGAAGAAGCTGGCGGCGGAATGGCCGACGCCGATTGTGTGGAGCGGGTTCGAGATTGGGCTTGCGATCCCCTACCCGGCGGTGAGCATCGAGCAGGACTATGGGTATGTGGCGCACCACATTTTGCCGGAGGCTTATCAACTGTATACGCCGACGCCGCACGAGCGCCCGACATGGGACTTGACGAGCGTGCTCTGGGCGGTGCGTCCTGGTCGGGGGTACTTTGGCTTGTCGGAACCGGGCACGGTGAGCGTGGCGGAAGAGGGGGAGACGGTGTTCACACCGGGCGCGGGGGGGAAGCATCGTTACCTGACGCTGGATGCGGCGCAGATAGCGCAGACTAAGGAGGCGCTGGTGCAGTTGTGCAGCCAGCCGCCGGGCGCGCGGTAGGGGTTATAACCTTCCGCGCCTGCGCCCGATCATCCGGGGACTTCACGCCGCCATTTTGAGGAATGCAGGTAGTTGCCTTGATCATCGTAGGCCATAGCGCGGGCCTTGACCTCGGCGGACAACACGGACTGCTTGTCGCGCTGCTTCACGGGGCGGGCGGGCGAACCTGCGTAGACAGTCCATGGCTCCAGGTCGGCGTTTACCAGGCTCAATGCGCCGACGGTGGCGCCTTCGCCAATGGTGACACCGGGCAGCACGACGGAGTTCGCGCCAATTACGGCGTGCTTGCCAATGTGTACCGTGCCCCGGCGCACGGGGGCGCGCAGTTCGGCGGGCACGGTTGGCCCGGTCAGGCCGCCGCCAACGAAGTCGTCCGTCCCGGTATAGATGCGCACGCCGCTGCTGATTCCGGCGAAGTCGTCTACAATCAATTCGCCGCCGCCCAGCACGCTTACAAATGACGCGACATGCACAAAGTCCCCCAGCACGACGCGACCACCCGGCATGATGAACACGAAGTCGTCCACGATAACGGCATTGCCCACGAACATGCGTTCCGGCGTGGGAATGTGGGCGCGGTCCCAGATGGTGACATCTAGCCCGCACGCGCCGAGCGTTTCTATTGGAAACATGGTGCCCTCCAAGCTGCGGGAAAATATTCCCGGCTGCTATACTCCCGCCCTTCGAGGGAGAATATAGCCATGCCCGAACCCATCCCGGTGTTCATCCTCAGTTATAACAGACCGCTGTACCTTTGGGCATGTCTCGACAGCCTGCACCGCTACACCCAATACCCGTGCAAGTTCATCATCGCCGACAACAGCTCCCCCGACCCGCAGACCCGCGAAGTGATTCGCGGCTTTGAGCGCCGGGGCATGTTCCATGCCGTGCATTACTGCGAGGAGAACAGCCCGGCGCGGGTGCCCTGGATGCTGGATCAGCACGCCGACCTGATTGGCGACTTTTTCTGCCTGGTCGAATCCGACATCCAGGTGTTCGACACCCAGCCCTGCTGGCTGGGGCGCATGATGGACCACATGCGGGAGAATCCCTTGCTTGCCATGCTGGGTTCGCTGGTGGATACCTCGGACTTTGTGGCACCTGACGCCGCGCGCGCGCTGGAACCGGACATGCCGGAAGCGCAATTGGCGGATATCATCAAGTCGAAAAGTCCGGAACGCCGTATAGAAAAACCTGCTAGCGGCAACCTGATTACGGACTTCAACAATCCGCCGGGGCGGCTTATCCTGATGCGGAGCAGCGCAGTGGCCAAGGCACCGTATACCAGCGACTATCACTGGAGCGAGCGCCTGAAGGCGGCGGGGTATGAAACGGCCACGGCAGCCGACGTGATGCACCGCCACCTGTCGCTGCTTAACCTGCTGGATTACCCCGACTACGACACCCGCCACAGGAACGACTACTTTCGAACGATGCGCACCCAGACCGGGGTGGAAAAATAGCGCCTTGTTTGGGCGCACCCCAATTTCTACAATGTCCCGATACTTCAGGCGCTCCGCGTGCGGGGGCCATCACTGCGAGGGAATGAACTCATGAAACGGATACTGGCGAATGCCGCGTGCGCGGTGCTGGTGGCGGCTACGGCGTGGGGCGCCGCCGCGCAGGAGGGCTTCAAGCCCCTCTTCAACGGCAAAGATCTCAGCGGTTGGCAGGGCGGCCCCGGCCTCTGGCGCGTGGAGAACGGCGAAATTGTCGGCTCGACCCACGGCGTGGACCTGAAGCAGAACACCTTCCTGTTCTACGATCAGGAGTTCACAGACTTCGAGCTGAAGGCCTCCTTCAAGCTGATCAACGGGAACAGCGGCATCCAGTTCCGCAGCGAGCGCCGTCCCGATTTCGTGGCCGCCGGATACCAGGCGGACCTTGCGGAAAAGGAATACACGGGAATGCTCTATGAAGAGCGCAAGCGCGGTATCCTGCCCTACTGGGAAGCGCTGCCCCCCGAGAAGCGCGCACACTTCGACAAGGAATTGTTCAAGCGCAACGACTGGAACGACTTCTCGATCCGCACGCAGGGCGACCAGATTGTGATGACGCTGAATGGCGAGATCACCTGCGAGCTGACCGACCCCGACGGCGCGAAGCGCGGCTACATTGCGCTGCAACTGCACGTGGGCCCGCCGATGGAAGTCCGCTTCAGGGACATCAGCATTCGCGATCTGTCGGTGGCGGACATGACGGCCTCGAAGCCCGGCGCGGCTGCGCCCACCAAGAAGATGGGGCCGCAGACTTTCGCTTCCGCACCGCCCGCCCCGGATGAATTGCTTATGCCCGATGTCGACAAGTCCCGCTCGGAAAAGCTGGGCCTCACCGGCGAACGCTTCCGCACGCCCGAAGGTTTCGTGGTCGAGGAAGTCGCGACCGACGAACTCATCGGCTCGATCATCAACATGACCTTCGACCACAAGGGCCGCCCCGCACTGGGCGCGCAGGAAGCAGGCATCTGGCTGCTCGACGACACCGACGGCGATGGCGTGTATGACAAGAAGCACGCGTACACCGAGGCGGTGCAGACCACCATGGGCATGTATTACCTGGGCGCGGGCGACTTGCTGGTGCAGGCAGACGGCCCCGACGGCCCCGGCCTCTATCGCCTGCTCGACAAGGACGGCGACGACGTCGCGGAAGAAGTCATCCGCATCCAGCGTTCCGACGCGGGCATGGGCGAGCACGGCCCGCACACCATCGAGCGCGGCCCCGACGGCTTTCTCTACATCATGTATGGCAACCACGCCCACCCCCTGCGCGAGGCAAACCCTGCCTCCCCCTATCGTGGATACGAGGAAGATTTCCTGCTCCCCCGCTATGTGGACCCACGCGGCCACGCCACCGACATCATGGCGCCCGGTGGAACCTTTCACCGCGTGAACCCTGATTTCACCAAGGACGAATGGCGCGAATTTTCGGGCGGCTTCCGCAACGCTTATGACTACTCGATGAACATGGTCGGCGAAATCTTCACCTACGACTCCGACATGGAGTGGGACTTTGGCCTGCCTTGGTATCGCCCCGTGCGCGTGGCGCATGTGGTGCAGGGCGCGGACTACGGCTGGCGCACCGGTTCGAGCACCATGCCCTTCTACTACTTCGACACCCTGCCCAGCATCGATGACATCGGGCGCGGGTCACCCGTAGGCACCGCCTTCTATTACCACTACGCCTACCCGGAGAAATACTCGGGCGCGTTCTTCATGGGCGACTGGTCGCGCGGGCGCATCCGCGTGTTGTTCCCCAAGCAGGCGGGCGCGTCCTACTCCGGCAAGTCGCTCGACTTTGTCCTAGGTGAACCGCTCAACGTGACCGACCTCGACGTCGGACCCGATGGCAACCTCTACTTCACCAACGGTGGCCGCAGCACCCACGGCGGCATGTACCGCGTGCGCTACACCGGCGGCGCGCCCTGGAAGACCCCATCGCACCCCGTGGTGGATCAGCCGCAGCCGCGCTCCGCATGGGGCCAGGCCGCGCTGTTGAAGGCCAAGGAAGAGATGGGCCGCGCCCGCTGGCGCGGAGAGCTGAACGGCATCGTGTCCGATGCGGCACGCCCTGCAGTCGAGCGCCTGCGCGCGCTTGAGGCCATGCAGATTCACGGGCCGAAGCCCCGCGTTGAGGAACTCGACGCGCTGCTGGACGACAGCGACCCGGCCCTGCGGGCACAAGCCGTGTACCTGCTCGGCGCGAGCGAGGACGAGGTAGACCTGGCCGTCATCGCATCCGTGCTGAAAGACAGCGACCCCTTCGTTATACGCCGCGCCTGCGAGGCGCTGGTGCGCCGCATTGGCCAAGGCCCTGCCCCGGCAGACGCCGCCGTGGTCGAGACCCTGCTCGCCCACTTGGACCATGCCGACGTGTTCGTGCGCTATGCCGCGCGCCTTGCACTGCAACGCATCGACAAGGCAGGCTGGAAGAGCGCCGTGCTCGACGCCGACTTCGCTACGCAGCCGCAACGCGTGCTCACGGGCCTGCTTGCCCTCGTGCTCGAAGCCCCCACCTGCGAAGACTCGCAGGCCGTCGTAGCCAAGCTGGCCACGCTCCCCGCAATGGACATGCCCGAGGCGCTGTTGCTCGACTACACGCGCCTCATCCAGTTGGCAGTGATTCGCAACGCCTGCGAAACGGCGGACTATGCCGCGTTTACCGACGTGCTGCTGCCCGCGCTGATTCAACGCTTCCCCTCGGAAGACTACCGCATGAACCGCGAGATGCAGGTACTGCTGGCCCACTTCCAGGAAGCGGCAGCAATCTCCCCCATGCTCGACCACCTGACCGAGGACCTGCCGCAGGAAGAACAGGTACACACCGTGTATTGCCTGCGCGCCATCAAAGACGGCTGGACCAAGCAGCAGCGGCAGGAGTTGATCGAATGGTTTGACCGGGGCCGAACTCTGGGCGGCGGTGCCAGCTTCGAGGGCTACATCAACAACCTCTGGGCCAGCATGTTGGAAACCATGCCGGGACCGGAACAGGAAGTGGCCAAGCTACGCCAGGAACGCGCCTTGCGCAAGCAACGCGAAGAGGCCGCCGCATTGGTGGCAGCAGCGGGCAAGCCAGACGGAAGCGCCGGCGAGCTGATGCAGATGAGCTTTGCCGAGCTTTCCGAATACCTTGAATACGATCCCATGGCCTACCGCGAGCCCGACCTGAAGCGCGGCGAAGCCATCTTCATCAAGGCAAAGTGCGCAGCGTGCCACGTGTTTGGCAGCGTGGGCAAGGGCGGCGGCCCCGACCTCTCCACCGTGGCCGCACGCTTCCGTCGCGGCGATTTGCTCGACGCGATCATGTACCCGTCGAAGGTGGTGTCTGACCAGTACATCGGCGTGGAAGCAACCACCAAGGACGGCGCGAAGTTCCTCGGCATTCTCGCGGGCGAAAACGACACCACGCTCACCATGATCACCGCCTACGGCGACCGCGTCGAGATTGCTAAGGACAACATCGCCGAGCAAAAGCCAGCGACGGCCAGCATCATGCCGGAGGGATTGCTCAACACCCTCTCGCAAGACGAGCTCGTCTGCCTTGTGCAATACCTGGAACACGGCGCGCAATAGCGTTTCGCTTATCCCCCTTCCGGCCCCGCATTGCACCCGCAACGCGGGGCCGCTTTTATTCGCCTGCCTCCCCTGTGACCTCGGGCTGGCTTGTGGCATATACTCGGGCAAACCGATTATTGAAGGAGTGGTAACGATCATGGCGAAGACAGTAGCAATCCCCCCGCGTAGTGCCGTGCAACTTGGAGACACGTGGGACTTGTCGAAGTTGTTCAAGAACGACGCGGCGTGGGAGAAGGCATACAAGCAACTCGAGGCGCAGGTCTCGGGCTTTGCGAAGTTTCAGGGCAAGCTGGGGGAATCCGCCAAGTCGCTGCGGGCTTGCCTGGATTTCGATGCGAAGTTCGACCAGCTGGGCGAACAGGTGGCGGCCTATGCCAGCCTGAAGTATTCGGAAGACGTGGCAAACGGCACCTATCAGGGGATGTGCGCGCGCTTCACCTTCCTCGCCACCAAGGCGGGCGAGGCCGCGAGCTTTATCGCGCCGGAAATCCAGGCCATCCCTCCGAAGAAGATGGAGGCGTTCCTTGCCAGCAAGGAGCTGGCCCCCTTCCGGTTCTCGCTGGAGAAGCTACTGCGGTACCGCAAGCATATCCTTTCGCTGAAGGAAGAGCGCCTGCTGGCCATGCAGGGCGAAGTGGCGGGGACGGCGGACAACATCTTCTCGCAACTGAACGACGCGGACCTGAAGTTCGGCTTTGTAACCAACGAGGACGGCGAGAAGGTCGAGCTGTCACAAGGCTCGCTGCGCGGGCTGCTGGAATCGCAGAAGCGCGCCGTGCGCAAGAAGGCCTTCACGCAG
>JBIKMR010000189.1:0-8690 GCA_044359155.1 Candidatus Hydrogenedentales bacterium | reverse complement strand
CAACAGCTCGATTGACAAGGTCATCAAGAAGACCGAAGACCTGCGCGACCAACTCGAGTCCAGCGCAGAGGAAACCGCAGACCAGACCGCCCGCCGCGCGGCCAAGCTCGCGCTCTCTGTGGTTGAATTTCAGAAGACCACCTTCGAGACCAGCTTCAAACTCCTGAGCCGTCTGCAGGACCAGTCCACCAAGGCTGTCTCGGGCACGCTTCTCGACGCCAAGTGGGTCCCCAAGGAAGGCAAGCAGGTTGTCCGTGAATGGACCCGCCTCATCGAGGGCGGTCGCAAGGACTTCGAGAGCACGGTAGACAAGAGCTTCGGCCTGATCACCGAGTTCCTCGATCGCGTGCAGGAGGGTAAGCCCACGAAGAAAAAGGCTGCCCCTAAGAAAGCTACCAAGAAGCCCGTGGCGAAGAAGGCTGTCGCCACGAAGGCAGTAGCAAAGAAGCCCACAGCAAAACCTGCCCCGGCAAAGAAAGCCGTTGCCAAGCCTGCGGCAAAGCCCTTAGCAAAGAAGGCAGCAGCCAAGCCCGTGGCAAAAAAGGCTCCGGCAAAGAAACCCGCCGCCAAGAAAGCAGCAGCTAAGTAACGCTCGCCTTCCCCGATGCATCGGGGTGACGATTTACAATAGAGCGCACCGTCACATCAGTTAGTGGCGGTGCGCTCATTTCATTTCTCGGGAAGAGTTCTCTTCCTTACGCCATCGCGAAGGGATCGAAGTCACCGGTCATTTCTGCAATCCTGCCGGTGCTGTCCCCAAACGATTCTACCGGGGCTCCAAACGCGTCCAGCATATTGGTGTACAGGTTGCACAGCGGCGTCTCCTTCGGCGCGGCCACGTGCTGTCCCGTCTTGATGCGCCCGCCCGCGTGCCCGCCCACTATAATCGGCAGGTTGTTCGGGTTGTGGCTGTTGCCGTCCGATATGCTCGATCCGAACAGGATCATGCTGTTGTCCAGCAGGTTGCCCTCGCCTTCGGGTATCGCGCGCAGCTGCCCCATAAAGTAGGCCAACTGCTCCGCGTGCCAGCGGGTGATTTCCTGGTACTGCTTCGTCTTCTCTTCCTTGCCTTCATGGTGCGACATGTCATGGTGCCCGCCCGACACCCCCGGTAGAAACGAGAAGTTCCTGCCTGACACGTCGTTGGCAAACATGAACGACTGCACCCGCGTCGAGTCCGTGCGAAACGCCAGCACCATCAAGTCCAGCATCAGCTTCACATGATCGCGGAAATCCTTCGGCGCTTTCTGGTCCGGCGCGGGGGGCATCGTCTCCAGCGGCTCTGGCCGCCAGTCGCGCGGGTCTGGGTTCATGCTGAACTCAATCCGCGCCTCCACCGCCCGCACGGATTCCAGATACTCGTCCAGCTTCACCTGGTCGTCACGGCCCAGCTTCGAGCGCAGGTCGTTCGCGTCTTGCAGTACAAGGTCCAGCAGACTGCGCTGGTCGTCGCGCTTCTCTCGCAGCTTCTTCTCACGCCCCAGCTCATCCTTCTCGCCAAACAAGCGTTCATACACAAAGCGCGGGTTGATCTCTTTCGCCACCGGGGTCGTGGCGTTTCTCCACGAGATGTAAGATCCGTAAAGCCGCGTGTAGCCCACGTTGCTGTCGATGCCGGATATGACCGGGTCGATACCCAGTTCGAGCGACGGCAGCGGGGTCAGGTGTCCCAGCTTGCTGGCGGCATACTGGTCCATAGACATGCCACCCACGCTGATGTCCTTGCCCGTGGTCTTTTCCACCGGCAGGCCCGTAAGGAAGTTCGCCGTCTTCGCGTAGTGCCCATCACCGCCCCGGCTGTTCGCCTTGTCCAAGCCAGACACGATGCTGATCGCGTCACGAAATTCCGCCAGCGGCTCGAGCGAATAAGGCAGGGCAAAGTCCTTCCCCGCCGTTGTGGGAATCCATGCGTCTTGCCAAACGCCATTGGGAAAATACATGCACGCCATACGCACGGGCGGGGCCCCGTTCAACAGGGGAGACTTGCCCTTGATAGCAGCCGCAGCTACCTTGCCCGGCATCATCGCCTCCAGCATGGGCAGGGCCAAGGCAGCACCCATGCCGCGCAACATCGTGCGCCTCGAAATCTCCCAGCTTGCTCGGCTCATGCTGTCCCTCTCCCAGGTCGCCCCCGCTCTCTCAGGTCAATCCCGCGCTATACCGATACCGGAACGGGTGACTCAGTACAATCTTGGTGATCATGCCCAGCGGTCGATACTCCTGCTGCTGCAACACCGCCACGCAATCATTCACCACGCACTCGTCGAACTTCGTCAACGAGCGACCCAGTGCATACCCTAACATCTTCCGGGAAAGATTGCGCGCAAAACCATCCTTGCGTTGTAACAATATCGCCTTCAAATCCTGCGGTCCGTTAAAGGTTTCCCCAGAGGGCAAGGCCCCCACCGCGTCAATAGGCAATCCCCCTTGGTCCACGCGCCATCGGCCAATCGGGTCATAGTTCTCCAGCCCAAAGCCCAGCGGGTCCATGGTCTGGTGGCAAGCCGCACACTCCGGGTTGGCGCGGTGTGCTTCCAGCCTTTGCCGCAATGTCATGCCTTCCAGGTGTGCCTCGTCTTCGGGCAGGCTCGGCACGTTTGGTGGGGGAGGGGGCACGCGCTCGCCCAGAAGTTGTTCGAGCACCCACTTGCCGCGCAACACGGGGCTGGTGCGCAGGGGATGAGAGGTTGCCGTGAGCACGCCTGCCATGCCTAGCACTCCCCCACGTCGTGCATCGGCCAACTGTACCCGGCGCAGTTCGGGGCCTTCAATACCCTCGATGCCATAGATGCTGGCCAGCGCCTCGTTCGCAAAGGTGTAGTCCGCGCTGATCAAGTCCAACAGGCTACGGTTCTCCGCAACCACAGAATGAAACAACAGCGCCGCTTCCTCGCGCATATCCTTCGCAAGCCCTTCGTTGAACTCTGGAAAGCGCTGTGCGTCCGGCGTGGTCAGTTCGCCCAGTTGTGATATCCCAAGCCACTGCGTGCCAAACAAATCCCCCATAGCCCGGGCCTTCGGGTCCAGCAGCATCCGTTTCACCTGCGCCTCCAGCACCGCAGGCTCTTTCAACATCCCCTGCTGTGCCAATTCAAAGAGCGCCGCGTCTGGCATCGAACCCCACAGGAAATAGGACAGTCGCGATGCGAGTGGAAAATCCCCAAGCAAATACGTGCCGCCCTCGCTCGGGGATTCGCCCTTGGCAGGTTCCGGCTCCGCAAGGAAGATAAACTGTGGCGACACCAGTGCCGCCTTCAGCGGCAGGCGGATGGCCTGCTCGTAGCGGTCGCCCCGCTCGATAGCCTTGTCGAACAAGGTCAGCAAGCCTTCCACTTCGCCCGGCGTCACCGGCCTGCGCCATGCCCGCTCCGCAAAGTCCAGGCATACCTGCGTGGCAGCGTCCCGTTTTGATATCCCGCGCCCAGGGCTTGCAGTAACCAAATCACGCCGGGCATTCGCCAAGGCCTGCGCCTCCGCAGAGAATGCCTTCTCTTCCTGAGCTGCCCGCCCCTTCACCCGCCGCTTCGGCCCTTGCCGCACATCACCCGCAAACACCGCCTCGATCACCACATCCGCCGTCGCCACATACTTCTCCATCTGGATGGCAGAAAGGAACAACGCATTGCCGTTCGTGTCAAAGCCTTCGCCGCCCGCGCCGTCGGCGGGGAATATACCTGCCAGGTCCATCTCGATACCCAACAGATCGCGGATGGTGTTCTCATACTCGAAGCGGTTCAGCCGCCGACTCATCACATAGCCCGGATACCAGCTCTGGCTGGCCTCGCTCGCAATCTGGTTACAGTCCTCGTTCTTGTCCTCCAGCGTCGCAATCCAGTCCAGCAACTGCTTCCGCTCTTCATCCGTGGGTTGCGGCGCCTTGCCCGGCGGCATCTCTTTCGATTCAATTCGCTTCGCCGCCCGCTGCCAAATCGCCACCGATTCCAGCACCATCGGCAAATTCTCGAAACGCGCCAGGTTCAAATCCCCCTTCGCCTTCTCCTCGCTGTGGCACTCCACGCAATACTTCACCGCCAGCGGGCGAATGTGCTCCTCGAAGGGATCGGCCAATGCACCCCCAGAACCGAACAGGCATAAGGCAAAGAAAGTTGTCGCGCGAAAGGTCATGTATGCATCCCCAGACTGTATACTGTATACGATGCTTCCCTTGCCTGGTTCCAATCCTTAACGAGCAACGAGGCCCCATGGCAGCCCTATTCCTGGCCCCACTCCTCATCTTCGTCTTCATGTACGCGGGCTTCGCCGTGCTGCGATACAATGCCCAAGGCAAGTTCGACCAACTCCCCAACTGGGTAGTCCGCCTGCTCGGCAGCGCTAACCGCACTCCAAAAGAATAGCCCCGTAGCTCCGGCATCAATCGTAGCTCCGGCATCCTTGCTGGAGATTCCTCTTGCCCATCGCCCGCCGCGGCATTTCCGCCCCCAATGTCGCCCATGCTATACTTCTCTCCATCGAGCGAAATGCGCCATGCACCCCCCGAATAAACCGGGGGAGATTCGCTTTGACATCTTGCCCCGCTATTTGGTATTTTATCAGTCCCCGTTTCTTCCGCGACTGTAACCCCTTGTGTTCAGCGCATTGACTGCGAAGGATTTTAGACGTGAAGACGTATGTCCCCAAAGAGGGTACCGTTGTAAAGCATTGGCACGTACTTGATGCCGATGGCAAGGTGCTCGGGCGTTTGGCCGTTGAGGCAGCCCGCCTTATCCGTGGCAAGCACAAGCCCCAATACACCCCCTATCTCGATTGCGGTGACCATGTCGTGGTTATAAACGCGGAGAAGATTCGCGTCACCGGCAAAAAAGAAAACGACAAGATGTACTATCGCCACTCGGGTTACCCCGGCGGCCTGACCGAACTGAAGTACCGCGAAGTGAAAGAGAAGCACCCGACGCGCGTGGTGGAAGAAGCCATTAAGGGCATGCTTCCGCACAACCGCTTGGGCCGCAAGCTCTGCACCAACTTCCGCGTGTACGCCGGGCCGGAACATCCGCACGTCGCCCAGAACCCGCAGCCCCACAACTTCTAATCGAGGAACGCATCGTAATGGCCTCCATCGACCCCAAGACCAAAGAGATTGTCACCGTCGGGCGGCGCAAGCGCGCCAGTGCCCGCGTGCGCCTGCGTCCCGGCAGCGGCCTTATCACCGTGAATGGCCGTCCGCTTGACGAATACCTCTGCCGCGACGTGCTCGTGCAGCTGGCCCGCCAGCCCCTCGACGCCACCGGCAACGTGGGCCGCTTTGACATCCGCGCCCTCGTGGATGGCGGCGGCCTCTCCGGCCAGGCAGGCGCCCTGCGCCACGGCATCGCCCGCGCCTTGCTGAAGAACGACGAAAACCTCCGCGCCGCACTACGCGCCGCTGGCCTACTGACCCGCGATTCTCGCGAGGTGGAACGCAAGAAGTACGGGCAGCCCGGTGCACGCAAGCGCTTCCAGTTCTCCAAGCGCTAAGCCAACACTCTTACCTTTACATCAATCGGGCGCTCCCAAATGGGAGCGCCCGGATTCTTTTATCGTAGCTGTTTCGAGGGTTTCACCGCATCATCGGCATCACCTTCTCTCCATTTGACGTCAACACATGCACCTCGTGCGCGTGCAGCTCGGGGTGGAAGAATTCCCACACCACTTGCTTGTCGCGGGTGACTTCAAACATGCGGGGCATGGCGGCGTCCTGCTGCCCATAGCTGCAAATCAAAGCATTGCCATTGGGCAAGCGCTGCCCGCCGCAGGGGTCGGCCAGGCGGTTGTCCACGTCGCTGTTCTCCAGCTTCCACACCACCTTGCCGTCCGCGTCGAACTCCGCCACTTTATTGCCGTGGGTCAGGTTCACGTGGGTGTTCCCATTCGGCAGACGAATCGCGGTGAAGGGCCAGTTGTGTGCTTCGCGCCCGCCAAACTCGGGCAGGTCCGTGGCAATAAAATTCACCACTTCTCCGGTCGGCGTGTATTCCTTCACCTTGAAGGCGAAGAGATGGGGGACCAGGTAGTTGCCACTCGGCAGCTTGCGCGCCATGCGCGTCTGCATGTGAATGTCGTCTGTGTCCGGCTGAAGTTTCACCTCGTGCTGAATCTTGCCCTCCGCGTCCACCTCGACAATGCGCGGGTTCACCCCCCGCTCCACCAGCATCGTCAACCCATTGGCCAGCCTCACCGGCGTGCCCAGTTCCTTGTTCTCCGGTGCCAGCTTATACGACCAGACCACCTCCTTCGTCCCTGCCTTAAACTCTTGCGCCGTGTCCGTAAAGGTCACCAGCACATTCCCATTCTCCAGTACACACCCATCATGCGAGCGCCCCGGCACTTCCCACACAATCTGGCTGTCCTCGTCAAAGATCGCCGTGGTGGTCCCCGTCACGAGAAACGAATGCTTAATCCCCGACGCGCTCACCTGCCGCGCCGCATCCTCCGCCCACGCCGCGCTCCCCGCGCAGACCAATCCCACCCCAACCCATGCCCACACCCTGCTTGTCCTGCTCATCCCAAGTCTCCCTCATGGCGCGCCTGCGCCGGTCGTTCTTTAAGCCAGAGTAGCACAGAAGTATCGATTTTCCAGCCGCGCCCAAACGAGGATTTCCGGAATTTTCTCAGCCCTCGGTTATCGCTTGACAAATCGCCAGAATACTTGTAACGTCTGCGCCAGTCGCAAGACCTGCCCAGGCCGAAGAGACTCGATGGTGAGCGCTCTGGATGTCGAGGGTAAGGCAGAAAGGAGGTGATCCATCTATGGAAAGTCCGGGTAAACCCGGCGCTAGTATTCGGCGCACGGGGCATTACGTGGCAGTCAGCCCGCTGGTGGATCTATCAAATCAACCTATGCTGCATTCGATGGAACTCATCAGGAGGGGTACGAGCTAAACGTTAGCCCGCATCCGCGTACGACTACTAGCTACACGAAAAGGGCCGGGACGACGTGACGGGCGTCCCGGCCCTGGTTTTTTCTTTACGGCTTGGCACTATTTCAACTGGGTGCATTTCAGGAGAACAACATGCGGGTAGAGCGCACGCTCATTTTGCCCTGCAAAATGGAGCAGGCGGTGGCAGCCCTCATGCAGCCCCGCCTGATGGCGCATGTAGCCGCGCCCGTTGTGGCCTTTGCCTTTGTGCAGCCGCCCGCCCTGCCCGCCCGATGGGAACCCGGCAGATATGTGGTCTCCCTCCGCCTATTTGGATTGCTCCCCATGGGGTATCAGACTATCGGCATTGAGCTGCTTTCTCAGGCAGACGACTTTATACACGTGCGCGACAACGGACACAGCGCCCTGATCTCCCGCTGGGATCACCACATCCTGCTGGAACCCGCAGACGAAGGCTGCCGCTACACCGACCGAGTAGACGTGGAAGCAGGCCTGCTCACCCCCTTCGTCTGGGCATTTGCATCGCTCTTCTTCGCCCACCGTCAGCGCCGCCTGCTCGCATTGGCCAAGCAGGGGTTCCGCTATCCGTCCAACTGATCCCTACGGCCCCGCCACAAACTCCCCGGCCCGGCCCATCCAATACGCCACCAGCCAGAAGGTGGGGGCGAATTCGGAAATCCCGCCGTGGCCGTCGTCGGCCTTCCAGGGGTTCTTGTCCCAACGCACCGTGGCGCGTTCGCTCGGGGGCAACAGTCGACTGGTCTGCAGGTCTTCCAGTATCGGCGTGCGGACAATGGTGAGGTCTTCGCGCTGGCGGTTCATCACGCTATACGCAATCAGGTCCACCGGGCAATCGCGCAGGAAGAACAGCGAGTCCTCGCGCTGCCGCTCGGTGCCGGTATAAATGCCCATGCAATAGTTGAACCACGGGTTCTGCTCGTTGCTGATGCCCTTGTACCAGTGCTCGACGCTTTCCTGATAGACCGCCTTAATCGCCGGGTCCGTCTCATACGCCAGTAGCGCGCGGTAGGACAGCACCAGCAGCGTGTCGTCGATGTGGGTAATCCACGCCGGGGCGTAGTTCTTCGCGTTGCGCGCGTTCTCCAGGTAGCCGTGGTTGTGCGCCAGGTCCAGGTAGTGCTTGCGATACTTCTCGTCCCCCGTGATGTGCCACGCCGTGAGCAAATAGCCCAACATCTCGGTGGAGTTGATCGTGTGGTCGATGTACCAGTCCGGGTCGTTCTTCAATTTCTCGGGCGACCACATCCCCCAATACGTATGCGTGCCATCGCTGTCCACCAGCGTATAGTCGTTCTCAATCAGGTGGTCGGTCACCCGGGCCACATGGTCGCGTATTGCGGGCTTCTCTGCTTCTTCCGCAACCAGGTCGTAGTAGATGCCGAAGGCGGAATAGTGCCCGGTGATCTCGTCGCTGCTCGTGTCGCCCTTCCATTTCCAAACGCCGTCCGCGCTTAGGCGCCAGCGTTCCTCGACGGACTTGTAGCGTGGCTCGTCCACGGCGGACAGCGCAAGGTCTGCTGGTGAGAACTTCACGTTTGGATCATGCAGTGGTTCCCAGTCCTTAGGAATCGCCGTGCGCGCAATAAACCCGCTGGTGCCGGTGATGGTTTGCAGAAACACCAGCGCCTTCCACGAACGCTGCGCTTTCGCCTTGGCATCCGGGTCGCCCGTTGCTTTCCAGCGGAAGGCCTGCGCCGCAAGGTATTGCGACGTGTACTCGCCATCGTTGTCGTCGTCTTCCGGCACCCACTTGGAAAGATCGCCCGGAGTGGCAAGGCGAATCTTTTCGACAAA
>JBIKMR010000188.1:0-8791 GCA_044359155.1 Candidatus Hydrogenedentales bacterium | reverse complement strand
CGCGGCAAGAAGGCGGACGCATGGGAAGGGGGGCACCGCGTGCCTTTCCTTGTACGGTGGCCGGGCGTGGTGGCGGCGGGCAGCGTGTGCGACCGGGCCTGCGGGCAGGTGGATGTGTTTGCCACGGTGTGCGAAATGCTCGGGCGAAAGGTGGGGACGGAGGAAGGGGAGGACAGCGTGAGTCTGTTGCCGCTATGGCAGGGCAAGGAATGGAACGACGAGGGTCGCACGGCGTTGATACACCATTCTTCGAACGGCGTGTTTGCCGTGCGCAAAGGAAACTGGAAGCTGATCAACGCAGTGGGTGGCGGTGGCTTTGGGTGGGACAAGGAAGCAGCCACACCGAAGCCCGGCGAGCCGATGGCACAATTGTACGACCTTGCAGCCGATCCCGCTGAGACGAACAACCAGTTTGACACGAACCCACAGCAAGCCGAGGCCATGCTGGCGCTGCTCAAGCGTTGCCGGGAAGAGGGCCGCACGGTGGCGCGGCAGTAGCAGGTTTCCTACTTGAGAATCTTGCTGGTGCTGGCCTTGATGCCGGACATGGTGCGCTCGAAACCTTCCTCGTCGCGGCAGGCGGAGACGGCGTCCTCGCGAGCAACGATTCCCTTCTTGAACAACTCTACGGCATGTTGGTCAAAAGTCTGCATACGGGAGTCGTTTTCCATGATGCCGACGAGCTTGATAAGGTCTCCTTCTTCGATGGCGTCGCGCACAATGGGAACGCCACCAATGAGGATCTCGTCGCAAGGAACGCGACCGCCGCCGATGCGCTTGAGCAGGCGCTGGCAGACCACGAACTCTAGCGTGTAGGCAAGCTCTTGGCGGATGAGGTCGCGTTCCGCCTGGGGGAAATAACTGATCATGCGGTTCACGGTGTCCACGGCGGTCGTGGTGTGCAGGGTGCTGAACACCATGTGGCCGGTTTCCGCCGCACTGAGCCCAGCGCGGATCGTGTCTTCGTCGCGCATTTCGCCCACGAGGATCAGGTCTGGGTCTTCGCGCAGCGCGCCGCGCAGGGCGTTGGCGAAGGAGTAGGTGTCGCGTCCCACCATGCGCTGCGAGATGATGCTCATCTTGTCTTCATACACGAACTCGATGGGGTCTTCGACGGTGATGATGTGGGTCTTGCGGGTCTTGTTGATCTCGTCCACCAGCGCGGCGAGGGTGGTGGATTTTCCGGAGCCGGTAACGCCACACACGAGATAGAGGCCACGGTGCCGACGCACGATTTCCCATATCACGGCGGGCACATTCAGCTTCTCGAGGGGGATGGGTTGCTCAGGGATGAGGCGAATGGCGAGGGCCATGGCACCGGTCTTGATGTAGCCGGAACAGCGCAGGTAGCCCAAGCCAGCCGCGTGGTACTGGAAGGAGGACTCCCGCTGGGTCTCGAGGATGTTGAGCTCCTGTTCGCCGCCCAGGTCGAGGATGATCTGCCGCATGTCCTCGGAGGAGATGATGGGCAAGTCGAGCGGGATGAGGTCGTTGTCCACGCGGATGTAGGGCTGGTTGCCCGCGCGCAGGTGAACGTCCGACGCGCCCCGGTCTTTCATCAACTCGATTACTTGGTTGATGTTGAAGCCGGTGTCGAAGAAGGCATCGACGTGCAACTCCCACGTGCGCGAACGCATACTCTCGGAGGAGTAGGTTTCGACGATGTCGTCCACGGGTTGGAGTCGGGGCAGCTGGTGCCACTTGAAGGGGGGCAGGGTGAGGTGGCAGAGCTTGTCCTCTATCTGCGCAATCACCCCGATGCGGGTCTTCTCGACGGCTTCCTGGATGATCTCCTGGGTCACCCCTTCCTTGTAGGGAAAGGAGATGCGCAGTCGCTCGACGGTGTCGCGCATGTCGGCCCCACGCGCACGGATGCGCGCATTGCGGGACTTCATCTGCAACTGCGTGGGGAGACCTTTCTCCCGGATGACGGCTTTCACCGCAATTTGGAACACATCAATGATGTTGCTCTTGGACATGCTCCCGATTAGCATTCGAGTCCCCACTTCCCTGTTTTGGAATAATGCCCACGTATCAAGATCGCGAGTCTAGCACGGGGTTTTTGAGGCAGTCAAAGGGCGGCTTCACC
This sequence comes from Candidatus Hydrogenedentales bacterium, assembly GCA_044359155.1. Taxonomy (GTDB): domain Bacteria; phylum Hydrogenedentota; class Hydrogenedentia; order Hydrogenedentales; family JAEUWI01; genus WGMK01. The sequence continues at coordinate 6,702 of JBIKMR010000188.1, read as the reverse complement.
AAGGCTTACCCTACTGCATCAGGAAGCATTATGCTTTCGGAAGGGCTCTCGCTGCGGGGCCACGTCTTGCGGCACGAGTTGCAGCAGGGGGCCTACCGCCATATTCACTACGGGGTTAGCGTGGCGCAGCCAGAGTTCGGTGTCCGTGGGGGTTGCGCCGAGGCGGGCCTTGGGTTCCAAGGCAGTGCGCCCGTAGTGCAGGGTGGTGCAGCCGAGGGCAAGGCCGTCGTCGATGATGCTGTGCAGCAGGCGCAGGTAGATGGGAGCGCGCTCGTTGGCGGCGGTGTCAAAGCCCACCATGTGGGCCAGCGCGGTGTAGCCACTTTTGAAGACGGCGGAGTAGCCCACGATTTCGCTGCCCTGCCGAATCACGGTGCAGCGGAAGCGGTCGGGCCCGGCCCACTCGGCGAAGTTAGGCAGGTACTCCAGACCGACGGAGCCAAAGCGCATCACGGCGCGCTGCTCGACTTGAAGGTAGAGGGCGTGGAGGCAGGCCTGCTCGGGGCGCAGGTTCGGCAAGGGTTCGAGGGTACAGCCTGCCTCGGCCATCTGGGCATCCAGCCGAAGCGCGGCCTTGCGGTATTTCGTGTTGAGCGCCAGCAGGTAGTCCGCGCGCGAAGTCCATGCGGGGTCTGCGTGCAGGTCCATGCTGGGTTCCACCTTCAGGTGGGCGTAACCTGCGGTGGCAAAGGCGGCGCGGTGTGCGTCATCCTGCGCGGACAGGTCCTTTATCAGCAGAAAGGCGATGCGCCGGTCGGCCTGTTGCATCTTGCGGAGGGCGTCCAGCACCAGCGGCCACGTTGCTTGGGCGTCTTCGCCGGGGGCAAGCGCCAGTCCGTCGAGCCCGCAGGAGAACAGGTTGCCGCAGACGAGCACGCGCCGCCCCAGCATTCCCAGGCCGCGATTGCGTAGCCAGGTGGTGAGGCGGTCGAACACCGGGCGCTTGCCCGCGTTGAATGCGGTGCGGTCGCGCACGGCCAGCAGCTCGTCGTCCACGTCTACCACTTGTGCAGCCACGGCGGCAATGGTGTGTCCGTCGCGCTCGATGAGGGCGTAGCGGTGCCCCAGCCCGGCAGGGCCGTGGAGTTCGAGCAGGCGCAAGTAGTTGCGTTGCAGGAAGAGGGACTGCCCCGCGGTGAGATCGTCCCATGCGGCGGGCACAGCGTCTATGGATTCATAGAGGGCAACCGTTGAGGCATCAGCCACGGACCGTGCCGCACATGGACATGCCCATGCGCGCATTCGCATCACGCCGCATCCGTTCATTGGGTAGCCTCCTGGGACGAATAACAAGCCTTACTGGGCAAACGCTTCCGCAATGGGCGGGGCTGTTTCGGGATATTCAGCGTTGAAGTCTAAGCCGAGGAACTTTGCAAGCGTGGCGGCGGCCTGCCCTTGGGTATGCTCGGTGTTTTCCAGCTCGCCCCGGTGTGGGGTGTCTGGCCCCACCACTACGGTCCAGATGGTGTCGCAGTTGGGAATCTCCCGCCCGTGCGAGGTCCAGTCTTCCAGCGTCGAGCCGCGCCCGTGGTCGGAACTGATGATGATGGATGTCTTGTCGCGGTAGGCGTCTTGCGATTGCAGGGTTTCCCACAGTGCCTTGAGGGCGTTGTCGAAAAGGCGGCAGGCGTGGATGACGCGGTCGTAGCGGCGGTTGTGCGCCCAGTCGTCGGTCTCGCCTAGGGAGAGGTACATCACCTTGGGCTGGTGCGCCTTGAGGTATTCGAGCGCGAGGGTTTGGGTGACGATGTCCGAGCGGACGCTGTCCCACGGGGTGAGCATTTCAAACTGGAGGGTGTTCAGTGGCTCCATGCCGGGGGTGGCGAGGTCGTCGGGCACGCGTTCGTAGCCAGTGTTGTTGTAGAAGGAATCCACCTTGCGGGCGTTGATAAAGTGGAAGGTCTTCCATGAGGTGAAGGCAGCCACACCCTTGTAGTCCAGCGCCAGCTTTTCCTGCACGAACTCGAAGACGGTGGGTTTGGGGCTGGGGAATTCGAGGTTGCCCCACACGCCGGGCTGCGCCTTGCCAGTGACTATCTCAGCATAGCCGGGGTAGGAAACCTTGAAGTTGTTGGTGACCCGCACGATGCTGTTCTTGGCGGGATTCCCCAGCACGATGCCCTGCGGGGCGAAGGTACCCCAGAAGAAAGGGAACAAGACCTCGCGCCGTTCGGCGGGGGTGTCGCGCCAGAAGGCTTCCTTCAGCTCGTCCAGGTTCTGGATGCCCGCCTTCTCCGCCGTCTCCTTCACGCCTGCTGCGTCGATGAGCATGGGGTCCATGCCGCCGAACAATTCCTGGTGGCGCAGGCCGTCTACCGTAATGAGGATCACGCGCTCGGTTTTCAGGGGGGCGGCGAGGCCGGAGGCTGCGAGCAGCAGGGCCAAAGCGGGCAAGGTGAAGGACTTGCGAATCATGGGGCTTCCTCGTGGAGTATCCAAATCGGGGCTGTCATTCGGGAGTGGGGAGTATAGGTCCCTGCCCGTGCCGTGGCAACCATGCTGCCCGCGTAAACGCACCGGGCCGGAAGCACGGTGGCTTCCGGCCCGGTGTAAGAATATTTGCAACTACCGGCGGCGGCTACGCGCCAAGCCAAGCGCGGCAAGCACACCCGCCAGTGTGGCCATGCCCAGTCCGCCACCCACAGGCAGGCCGCCGATGGGCACCACGTCTACCAGCACGGGTTCAGACACCACGACTACTTTGGCACCCAGGTCCACTTCGCAGCGGTACACACCCTCGTCGCCACTGTTCACAGGGTCGCGCACCAAGGTGGCGTTGTTCTCGCCGGGTATATCGACGTGGCCCTTGGTCCACTGGTATCCCACTGCGCCTTCGTCACCGATGAGGGTCAACTCGAGGCGTTGGCCGGACTCGATGAAGCCACCACCCACAGCGAGAATCTCCGGGGTCACTTCGCCTTCTTCCGGTTCGCCCTCAACCACGCCTTCGCCTTCTTCTTCACCTTCCTCTGCGCCGCAGGTGCCGGTGCTGGTGAGGTTGGGAATGCCCGCGCCGGTGGCAGTCAGCGTGCGGAACTTTGCGCCGCTGGTGGTGAACACGCCAATCTGTATGGGGCCGCCTTCGCCCAGCGGAAAGGCGGGCTGAATCTCGGCAAAGTTCGACGCGCCCGCGATGGTCAGCGTGGCGGTGTCGGTGGTCTGGTTGTAGGTGAGCGTGAACGCCGCATTGGCGGCAGCCGGTGCGGTGAAGAAGGCGGTGTCCGTTTCAAACCCATTGGACAGCGACACATTGCCGTTCTGGTCCACAACAGCGGTAACCACGTCCTGGGTGTCGGGGTCCACCAGAATGAGGCCGAATTCCTGCGAGATAGTCAGGTTGCTGGCGGGCGTGATGCCCACGGTGATCGACGAGGTGCCGCCGCTGGTGACGGGCGAGGCGCCGTTGCCCACCACCCAAGTGGTAGAACCGGCCAGCACAGCGCGGCAGTCCACATCCGTGGTAAGCGTTCCCGATGCGCCGAGGCGCACGAGGTTGCCAATGTCCTGCGTGAAGTCGATGGTGGTGGTGCCTGCGAAGGCAGAGGAAGCCATGCCTGCGATGCCAAGCCCTGCAAATAATAGACTGCTAATCTGCCTCATGAATAGACCCTCCCTTAGGTATATTTTGGTGTAGCATAACAACACGCATTTTGCAATCACATTACGGCGCTCCCCTATCAGAAGTTCGCATGTGCTTGTAGTTGCAACACGCCGCAGCTATGCTGAAAATTCATCATAAGGTGCAAGCCATGAACACGTTAGATATCCATGATGACCGAGTCTGGCGGGACATTCGACGCTTGGCAACGGAATCCTTCTGGTCGTCCCTGCATTATTCCCTTGCCAGCATCGCGTCCGATGGCACCCCGCATGTGACGCCCATCGGCTCCCTGCGCCTGCTGCCGGACCGCACCGGTGTCTATTTCGAGATATTCACGCAGGGCATGGCCCGCAACTTGGACCTTAATCCCAAGGTCTGCGTCCTCGCGGTGAACAGCAGTCGTTGGTTTTGGCTGCGTTCGCTCTATCAGGGCCGCTTTAATGCCTTGCCGGGCGTTAGGCTGTATGGCGAAGCAGGGCCGTGCCGCGCCGCTACGTCTGATGAGGTGGCATGGTGGGAACGCCGGGTGGGGCGAGCACGTTCCTTAAAGGGGTATTCGTTACTCTGGGGACGCGACCGCCTTACCCATGTTCGTACCATTCAGTTTACCTACGCAGCCCCAGTGCAGCTTGGAGAAATGACACAGGGATTGTTTGGGCGTGATTAGGACGTTACTTAACGATAAGTAAGTACCTGCCCCCATCACTTTGTGTAGAATCACGAACAAATCTGCCCAAGCCCTGCCCAGCGTGCAGGCCCTGTGGCGCCTGCTGGAAGAAAGAAGCATTATCGTGAGCGTAAATAATCGTTCGGAAACGACTGCGGAAGACGACGTACGTGAGTGGCTGGACGCACTAGACAGTGTGGTGGCGACGGAGGGGCCGGAGGCTGCGGAGGAATTGCTGCGCCGTTTGAAAGAGCACGCGCGCGCACACAGCCTGTGGCCCACGATGGATACCACCACGCCTTATGTGAACACAATCCCTGTGCATGAGCAGGCCCCCCTTCCGGAGGAGGGTTCAGACCTGCGGCGGAAGATTAAGTCGCTGGTGCGCTGGAACGCGATGGCGATGGTGGTGCGGGCGAACCGCGAGAGCGATGGCATTGGCGGGCACATCAGCACCTATGCCTCTGCCGCGACGCTTTACGAGACGGCGTTCAATTTCTTCTTCCGCGCCAAGAACAGCGAATACGGCGGAGACCAGATTTATTTCCAAGGCCACGCCGCGCCGGGCATCTATGCGCGCGCGTTTCTGGAAGGGCGTTTGTCACAGGCCAAGCTGGAAAATTTCCGTCTCGAATTGCACAAGGGCGGCGGGTTGAGTTCGTATCCGCACCCGTGGCTAATGCCAGACTTCTGGCAATTCCCCACGGTGTCCATGGGCCTTGGGCCGATCATGGCGATCTACCAGGCGCGCTTCATGCGCTATCTGGAGAACCGTGGACTGAAGCCCAAGAACGGTGGCCGCGTGTGGGCGTTTCTCGGCGACGGCGAATGCGACGAGCCGGAGTCGCTCGGTGCCATTGGCATGGCCGTGCGCGAGAAGCTGGACAACCTGACCTTCGTGATTAACTGCAACCTCCAAAGGCTGGACGGCCCCGTACGTGGCAACGGCAAGATCATCCAGGAATTGGAAGGTATCTTCCAAGGCGCTGGGTGGAACGTAATCAAGGTAATCTGGGGCAGCGACTGGGACCGGCTCTTTGCGCAGGATACCGAGGGCGTGCTGGAAAGCGTGTTCTCGCAGATACCCGATGGCGAGTTCCAGAAGTTTACCGTGGCGGAGCCAGAATACATTCGCCGCCGCCTGACCGAGCGCGACCCGCGCATGAAGCAATTCCTTGATCAGCTGTCCGATTCGGAGCTGAAGAAAATCAAGCGTGGCGGGCACGACCCGCGCAAGGTGTATGCGGCCTACCACCGAGCGGTGAACAACACCGGCGCGCCGACCGTGATTCTTGCCAAGACGGTGAAAGGCTATGGTCTGGGTGAAAGCGGCGAAGGCAAGAACATCACCCACCAGCAGAAGAAGATGAACGAGGAAGAGTTGCGCAATTTCCGGGGCCGCTTCGGCGTTCCCATCTCGGACGACGAGATCGCGTTTGCCCCCTTTTACAAGCCAGACGACAACAACCCCGCGATCAAGCACATGCACGAACTGCGGGCGAAGCTGGGCGGATACGTGCCGTCCCGCTCGCACGACCTTGCGCCGATTAAGACGCCAGACGACAGTGTCTTTGCCAAGCTTTATTTGGGTAGCGAACGCCCGGTTTCCACAACCATGGCCTTTGTGCAAGTGTTGCGCGCGTTGTTGAGCGACAAGGAAATCGGCAAGCTGATTGTTCCCATCGTGCCGGACGAGGCGCGCACCTTTGGCATGGATGGCCTGTTCAAGCAGGTGGGCATATACAGCTCTGCGGGCCAGCGATACGACCCGGTGGACAGCGAAAGCCTGATGTCGTACCGCGAGGCCACCGACGGGCAGTTGCTCGAGGAAGGCATCAACGAGGCGGGTTCGATGTCGTCATTCATTGCGGCGGGCACGGCGTATTCCACCCACGGCATCAACACGATACCTTTCTTCATCTATTACTCGATGTTCGGCATGCAGCGCATTGGAGATCTGGTGTGGGCGGCGGGTGACAGCCGATGCAAGGGCTTCCTTGTGGGAGGCACGGCAGGGCGCACCACGCTGAATGGTGAGGGCCTGCAACACCAGGATGGCCACAGCCATATTTTGAGCAGTACTGTGCCCAACTTGATTAGCTATGACGTGGCCTTCGCTTATGAGTTGGCCATCGTTGTGCGCGATGGCATACGCCGGATGTATGAAGAACAGGAAGACGTCTTCTACTACCTGACGGTCGAGAACGAAAACTACCCCATGCCTGCGCTGCAAGACACGAAGCGCGTGCGCGAGGGGATCATCAAGGGCATGTACAAGTACAAGCCATCGACCTTGAAGAACGCCATGTGCCGCGCCCAGTTGCTGGGCAGTGGGGCGATAATGAACGAAGTGCTGAAGGCGCAGACGATGCTCGAGGAGTACGGCGTGGCGGCGGACGCGTGGAGCGTGACCAGCTACACCGAGCTGCGTCGC
>JBIKMR010000187.1:0-8800 GCA_044359155.1 Candidatus Hydrogenedentales bacterium | reverse complement strand
TGGCGCTTTCGGGCGCGTCCCTGTCGGGCACCGTGGTGTCGCCCTCGGGCGCGCCTGCTGCGGGCGTAAAGGTATTTGCCGAGCCCGGCATGGGTGGCGCGCTGATGGTGTCGCAAGCCGATGCCGCCGGGGCCTTCCGTTTCGACGACGTGCCCACGGGGCCGGTTGGTGTCTTCACCGCAGGCGATGGCCAAGGCTTTACGGGGAGGCACATCAACCTGACGGTTGGCCAAGACCTTGCAGGTATTTCTCTGCGCGTGGCCGAAGCCGCCGAGGTATCCGGGGTCATTAGCAGTGCCGAGGGAGAACTCCTCAAGGGCGCACAGATAACCCGGGTCGCCCTCACCGGCGACAGCAAGGTGGGAATTCCCCTGACCAAGCTGGTCGCCCATGGATTCGCCCTGCCCGTCACTACAGACGATGGCCACTTCACCGTGCGCAACCTACCCAAGGGTTCCACTGTCGCGCTCAAGGCGGGGCATTCCGGCTACGCGCAAGAAGGCGCGCAAGACATTCGCGTGGGCGATGGCAACGTCGAGATCAAACTCTATCGCGGCGTGCTCATCGAGGGCAGCGTGTTCAACCGCGCAGGCCAGCAACCCGTGGCGAACGTGGCCGTGCTGGTACGCAATGCCCAGCCCCCGCACGATACCTCTGTGGCGGAGACCGGCGCGCGCGGGCAGTTCAGCATCCGCCTCAAGCCCGGCGTGTATTTGTACAGCGCCACTGGCGCAGGCATCCGCAGCGCGGGCTGGGAACAGATGCGCGTCTCCGGCGAGGACGCGCGCCAGGAAATCCGCGTCGCGGTGGCGGGCGTTGGTACGGTCACCGGCACCTTCAAGGATGCCATCACCAGCGCGCCCATATCCGGCGTGCGCGTCTCCCTGTTTGCCAATGGCGTGCGTGCCGACGTGCAGCGCACCGGGCCGGGCGGGGCGTATCGCTTTGCCACGGCGGAAGGAGCCAACGCCATCCGCATCGAGAGCGCGCCCGGCTACCTGCCTCCACCCACCCCAGAGATTCCCTTTGCCGTGACGGCGGGGCAAGAAACGCAGCTTGCAGAATTGTGGTTGGCGCCCTTGCCGCGTGTCGCGCTCGAAGTGGTGAACGAATCCGGCGCGCCCGTGCCGGGTGCCCTCGTGCAATTGCTGCGCCCCGAGCAGTTCGGCTGGCAGACTGCCGATGCCAAGGGCCGGTTGAACATCAGCCTTTCTTCTTATCCCAGCGGGCAGCGTGTGCTCGGCATCGTCGAGTCCGGCGCGGATGCGGCTTCGCCCTCTGCCGCCGTCTTCGCGCTCGAACCCAACACCGGCAGTGTGGCCCGCGTGCAGTTGTTCCCCGTAGCAACCCTGCGGGGCCGGGTGGTGGGGGATGGCGGCAAGCCCTTGGCGGGCGTGGAAGTGGGGGGCGTGTTCCCCGGCGAGTCCGAGGCGGAAGCCCCCGTCTTGCTCTGGCGCTTGCGCACCGACGCTGAAGGACGCTTTACCTGGCCCGCGTTGGTGGCCGGGGTGCCGCAACAGATCATCGCGCGCGACGACTCCGGCAAGGTGGGCACAGGCACCGCCATCAACCTCGCCCCCGGAGAACAGCGCGACTTGGGCGATATTTCCATACAGGGCGGGCGCGCAGGCACCGCCTTCGCTGGCATCGAATGGGAACCGCGCAAGCTCGATGCCCTCTGCGGTGATGCCCCCGACTGGCGCGCCCTGAAGAAGGAGAAGGTGCTCGCGGTGTACACCCAATCCGCCAGCGCAGACGCCGTGGCCGAAAGCCTCGGCGCGGCCATGCCCATGCTGACCAAGCTGGGCATTCGCCCCATGGTGGTTACAAACGGTGCCTACGTCTGCGGCGACACCACGGTCCCCGTCTTCAAGGCCGACGCCACCACCTCCCCGCGCACCCTGCTCGTGGGCACAGGCGGAGTCACCCTGCTCGACACCATCGGCCTTCCTCCGCTTGCCGCGATAAAGGGGATGGGGCCGTGAGCAAATTTAGCGCTCTCATCGCCGCCCTAATGATCCTAGCCACCACCGCCCATGCCCAGCGCTTCACCCTCTCCGGCACCGTCACCCTTGCAGACGGCGCGCCCGCAGCAGACGCCCAGCTCTGGTTCGCGCAGGAATCCGGCGTGGTCCGGGCAACTGCGGCCAAAGATGGCGCATACCGCATCGAGGTGAAAGACGCCGGGGCCTATCAACTGGTCGCCCTGATCGATGGCCACGCCCTCGCCGGGGAGACCGGCTTCCTTGTGGGCGATGACCGGCGCGATCTCGTGCTGCCTGTTTCAGAGCCCGTGACCGTACAAGTCATCGGCCCCACTTCCGCCCCGCTCTCCGGCGCGCGGCTTACGTGGCTCAACGTGAACGGCGCGTTCAACGTGCCCGTTGCCGTGTTGAATGAGGCAGAATTCCCCGCGCTCCGCAGCGATGCAGGGGGCAAGCTGGTGTTGCCCTTCCTGCCCACCGGCGGCTTCGTCCGCCTGCGCATCACCCACTTTGAACACGCCGACCTGATGGTGGACTACCTGCCCGTGCGGCAGGAACAGCCCGCCCTCCAGATGCTCACCGGCCAGCGCATCGCCGGGCGTGTGTTGTCCCCAGACAAGAAGGGCGTGGAAGGTGGGCGCATCTCCGTCTTCCAGTCCGGCACCAACGCCCAGCGCGAATTCGCCACCGCCATCACCGACCCCGAGGGTTACTTCCACTGCCGCGTGCCCAGGGGCACATACAGCGTGGCCGTGCGCCATGTGGACTACGCCAGCCCGGCGCCGGTCTCGCTGTCTGTCGAGGGAGACGAAGATGCCCAGGCCATTCTCGAAATGCAGGTGGCGCGCCGCATCAAGGGCAACATTGAAATGCCAGACGGCAAGCCCTGCGGCGGGGCCTACGTGGCCTACCTCAAGGGCGACACCCTATACGAAGAAACCTATACCGGTGCCGACGGCGCATTCCAGTTGCGCGTGGCCTCGCCCGATGGCGTGCTGCGGGTGAGCCCTCCTTCGGGCTACGCCACCGAGCAGTTCTCCGACATTCCCGTGGCGATGGAAGCCGCCACAGAAATCACCCTGCGGCCCATTCGCCTGCGCGAGATTCCCCGCCTCAAGGGACGCGTGCTGGATGCCGACGGCCAGCCCGTGGTCAACGCCATCATCACCACCCCCAAGCTGCCCGACCCCGCCCGCTTCCTCTCGGGAGAAGAAGGTCGCTTCGAGTTCGTGCCTTCCTACTTGCCCGAAGGCGGCGTGGTGTTGTTCCTGGCCGAGCACCCTGAGCGCTTCGAGAAGGTTAGCTTTCTGGCCGAGTTCGGCACCGCGCAAGACATCGAGGTCCGCTTGGAAAAGTACGAGCCCCAGCCCGCCGCCATTGCTGCGGATGCTGCCGAGCTGCCGCGCCCCCTGCTGGGCGAACCAGCTCCCGACTGGACCGTTGCCAAGTGGTTCAACACCGATCCGCTTACCGTGAAACGCCTGGGCGGCAAGGTGGTTGTGGTTGCCTTCTGGGGCAGCTTCGACGATTCCCCCCAAGGCGTGGACGCTCTGCAAACCATGGCCCTGCTCGGACAAGCCTACGCCAACGACGACAGCGTCGAGGTCGTCGGCATACACGACGCCACCAGCACCGAGCAGGAAGTGCAGGCCTTCATAGAGCATACCGGCCTTGCCTTCCCCGTGGGGCTGGACTCCCAGCGCTTCGACACTTTCACCGCCTACAAGGTCACCTACATCCCCGAGATTGTGCTCATAGACAAAAAGGGCAAGGTGCGCTTCCGCCAATCCGGCGAAGGCCTCGTCGAAAACCTCAAGCTCCTGCGTCGCGAGTAGCCGTCAGTAAATAGAGAACCGCCCGGCTGCCATGCGGCAATCGGGCGGTTAATGTATCAGCGATTGGTTACAGGTGTGCTGCGCGGTGCTGCAGCTCAGACTTCTTGCGGGCTGCGGCGTTGCGGTGAATCACGCCCTTGGTGCAGGCGCGGTCGATGGCGGAGACGGCATCACGCACCACGGTGGGTACACTTGCGTCTTTCGCCGTAAGCGCAACGAGCGCCTTCTTGATCATCGTGCGCATGTGCGAACGGAAGTGCTGGTTGCTCTGGCGTGCCTTCTCATTGGTAAGGATACGCTTCTTCTGGGACTTGATGTTTGCCATTGTATCGCTTCGTCTTTCCATCATGGGGCAGACGCGCCCCAACAAAGGTGCCAAATCAATAGGCCGGAATGTTAGCAAACGCCGACACGAAATGCAAGCTGGTTTCCGTTACCAAAGTTTGGCACCTCGCCCGGCTTGACCAACGTACCACCCCTTCTATACCTTGCGGGAAGTTTCTACTGGGAGGAAAACCAATGTCAACGCAATCTCGCCGGGAATTCCTGGGATGGATGGGGGCTGGAATCATGACGGCTTCGCTGAGCGGTTATGCAGAAGACGCGGCAGCGCCTGCGGCAGACGGCATCATCGGCCACGGCACGCACCGCTATCGCGTGGTCAAGGACTGGGGCGTGCTCGACCCCGAGAAGAACCCCGTGCGCGATTGCCACGGCATGGTGCAGGATGCGCAGGGCCGCATCATCCTGCTCACCAACCACACCAAGAACAACGTTATCTTCTACGACAAGGCGGGCAATCTGCTCCACACCTGGGGCACCAAGTACCCCGGCGCGCATGGCCTCTCCATCGTGAAGGAAGGAGACACGGAGTTCCTCTTCATCACCGACCATGACCTGCACAAGGTCTTCAAGACCACGCTCGAAGGTGAGGAAGTGATGACGCTGGACTTCCCCGTGGACTCCGGCTTCTACACCGGCGTCGAGCAGTACAAGCCCACACAGGTGGCCATTGCACCCAGCGGCGATTTCTTCGTGTGCGACGGCTACGGCCAGTTCTACGTGATGAAGTACGACAAGCCCGGCAAGTTGCTGAAGGCTTTCGGCGGCCCCGAGACCATGAACACCCCGCACGGCGCGTGTATCGACACCCGCAACCCCAGCTTCCCCGAGCTGGTAGTGGCCGTGCGCGGCAAGAAGGAACTCCACCGCTTCTCGCTCGACGGCGAAGCCTTGGGCATCATCGAAATGCCGGGCGCCGAAGTTTGCACCGCCTTCATCAGCGGGCAGGAAATGTACGTCCCCAACCTTAATGGCTACATCTCGATCCTCGACAAGGACAACAAGGTTATATCGAACCCCGGCGGCACCGCGCCGGACTATACGGAGAGCGGCCGCCTGCGTCCCATGGAAAAGGCGGACGAGACCTTCGTCCACCCGCACGGCATCATGGTGGACGACGAGGGCGACGTGTATGTGCCCCAGTGGAATTCCAGCAACACCTACCCCATCAAGCTGGCGCGCGTGCGCGAGAGCTAGGCAGACTGTTGTCACTTGCGGGCTGCGGCGGGACCAAGGCGGTCCCGCCGCGCCTTGTTTGTAGGAACGGCCTGCACGGCGTCAGGAGCACCCCATGAGCGTTCACGTTGAACTGGATGGCCCGGTTACCACCGTCATTATCGACCGATCCGACGTGCGGAACGCCATTGACCGGGACACTGCGCACGCGCTGACCGCAGCCTTTGAGGAATTCGATGCAGACCCCGCGCAGCAGGTGGCGGTGCTTTGGGGAAAGGGTGGAGTGTTCTGTGCGGGGGCGGACCTGAAAGCCGTGGCCTCGGGGGACTTCAACGACATCGACCCGAACGGCGATGGCCCGCTGGGCCCCACGCGTCGCACGTTGACCAAGCCAGTGATTGCCGCCGTGGCAGGCTACGCCGTGGCGGGCGGGCTCGAGCTGGCCCTGTGGTGCGACCTGCGGGTGGCGGAAGAGAGCGCCCTCTTCGGCGTGTTCTGCCGCCGCTGGGGTGTGCCACTTATCGACGGCGGCACGATACGCCTGCCCCGCCTGATTGGGCAAGGGCGCGCCATGGAGATGATTCTCACCGGTCGCCCCGTGTCCGCCGCCGAGGCCCACGCCTGGGGACTCACCAACCGCGTTGTGCCCGATGGCCAGGCCCGCGAAGCCGCCGAAGCTTGGGCGCGCGAACTGGTCAAATTCCCCCAGGCCTGCATGAGGCACGACCGCCTTTCCGCCATCGAGCAATGGTCGCTGCCCCTACCCGAAGCCCTACGCAACGAGGGCGAACACGGCCTGCATTCCCTCAACACCGAATCGCTCGACGGCGCAAAGACCTTCGCCAGCGGCGCTGGGCGCGGCGGGAAGTTTGCATGAGTTGTCAGCGATATCGAGTCTGCCTTGTGCTAAAGTATTTGCATGATGAGGTTTGAATGGAACGCCGAGAAGAACGCTTGGCTCAAGCGCAAGCGGCAAATCTCCTTCGAGGACGTGGTTCACTTTATCTTGGCAGGAAACGTACTTGACATTATCGAACATGGAAACCCGGAAAGGTATCCAGGTCAGCGTATATTCGTTGTCGAGATCGATGGATACGCATACTCGGTACCCTATGTAGAATCAGAGGACTTGTTTTTCTTGAAGACTGTTGTTCCAAGCAGAAAACTCACGCGCCGTTACCTGAAGGATGAGAAACCATGAAGCTAACCAAAGAAGAGCGGGAACTCATGGACTCAGTGGAGCGTGGCGAATGGAAGTGCGTATCCAATTTCGAGGAAGAAAAGTCTCGACTTGAGGCTGCTGCCGCCACCACCTTGCGCCAAGACAAGCGCGTAAACATCAAGTTGACCGAACGAGACCTAGTGCACTTTCAACGGAAGGCCGCTGAAGAGGGGCTTCCATACCAAGCGTATATTTCCAGCGTACTTCACAAGTACATCAACGGAAATCTTCAGGGACAAACGAAGTAGTCGGTGCTCCCTGCCAGAATGAATAAAAAATCGCCGGGCATTGCTGCCCGGCGTTTCTATTGCTGTTGCGTTGACTACTTCTTCTCGTCGTCCACCACGGTGAAGTCTGCGTCCACGGGGCCGTTGGCGCCACCGCCATTGCCGCCGGGGTTCACGAACTCGGGGCCGCCGTCGGAGCCTGCGCCGGGGCCGGGGTCGGCGCCTGCGGCGTTGGCCTGGGCGTACATCGCTTCGCTCACCTTGTGCGATGCCTGCGTCAGCGTGGCGGCAGCCGCCTCAATGGCGGTCACGTCGCTAGTGTTCAGGGCGTTGCGCAGCGCGGTGATTGCGTCTTCAATGCTCTGCTTGTCGGCGGCGTCCACCTTATCGCCATTCTCGCGGAGCAGCTTCTCGGTGCTATAGATGAGCGAGTCCGCCTCGTTGCGCAGGTCGATTTCCTTGCGCTTGCGCTTGTCGTCCTCGGCGTGCGACTCGGCGTCTTTCACCATCTTCTGGATTTCCGATTCGGACAATCCGCTCGACGACTCGATGCGAATCTTCTGCTCCTTGCCGGTGCCCAGGTTCTTGGCAGACACATGCAGGATACCGTCCGCGTCGATGTCGAAGGAGACCTCGATCTGCGGCACGCCGCGCTGCGATGGGGGAATGTCACTCAAGTCGAAGCGGCCCAGCGTGCGGTTCTCGGCAGCCATCTCGCGCTCGCCCTGCAACACATGGATGGTCACGGCGGGCTGGTTATCGGCAGCCGTCGAGAATATCTGGCGCTTCTGCACGGGGATGGTCGTGTTCCGCTCAATGAGCTTGGTGCATACGCCGCCAAGCGTTTCGATGCCGAGGGACAGCGGGCTCACGTCGAGCAGCAGCACGTCCTTCACGTCGCCCGCGAGCACGCCCGCCTGGATGGCCGCGCCAATGGCGACCACTTCGTCGGGGTTCACGCCGCGATGCGGCTCCTTGCCAAAGATGTCTTTCACGATACGGCCCACGGCGGGCATACGCGTCATGCCGCCGACAAGGATCACCTCGTCGATCTGGCTGGCACTCAGGCCTGCGTCTTCCAGCGCACGGTGGCAGGGCATCTTGGTGCGCTGCAACAGGCCGTCGCAAAGCTGTTCAAGCTTGGCACGTGTAATGGTGTAATTCAGGTGCTTCGGGCCAGACGCGTCTGCCGTAATGAAGGGCAGGTTCACGTCGGTGGTCGTGGCGGTCGAGAGTTCACACTTGGCCTTCTCCGCGCCTTCCTTCAGGCGTTGCAACGCCATCGGGTCTTTGCGCAGGTCAATGCCCTGCTCGCGCAGGAACTCTTCGGCCAACCAGTTGATGAGCACCTGGTCGAAGTCGTCGCCACCGAGATGGGTATCGCCGTTGGTGCTGAGCACTTCAAACGAGTCGTCACCAATGGCGAGAATGGAAATATCAAAGGTGCCACCGCCGAGGTCGTACACGGCGATCTTTTCGTCCTTCTTCTTCTCCAAGCCGTAGGCCAGCGCGGCGGCGGTCGGCTCGTTGATGATACGCAAAACTTCAAGCCCGGCAATGCGGCCCGCGTCCTTGGTGGCCTGTCGCTGGGCGTCGTTGAAATACGCGGGCACGGTTACCACAGCCTGCGTCACGCTCTGACCAAGATAGCTCTCTGCAGTCTCCTTCATCTTCTGAAGGATCATGGCGGAAATTTCCGGCGGACGGTGCGTCTTGCCCTGCACTTCAATCTGGCAATCGCCCGATGCGCTGGCGCTCACCTTGTAAGGCACCATCTTCTCTTCGCCGGTGGTCTCGGCGTGACGACGGCCCATGAAGCGCTTCACGGAGAACACCGTGTTGAGCGGGTTGGTGACCGCTTGGCGCTTGGCCACTTGGCCCACCAGACGTTCGCCGTCTTTCGTGAAGCCCACCACGGACGGCGTGGTACGGTTGCCTTCCGAGTTGGCAATCACCACCGGCTCGCCGCCTTCCATGACGGCGACGCAAGAGTTGGTCGTGCCCAGGTCAATA
>JBIKMR010000015.1:0-28429 GCA_044359155.1 Candidatus Hydrogenedentales bacterium | reverse complement strand
ATGCCCAAGGATTCCATGCTAGTAGCAACTAGAGTGCCACTCCGTTCAATCGAGCCAAGCCATTGCCCGCCAATAGTTTAGCTCGAATAATGCCAAGTCCGATACTGCGCTAAAACCTACTTACAGGTAGGAAGCTGCAAAGAAACGCCTGTCAGGTAGGATGCTTCCATTTGCCCGATAGTGGAATCAAACCAAGTATACTGCGAAATATTTTAGCATTCCGCAGGGGTGCAGCCTGTGGCAAGAATACACACTGCCCGTGGAGCCTGCAAGCGTAAATTACGAATGCATTCCTTTGCTTGGCAGCGGTTGAAGTACCCCCCCCGCTGCCAAGGCGAAGTCCAACCCTGCCTACTATATAGAGCCCAGCGGGGGTGTACGAGCACGATGCCCAAGGGAGATCAAGAAATCACGGGCGTGTGCAATTAGGAATTGAATTACCCCACTCCGCCCCCCTATGGTGAAGCGCAGCTTATGCAGCGCCCCGATGGGCGGGGGGCAAATCAAGGAGTTAACTCATGGACGACAAGTACTACACCTACACCTTCTCCAGCGGCCCGGACTCGACCAGCTTCCTGGCCAACTCGATTCTTCAGTGGCTCTTCTGGCCCTTCCGGGTACTCATCGAACTGTTGACGGGCTCCCCCTTCAGCAACCTGATCGACATCAACATCATCGACAACGGCCTGTAGACAAAAACAAAACGCCCGCCGGGACAGCTGTCCCGGCGGGCGTTTTGTATTGAAGGCTAAAATATGCCCCGGTTGTCGCGGCGCGAACACTTGAGCTTCGACTGGTCTACCTGCACGTTAAGTTGCAGCAAGTCGTTGGGTTCCAGGTCGTCAATGCGCTGCACAACATCAAGGAATCGGCGGCACTCGTCGCCGGAGATGATGTCTTGGGTCATCGTCTCAAACTTCTTGATGTAGTCAGGCCGGGTCCAAGGGCGTGCGCCGAGCGAGTGGGCATTGGCTACGGCCATCTCGTCCACCAGCTTGGTGCCATCGTTCAGTAAAATCTCGACGCGCCCACCGAATGCCTTCTCGCGCGGGTCGGAAGAGTGGTAGCGACGCGTCCACTCGGGGTCTTCCACCGTGCGTATCTTCTGCCATAGTTCAACCGTGTCCGGGCGCGACGCGCGCTCAGGGGTGTAGCTGGCGATGTGGTGCCATGCACCGTCCTGCAGGGCCACGGCAAAGATGTACATGATGCTGTGGTCCAGCGTCTCGCGGCTTGCCTTGGGGTCCATCTTCTGCGGGTCGTTCGCGCCGGTGCCAATCACGTAGTGCGTGTGGTGGCTGGTGTAGATGACGATTTCCTTGATCGAATTGAAGTCGCGCAGCTCTTGGCGCATCTTGAAGGCAAGGTCGATCAGCGCTTGGCTCTGGTATTCGGCAGAATGTTCCTTGGTGTAGGAATCGAGGATGGCGCGGCAGGGCTCGCCCGCCTCGGGCAACGGCACAATGTACGCCCCATCGGCCCCGTCCAGCATGTACGCAATCACGCTGTCCTCGCCTTCATATATCGGCGACGGGCTCTTCTCGCCACGCATGGCGCGATCCACCGCCTCGACCGCCAACTTGCCCGCGTGCGCCGGGGCATAGGCCTTCCAACTGGATATCTCACCCTTGCGCGACTGGCGCGTGGTGAAGGCAACATGCACCGCCTGCTGCACGGCTTGAACGATCGTATCCGTGTCCAGCCCCAACAGCGCGCCAATGCCCGCCGCCTGCGCCGGGCACAAGTGGGCGATGTGGTCCTTCTTGTGCTGGTGCAGGCAGATGCCCTTCACCAGGTTAATCTGAATCTCATAGCCCACCAGAATACCGCGCACCAAGTCCGACCCGCTCAGGCCATGGTTGGTGGCGCATTGCTGGGCCACCGCAAGGATAGGGGGAATGTTATCGCCGGGGTGCGAGTAGTCTGCGGCAAGGAAGGTATCGTGCATGTCCAGCTCGCGCACTGCCGTGCCGTTGGCCCATGCGGCCCACTCCGCCTCAAATGTCTGGTCCAGCGGCATTCCAAACACCGCAGCCCCGCCGGGGCGCGGGTGTGACAGGGCCTGGCTGCGGGCGTTGGCCACCGGTTCGCGGTTGATGGCACCAATGGCCACGGCTGCGTTGTCGATGATGCGGTTGATCACCATGTCGCGGGCGGCGTCGTCAATGGCTGGTCGGTCCGAGGCGACCTGCGCTATCTTCCAAGCGAACTGCTCCTCACGGGGCAGGGCTTTCTTCGAGGGATACACCTTGATATCGTGCTGTTTCATGACAGGGCTTTCCGGGGTTGGCCTGCGGGCATGCAGGCGCACGTACGAATAGGCCCGGAATTCTAGCGGACACAACGCCGGGCAGTCCACCTCTCACCCATCTCTACGGCAAGGCTGCACTTCTGCGCCGAATTATTACTTTGACGAATTTCGATTTGTGGGGTAACTTTATACATGTGTCTGTGGGGACACGATTGCGGAGTCTAAAGAGGAGGAAGACTGTATGTACAAGCATGTTTTGGTTGCGAGCGCAGCCGCGGTGGCGTTGACGGGGTGTCTGCATGGGCGGGGGGAACACCACATACCGGTGACGCGTGACTACAAGAACCTGGAATGCACCACGATTTGCGAGGCGGAGGATGCGGTTAACAAGGCGCACCGCGTGGGTGGCCACCATTTCGCGCCGTATGAGGCGGCGTCGGCGGAGCATTACTTCGAGTTTGGCGTGGACGCGCGCGCCGAGGGCGACAAGAAGGGCACGCGCGATTACGCCACCCTTGCCAAGAAGTACGCCGAGGAAGCCATTGCCAAGGGCGGCATTGAAGACAAGGGCGAAATGCCCATGCCCGACAACGCCTGCGAAGCCCGTGCCGAGTTTGACCGGCTGGTGGCGCGCTATAAGGAACTGTGCGCCTGCAAGTCCAAAGTTGTGGCCCCCACCATCTATGCCCATATCGAGGCGAACCTGGCCCAGGCCGAGCATGAGCTGAATGAATGCCACGGCCAGACCCCTGAAATCTGGGGGCACCTGCGCTTGGTGGAGCCGGACATCGACGCCATCTGGGCCAAAGACACCGATGGCGACTGCGTAAAGGACATGCAGGACGGCGAGCCGTGGAAGGCCGAGGACAAGGACGGCTTCCAGGACGAGGACGGTATCCCCGAGCCGAAGCCCTACCCCGCACTTTCCGACGTGACCTTTGACACGGACAGCGCCAAGCTGAACGCGCAGGCCAAGGGCTACCTGAACGGCGTGGCGCACATGCTGTTCAATGGCTACAAGGAAGTGACTGTCATCCTGTCTGCACACACGGACAGCGACGCGTCGGACGAGTACAACCAGGCCCTGTCGCAGCGCCGCGAAGATGCCGTGAAGGCGTACTTGGTGGCAGCCGGCGTAACGCAGGAGATGATAACCAGCGGCCACGCAGGTGAAACCACCCCGAAGGCGGACAACTCATCGGAAGCGGGCAAGGCCCAGAACCGCCGCGTAGAGATTAAGCTCGATTCCGCCGACCCGGTCAGCCCTTTCTGCCAGCATTAATCGGTTGATGCTATTCGCCCGGGAACGCGGACACGCCGCGCTCCCGGGCGTTTTTGTTTTCGCGCGCGCGACTCTTATACTGCGCCCATGATTACTTCCATTTTCATGGTCTTGGCCGCGTTGTCGCAGGTGCCCTTCTACGGGGAAATCCCGGAGAACGTGCCCACGTTTAAGATGACCTTTGCCGACGGCACCGTGGCTTATGGCGCGCTGGCTGTGGATGGCCAATGGTATGAGCAGGACGTGGTAAGCCTGCCCCCTGGCAAGACCCCCACCCTCGTGTTCGACACCCCGTGGGCGCCCCAGCAAGATCGTCCCCTGCGCCAGCCGGAGTTTGTGGCCGAGACGCGGTCGCTGCGCAAGCAACGGCTGACCGAAGACTGGAAAGCCGCAGGCTATTCCCCCGTGCAAACCAAGCAGGGGGAATTCTACGCGCCGAAAGAAGAGATAGCCCTGGCCGAGCGTGCGAGGGAAATGGAGGCTGCGGTAGCCCAAGCCGCCAACGTGTTCGTTGCGCCATCAGATATATCTGCCCCGCCGACAACGCCGACACAACAACCCGGCCTGCTTCAGCGTTGGGGTATGCACGCCGCCGTGCTGGGCGTGGGCTTGCTGATTACCGGGATTGTGTTCCGCAAGTTTGTGCTGGACGCGGGGTAGGTGGAGCGCGACGAGGGAAGAGTAGACCTGTCGGTCGGAAGAGTGGCATGGTCGGTAGTGGATCAATCCGAAGCGCGTTCGTGCTACTTCAGCCCCGTCACCTCGAAGGCTTTCACCGGCAGCTCTTTTCCCTTGAGCATGACCGAACCCGTGGGGCGGCCTTCTACGCGGTCTTCGATTTCTTCCCATGCGGTCATGCCGACGATGACCTGGCCGGGCTTGGCGATGCCGCAGAGGCGGCTGGCGGTGTTCACCTTGTCGCCGATGACAGTGTATTCCATGCGCATGGGGGAGCCGACGTAGCCGGCGCAGACTTCGCCGGTCTCGATGCCGATGCCGACTTCAAAGGTGGGCTTGCCTTCGCGGGCGCGTTGTTCGTTTAGTTCGCGGTTCTTCGCCTGTATGGCAATTCCTGCGCAGACGGCCTGGAAGGACTCGTCCCCCGTGGCGAAGGGGACGCCGAACACGGCCATGACCTCGTCGCCGATGAACTTGTTGATGGTGCCCCGGTAGTCGAAGATGATCTCGGTGAGGTGGGTGAAGTGGATGTTGAGCATCTCGACAATCCCTTGCGGGTTCGAGTGCTCGGAGAGTTTGGTGAAGCCGCGTATGTCGCAGAAGAAGGTGGTGGCCTGCGTCTTCTGGCCGCCCAGTTCTATCTCAGTGTTCTCTGCGAGAATCTTCTCGACGATATCGGGCGAGAGGAAGCGCCCGAAGTCGGCGCGCTTTTTTTCTGCCGTGACAACCTGGTCGTGCAGTTGCACATTGTGTATGGCCATGGCGGCCTGGGCCGCCATGGATGCGAAGAGTTCGAGGTCTTCTTCAGTAAAGGCCACGTGGAATTTCTGGGTGTCGATGTAGATGGAGCCGAGTATCTGGTCGGACATTTGCAGGGGCACGCACATGGCGCTGCGGATGCGCTGCTGGATGATGCTCTCGCGCATCCCGAATTCTTCGTTGGTGGCGGCGTCGGTCATCAACACGGGCTCGCCGTCTATGGCGGCGCGCCCGGCAATGCCCATGCTGGGGGAGCTGGACTGCAGCTCTTGCCCCATCTGTCGCGCAAGGCGCAGGCTGAGGTAACCAGTGGTCGGGTCCTTCAACACGACGAATCCCCGGTCTGCGTCCATCACCTCTAGGATGCGGTCCATTACGGTGGAGAGACGGTGGTCAAGGTCGAAGTCTCCCGACATGATCTTGCTGACTTCAAACAGCGCGGCAAGGCGACGGTAGGCCCGGCCAATGCGCACGAGATCATCGGGGGCGGATTCGGAGGTGATGGTCTGGTTGACGTTGGGACCCGAGGGGGCGCGCGCGATGAGCGTCATGTTGTTGCCAACGCGCTCCATCTCTGCGCGAATCTGGTCCACGCTGCGCCCCATGCCTGAACCGGGAGCCGGGGTGCCGAGCGAGGAGCCAAAGCCGGTGTCCGGGGCGACGTAGGGAACCTGAATCGTAGGCAGCACCACGGGGCGCTCGTCCTTGAAACGCAGGCGGCATTTGCTGCCGAACCAGATTTCGTCGTCGTGCGAGAGCACCCGCTCGACCACGCGCTGCCGGTTCACATAGGTGCCATTCATGCTCTTGTTATCTTGCAGGATGACCTTGCCGCCACGCTGCACAATCTTGGCGTGGTGGCGCGACACTTCCTCGGCAACGAGCACGACGTCGCTTTCATCCGAACGTCCGAAGTTGACCTCGGGCTGGTCCAGGTTCACCGTCATGGGCGGCATACCCGGCTGCTCTATGATGACCTGCAGCGACACGTTGCGCGGCCTCCCTGTTCGATATGATAGCACCGTCGCTGGAATGCTTTCATGATCGGGCCATGCGACCCAGTGTTGTTGGCTATTTCCCGCGTGGTTGGCCGGGGCGGTACTTAGCGGTTAGGTTGGCTTCTATGTCGGCGCGATCCATGCGGACGGGTTTGGGGTCCATGTTGGCAAAGCGTTCGGCTTGGTCGGCGTAGTGGGGGGAGTTCTCGTCGAGCGTGGCGCTGCCGAATTGGTGGATGCTGCGGGAAGAGACCTTGCCGTCCTTGTCCCACGATGCCATGATTACGTAGCAGTCGCCACCTTCGCCGATGAGGATCCCTTTCTCATCGTCCCACCGGCCATAGACGGCGCGCACGATGTCCGGCCCTCCTGCAATGGGGACGTTGACCTTGCCGCGCACGAGGCGGTTGACCTTACCCCAAGGCACGGCGATGCTGCCGTGGTGTTTCATCAGGCGTTCGGCACTGAGCTTGAGCTGTTCCTTGATGGCCTCGGGGGTCTTGGCCACGGTGCCGCGCACCACGGGTTCCATGGTCATCACGGCGATGGCGGTGGCGTGGTTGTTCAAATCACAGGAGAGGTTCCAACTGCGGATCAACTCTTGCGCCTCGGTGAGCATGGGGTCGTCTTTCAGGTCGAGTCCGAGGACGATGTCTACCAGCGCTTTTGCATCGGACGCGGGCGAGTAGTTGAGATCGTACTTGTAGGCGTAGAACTCTTCGGTGGTTATCGAGGTGTCGGGACTGAGCAGTTCGTGGAGGCGGTAACCTCGGTTCTTCTGGTCCGTCTCGATGCCGAGGGTCGGGCTGAAGTCTTCGTTCTTGAGGTCTTCATTCTTTTCGGTGGCGAGGAAGGGGGTGCCGTTGGCGTTGTAGATGTATCCGGCATCGGGGTTGACGATGGCGGGGGCTGCCGTCCAAGGAAGGTACTCGGTCCAGTTGGTTTCGCTGGTGTCGCCGGGCAGGTACTTTTCCCAGTCGTAGCCCTCGGCACGCTTGGGGAACTTGGCGTTGTAGAAGTAGGCAATGTTGCCTGCCTTGTCGGCGTAGCCAATGTTGAAGGAGGCGATCTGCTGTAGGCTGAGGGCTGCCTTGAACTCGTCGAGGTTGGTGGCCTTGTTCATGCGGAACCATTGCTCGACCTGACCCACGTCTCCGTAGCCCGCGTACTTGATGGCGTATACGCCGTGGTCGGTGCGGATGGCCGGGCCGTGAACGGAGTAGAGCGCCTCGCGCCAGTAGGGAATGGTGATGCCGCCCCAGATGGGTATGGTCAGTTTGGCCGAAGTAACTTCGAGGTCCTTCCATTCTCCGTCGTATTTGTACTGGTCTTCGTTGTCGGGGTTGATGTCGAGCTTGTATATGTCTACCAGGTCGGGGCTGTTCACAGTGTGCGCCCAGCCGAGGTTGCGGTTGTGCCCATGCAGCACCACGGGGGTGCCGGGGAACACGCCGCCGACCATGTCCCACCCTTCCTCGCTGTGCAGGTGTACTTCGTACCACGCGACCGGCCCTGAGTAGGGCTGGTGCGAATTGATGGCCAGGTGGGTCATGCCGTCGGGCGTGCGCTTGGGGGCCACAGCCATGGTGTTCGAGCCAACCTCGAGGTCTCGCGTGAGGAAGCCGGGGCCGGACCATGCCTCGTAGGGAACTTCGGAGAGGTCGGTGGTGCCTTGCACCAGCCCGGCGGGCTTCTCGCCCTTCTTGGTCACTTCGCCGGGCTCGCCCTCGAAGAGGCGGCGCGCTTCACGGTCCATGCCGAAGAACATGGGGCTCTTGATCATGAAGCCGACGACGATGTCTTTGCCGGTTACGGGATAGAGTGCGGGGTTCTTCACCTTGCCGGGGTTCAGTGCAGCATAGTGGTTGCAGCCTGCGGCGAAACCCTCGACCACGGCGCGAATGTCGGGCGAGAGGGAGGTTTCGTATTTCGCGTCGATGATTTCACGGAAGCGAAACAGCTTCACGAGGTAGTCCAGTGGCAGGGCCTCCCGCCCTTCGAGCGTGGCCAGCACTCCGCGTGATAGGTAGATGCCCTGCTGCATGGTTTCCCAGTCGTCTTCGCAGTTGGCATAGCCCAGTCCATAGGCCGTGGCGGCGTCGGTCTTTCCGAAGATGTGTGGCACGCCGAATTCGTCGCGAAGTATTTCGACGTCGTACTTGCCCTCGGGGGGAATCATCGTGTCGTTCGGCGGCATGGATGGGCCGCAGCCGGTGAGCAGTCCGGCGAGGGAGAGCGCAACAACAAGGGAGTTTTTCATTATCGGGAAGTTCCTTCTTTAACTTGCGCGTACCAAGCCCCGGTGAAATCGCCGGGCTGGTAGGTTATCTGCGTGTGCTGGCTGAGTTCCGCCTCGTCGAACCATACCGGCTTCAGCTCCATGCGCTGGAAGAGTGGGGCCTGGTCGGCGTAGTGAGGGGAGGCCTTGTCTTTGGTGGCACTGCCAAACTGGTGCAGGCTGTGCGAGGTAAGGGTGCCGTCGGGCGCCCATTCGGGGATGAGGATGTAGCTGTCGCCCGCTTCTCCCTTGAGGGTGCCGTCGGGCTGGGGGCGACCGTAGACGGCGTAGAGAATGTCTGGCCCGCCGCCGAGGCCGATGCGCAGGTCGCCCCGGTGCATCAGGTTGATCTGTTTCCAAGGAACGTCCACGCGCCCGAAGTTCTTGATGAGCAAGTCCGCCGCGTTGGTAAAGTTGTCCCACGTGTTGGGGAGGGGTTCACCGAAAAGCTGTGCCGCGATGGTGGGCAGCACGACCCCCACACCGATGGCTGCGCCAGTGCTGTCGGGATTGCAGTCCATGTCCCAGTCGCGCAGCACTTCGAGGGCCTTGTCGTGGTCGGCGTTGCCGGTGGGATACTTGGCCAGCGCTTCCTTGATGAGGCTCGCGGGCATGGACTGGGTCGAGTATTTGGTGTCGAACTTGTAGGCGTAGAACTCGTCGCGCGTGATGCTGTCGTCCGAGCCAAGCAATTCAATGGCGCGCCATGCGCGGTTGCGCATGATGGTGTCGATGCCGTAGTTGTCGGAGTAGCCGTCTCGCTTGGGCGCGTCTTCAGGGGCGGTGCAGTAGAAGGGATCGTTGTTGCAGCTTTGCACCCAGCCGCTCTTGGGATTGAGGGATTGCGGCAGGCGGTCGAAGGGGATGACGCCTTTCCAGAGGGCGTCGCTGGTGTCGCCCGGCAGGATGCCGCGCCAGTCGAATCCGTCTGCGCGCTCGGGCAGGGCGGCGTTGTAGAGGTACCAGATGTTGCCGGTCTTGTCGGCGTAGAGGGTGTTCATGGAAGGCATGGCGCGCATCTTCATCGCGCTTTGGAACTCGTCGAGGTTGGCTGACTTGTTCATCTGGAGTATCTGCTCTACCAGGCGAATCTCGCCGTAGCCCGCGAAGGTGATGGCCATGACGCCGTTGGGGGTGTCCATGACGGGTCCATGCACGGACCACTTCAGGGTCCAGGGCACCTTGACGAAGATGTTGCCCCAGAGGCGAATCTCGAAGTGGACGGTCTCGGTTTCAAAGTCGCGCCATGCGCCGTCGAACTGGTATTGGTTGTCGTTGTCGGGGTTGATGGTGAGGGCGTAGATGTCGCAGAGGTCAGGCTCGTTTACAGTGTGAGCCCAGCCGAGGTTGCGGTTGTGCCCATGCAGCACCACGGGGGTGCCGGGGAACACGCCGCCCACCATGTCCCAGCCTTCTTCGCTGTGCAGGCGGGCTTCGTACCAACTTACGGGGCCTTCCCACGGTTGGTGTGAATTGATGTCTAGGCGGGTATAACCATCGGCGGAGCGGGACGGGGCCACGGCGAAGCTGTTGGACCCCTTGGGCAGGCGGCTCCAGAATAGGGAGTCCATGCTGTTCACGTCTTCTGCGCGCTGTTGCCCCGGCTGCCAGCCTTCGCCCGCGAGCCAGGTCTTGAGATATTTGTCTAGCCCGTAGAAGAAGGGCATCTTGACGACGAAGCCCGCGACGATGTCTTTGCCTGTGACGGGGAAGGACTGGGGGGCGTATACCGCCTCGGGGTGCAGGGCGGCGTAGTGGTTCACGCCGTCGGCGTAGGCCTCGCAGATGGCGCGGGTCTCGGGGGAGAGATCGCTTTCGTACTTCTCGTTAACCCACTTGTCCACGCGGAAGGCCGCCGCGATGAAATCGAACTTGAGCCCGCCGAAGCGCTGGTGCGTGGAGAGCTTGCCCTGCGCCAGCAGCAGGGTTTCCTGCATCGTCTCGAAGTCGTCTTCGCTGTTGGCATAGGCCAAGCCGTAGGCCACGTCTGCATCGCGCTTGCCGTAGATGTGGGGCACGCCCCACTCGTCGCGGCGAATGTCCACTGTGTATTTGCCGGGCTCGGGTATCAGCTTTTCCGCCGGGGGCAAGTGGCGCGGGCAGCCGGCCAGAAAGAGCACGGGGAGCAACAGGGCGATGAGGCGATAGCGTTTCAACAAGGGGTACTCCCGGTAGTTACTTGGTGTGCTTGTACCAGACATCGGAGAAATCTCCGGGGCGATATTCGAGCGCGAGGTGCTCGCGCACCTGCGCCTCTGTGAGCAGGGTGTCGCGCAGGTTCATGTCGGCAAAGCGCTGCACTTGGTCGTCGTAATGCGGAGATGCGGGATCGGTGGAGGCTGCACCGTAGTTGTGGATCGCCTCCGACTTCACCGTGCCATCGGGTGCCCAATCGACAAACATGTAGAGTCCATCGCCGTAGTTGGCGGCGAGGCGGCCATCCTTGGTGAGGGCACCGTCTATGGCGCGCATGGTGTCAGGCGCGCCCGCGAGGGGCACGTCCACTCCCCCACGCCGCAGGCGGCAGAAGTCTCCCCAGGGGACTTCGAGTTTGCCGAAATGTTTCTTTAGGTGCTTGGCGGCGGAAGCCAGTCGCGCGGCACGGTCTTGCAGGAATTCGCGCGGCTTGAGGCCCAGCGCATTGGCTGAGCCTTCGGGCGGCACGCAGGTTAGAAAGCCCAGTGGCGCGTGGACGTTGTCCTTGTCGGTGCGCAGGTTCCACGCCTGCAAGACGGCGATGGCTTCCTTCACCAGCGGGTCGTCTGATTTGACTTCGAGCAGGGCGGCGCGTTCCTTGCCTGCCTTGCTCTCGGGGTGATACTCGGTGTCGTGCTTGTAGGCGAAGAACTCTTCCTCGCTGATACTGGGGTCTACGCCATACGTGGCCAAGGCGCGGCGGCTACGGTTGCCTTGGTGCGTCTCCACCCCCATCTCCTTTACGAAGTCCGCTTCCTTAGGATTGTCCAGGCCTTCGGTGATCAGATAGGGCGTGCTGTTGCAGGTTTGCGCGAAGCCGCTTTCGGGGTCTTGCAATTGCGGCACGGCAGTGAAGGGGTACCACTCGTCCCACACCAATTCGCTCGTGTTGCCGGGCAGGGCCTCAAGGTAGTTGTATCCTGCCACCCGCTTGGGGAACTTGCCGTTGTAGGCGTAGAACAGCTTGCCGGTCTTGTCGGCGTACATGAGGTTGAACGAGGGCAGGCCCTGTATCTCCATTGCCTTGTAGAACTCGTCGAAGGTCTTGGCCTTGTTCATGCGGAACCATTGCTCGACCATTTTCAATTCACCCAAGCCAGCAAAGCGGAAGGCAAAGACGCCGACGTCGTTGCGAATGGCGGGGCCGTGGATGCTCCAGAGGCATTCCTTTTTCACCGTCCAACTGAAGGGGCCCCAAAGCTTGACCTTCAGGCGGGCCTGCCGTACTTCGAGATCCTTCCATTCGCCATCGAACTTATACTGGTTCTCGTTGTCGGGGTTGATTTCGAGGGCATAGACATCAGACAGGTCAGGGCGGTTGACGGTGTGGCACCAGCCCTTGAAGCTGTCGTGTCCACTGAAGATCAGTGGGCCACCGGGGAAGGTGCCGCCGTGCATTTCCCAGCCCTGCTCGCTGTGGATGTGCGCTTCGTACCACGCGACGGGGCCGTCCCACGGCTGGTGCGAATTCACCGCCAAGCGGGTGTGACCGTCTGCGCTGCGCTTGGGGGCAACCGCCCAGGAATTGGAGCCGATGGGCAGGCCGCCGGTGTAGGGGTTCTCCTCTGTCAGCCATGCCGTGGTGGTATCGCGCGTTTGAACCGGCGGCATTTCTTTCAGGTTCATCACGCGTTCGAGCTGGGTGTGCAGTTCGTAGAAGAAGGGGGCCTTGAGCGTGAAGCCCATGACGATCTCTTTGCCGGTAACGGGCAACTCGATGTGGGGCATACGGTCGGGGTAGGCCGCTGCGAAATGGTTAATACCGTCGGCGTAGGCGTCGCACACGGCGCGCACGTCTGGGCTAAGGTCGGTCTCGTATTTCGCCTCGACGAAATCCCTCACGCGGAAGAGCTGCATGATGTAGTCGAACTTGGCCATGTCCATGCCACGCACGGAGCCGATCTTCGCGCGCGACACCAGCACGCCGTCTTCCATGTTGGTGGCGTCGTCCTCGCAATGGGCGAAAGCCAAGGCATAGGCGGCGTCGGCGTCGGTCTTGCCGAACACATGGGGTACGCCGAACTCGTCGCGCAGGATGCGGGCGTCGTATTTGCCTGCTGGGGGGATGAAGGAGGCACGGTCTTGCCGGGAACCGCCTGCGCAACTGGTGACCATAAGCGCGACAAGGAGAAACGGATAGGCATAGCGGCAGCGTAACATTGGCAAAGACTCCCTCGATAGCTCAGACCCCACCGCCTTGGGTAGGGCTTCGTGGGGCACTTGGGCTGGGAAGAGCATGTCAAATCGTGAGGAGGAATCGCCACTGAATTTTTGAGCTGGCGAAGAACAAAGAAGCGGGGCGGCCCTGAATGGGGCCACCCCGCTAAAACTATCTGCAGACTGGTAAGTCTACTTGTCTTCTTTGTATTCGCCGAGGCCCACAAGCTCAATGCGGGCGTTGGGGGAACCGTCGCCCAAGCGGAAGCCAAGCTTGAGGATGCGCGTGTAGCCGCCGGGACGGGTGGCATAGCTGGGGCCGATCGTGTTGAACAGCTTGCGGACCACGTCGTCGTCGCGCAGGGCGGCGAAGGCGCGGCGGCGGTTCGCAACGCTATCGACCTTGGCCAAGGTGATAAGGGGCTCGGCGAAAATGCGGAGTTCCTTAGCCTTGAGGAGACCGGTCTCAATGGCGTCGTGCTTGAAGAGGGCCACTGCAAGGTGCTTCATGGTGGCCTTGCGGTGGGAGATGTTACGGCCCAGGCGGCGCCCGGCAATGCGGTGGTTCATGGTTAGACTTCCTCGTCCATAAGTTCTTCGTCGTCGTCCACAATGGGGCCGGCGGCGCTGAGTGCAGCGCCCACCTTCATGCCGAGGGTGAGGTTCATCGACTCGAGGAGCGCGACGATCTCGTCCAAGGACTTCTTGCCGAAGTTGTGGAACTGGAGCATTTCGGTTTCGGAACGGGCAACCAACTCGCCGATGGTGCGGATGTTGGCAGACTTGAGACAGTTGGCGGCGCGGACGCTGAGCTCGAGCTCGTCGACCGGACGGCTGAGCATACGCTGAAGCTCGGGATCTTCTGCGCCGGTTTCTTCGGGGCTGGCGTCTTCGATGCGCTCTTGCTTCACGAAGATGCGGAAGTGATCGATGAGAAGCTGCGAAGCTTCCTCGAGCGCCTTCTCGGGGGTGATGGAACCGTTGGTCCAAATTTCGAGGTTGAGGCGGTCGTAGTCGATGCTCTGGCCAACGCGAGCGTCTTCAACGAGGAAGTTCACCTTGCTGACCGGGGAGAAGTTGGCGTCGAGGTAGATGGTGCCGAGGGGCGCGTGCTCGAACTCGAAGTGCTCGGCAGTCACATAGCCACGGCCACGGGCAACCTTCACTTCCATTTCAATCTTGGCGCTGGAAGCGGTGCAATTGAAGAGGATGTGGTCGGGGTTGAACACGTCTACGTTCTGGCCCTTAAAGAGCTTGCCCGCCGTGACTGCGCCTTCGCCCTTGTGGTTGAAGGAGAAGATGAGGGGCTCGGCCTGATTGAGGCGAATCTCGGCCTTCTTCAGGTTGAGCACCACGTCCGTAAGGTCTTCCAATACACCGGGGACGGCGGAGAATTCGTGGTTGATTCCCTCGACGCGGATGGCGGTGACGGCACTGCCTTGCAGCGAGGAGAGCATCACGCGGCGCAGGGAATTGCCGACAGTGGTGCCGTAGCCGCGCTCGAAGGGCTCGACGCTGATCTTCGCGTAGCGTTCGCTCGCGCCTTCATCAGTCTTGATGAAGCGCGGAATTTCAAAGTTGGATGCAATCATGGGGCAGTCCTCTCGCTTGCAGGTTGGGTCGCGTTGGCGCAGGCTTGGGGATTAGACCCTGCGGCGCTTGCGGGCGCGGCAGCCATTGTGCGGAATGGGCGTGGTGTCCTTGATGAGGGTGACGATAAGGCCGGCGGCCTGTACGGCACGGATGGCGGATTCGCGACCGGCACCGGGGCCAGCCACGAGCACGCGCACTTCCTTGAGGCCCATGTCGAGCGCCTTCTTGGCGGCCTGCTCGGCGGCGAGCTGGGCGGCGAAGGCGGTGCTCTTGCGGGAACCGGCGAAGCCAACCTGCCCGGCGCTGGACCAGGAGATCACGTTGCCTTGCGAGTCGGTGATCGAGACGATGGTGTTGTTGAAGGTGGCTTGAACATGGGCAACGCCAGACGTGCTGGTGAGCTGCTTCTTCTTCTTGACAACCTTGCGCTTTTCCTTGGCCATTAATGGCTTCTCCTATACTGGGCGAGGCGGGTGAGGCCGATTACTTCTTGGACTTGACGGCAGTGCGACGCGGGCCCTTGCGGGTACGCGCATTGGTGCGCGTGCGCTGGCCATTTACCGGCAGCGAGCGCTTGTGGCGCTGGCCGCGATAGCAGTTGATTTCCATCAGGCGGCGGATGTTTGCGCTGACTTCGCGGCGCAGATCACCCTCGACCTTGATGGTCTCCTGTATCACCGAGGTGAGCATGTTGATTTGCTCGTCGGTGAGGTTCTTCACGCGCAGATCGCCGCTGACGCCGGTCTGCTTCAGAATCTGAAGCGCCGTCGTCGGCCCGATGCCGTAGATGTAGGTCAATGCGACTTCCAGCCGCTTGTCGCGCGGAAGGTCCACGCCCACGATACGTGCCATGAGTCCGAACTCCCGGGGCCCTCGCCCCTATTCACTCTGCCGGTTTCCCGATTAACTGCGTTATGCCTACGACGGTGCGCCTGCGGCGCGCGCCGAATATCAACCGATACTAACTAATCAATGCTCCTGCGCTTTCGCGCACTCCCCATGCGAGGAAATTGGACCCGGAGAGGATTTCTCCCCCATCGGGCCTTACGACCACGCTGTGCTCAAAGTGGGCGCTGGGCTTGCCGTCGGTGGTCACCGCTGTCCAGCCGTCTTTCAGCACACGCACCTTGTGGGTACCCATGGTGACCATCGGCTCGATGGCGAGGACCATGCCTTCGCGCAGGCGGGGACCGCGTTTGCCGGTGTTGAAGTTGGGGACCTGCGGCTCGAGGTGCATCTTGTCCCCTATGCCATGTCCCACAAAGTCTTCCACCACGCCAAAGCCCGCCGCATGGCAGGTGCGCTCGACGGCCAGCGAGATGTCTTGCACGAAGTTATCCACCTTGGCGGCGCGTATGGCGCGGGCAAGGGAGAGGTCCGTAACATCCAGCAGGCGTTGCCTTGCGGCATCCACTTGGCCACACGCGTGGGAGAAGGCAGCATCGCCGTAGTAGCCGCGATAGCAGACGCCTACGTCAACGCTTACAATCTCGCCGTTCTTCAATGCGCGGTTGCCGGGGATGCCATGCACAACCACTTCCTCGACCGAGATGCAGGTGGCCGCCGGGAAACCATGGTATCCCTTGAAAGCGGGGGTAGCCCCGTGATCGCGGATTATGGCTTCAGCGTTTGCATCCAGTTCGCGGGTGGTGACGCCGGGACGGATCATTCCGGCCAGCGCCTCGTGCACGCGCACCACGATTTGGTTTGCCTCGCGCATGATTTCGATTTCGCGTTCTGTGCGGATCGTAATCATCGGGAGCAAGCCAAGCCAGTGGTGCCCAGGAGCGATTCAATTTTCTCGAACACACCGTCGAAGCTGAGGCCGCCCGCCTCGATGGTGCGCAGTTTGTCCTGCGTGGCGTAGTGCCGGAGGATGGGGTCATCATTCCGGTGATACACCCGCAGGCGTTCCCTTATCACGGATTCCTGATCGTCGTCGCGGATGACGAGGGCAGCTTCCCCACACATGGGGTCGTCGCACAAGCCTTCACGCAGCGGCGGATCAAACCGCAGATTATATATTCTCCCACAAACCGGACAGGTCCGGCGGGCGGTCAACCTACCTACCACTTCGTCATCGCTGACGTCGATGTGGATGGCCATCGTCACGCTACGCCCATAACGGGCGAGTATCTCGTCAAGCGCGGCGACCTGCGATTCCGATCGCGGGAAGCCGTCAAAGACGCAACCAGCGATGCAATCGGGCTGACCGATGCGCTCCTCCAGCACCTCGAAGGTGAGGTCGTCGGGGGCCAGGTGACCCTGATCCAGCAACGCTTTCACCTCAAGGCCAATCGCAGATTCCTCCGCGATATGGCACCTGAATATCTCTCCGGTAGACACGTGGGCCAGTCCGAGGGAGGCGGCTATCCGCTTTGACTGCGTTCCCTTCCCCGCTCCCGGAGGGCCTAGTAATACAATGTCGACCGCCACGCGCCTTCCTTACATCCCCCTGCGCGCACGAACGCGGCCTGCTCCCTTACCGGAGAAGCCATCGTAGTGGCGCATGATGAGATGCTGCTCTACCTGCTTGATGGTATCCAGCGCCACACCCACCAGGATAAGGAGGGTGGTGCCGCCGAAGAAGGACACTATGAACCAGTCCCGGATTCCCAGGACCAAGAAAATCAACGTAGGAATAAGCGCCACCACCACAAGGAAGAGCGAGCCAGCTAGTGTAATCCTTGTCATGACTTTATTCAAGTATTCAGCGGTGGCCTTGCCGGGGCGCACGCCGATGATCACGCCACCGTACTTCTTCATGTTATCGGCCATCTCAACGGGGTTGAAGGTGATGGCGGTGTAGAAGAAGGAGAAGAAGACGATGAGGACGGCGTAGATGCCTATGTGCACGAAGCTGCTGGGGTCTGAGATGGTGTTGATTCCATCGCGCAACCAGGGGATGCTGATGGCGGGGCTCAACATTCCAGGCAGCATGAGTATGGAGCTGGCAAAGATGATGGGGATAACGCCGGCTTGGTTGACCTTGAGGGGCAGATAGGTGCGGGTGCTGCCGGCGGTGCGCTGACGACCGACCGCGCGGGGATATTGCACGGGAATGCGGCGCTGCCCGGTGGTGACGACCACGGCGCCCGCGATTACCACAACCATGACTGCAACAAGGATGAGGGCGCGAATGATGTCAAGCTGATCGTTCTGAATCATGCGGACCATGTTGAAGATGGCGGTGGGCATCTGGGAGATGATGCTGGCAAAGATAAGCAGGGACATGCCGTTGCCTATGCCGTGCTCGCTGATCTGTTCGCCCACCCACATGATGAAGGCAGTGCCCGTGGTAAACGAAACCACGCAGAGCAGAATGAAGAAGATGCCGGGATTGGGCACGATTTCAGTGCCTTGCCCTTGCAGGAAGATGGCTATACCGATAGACTGTACCACGGCTAGGATAATCGTGGCGTAGCGCGTGTACTGGGTGATCTTCTTGTAGCCTTCCTGGCCGGACTTCTGAAGGGCTTCCAACTGGGGAATGACCGGAACCAGAAGCGAGAAGACGATCGATGCGGTGATATAGGGCATTATGCCGAGCGCAAAGACCGTGGCGTTGGTGAAAGCACCGCCGGTGAATACGTCGTAGAATCCCATCATGCCGCCGCCTTGTCCGCTCAGCTTGCTGGCGAGGGCAGCGCCGTCCACACCGGGCGTGGGCACGTGGCAGCCCAACCGATAAACGGCCAGCATACCGAGCGTGAAGATAATCCGGCCCTTAAGCTCGGGAATCTTGAACGCGTTCTTAAATGCCTGAATGGGCTCGGACACGGTTTACTCCTTGGGGGCTGCTTCGGAGGAACTGACGTTATGGGCAACGCCCAGCACAACGACGCTGCCGCCTGCGGCTTCAATCTTGGCCTGTGCACCGGGGCTGATGGCCTCGACCGCCAACTTGAGCGCCTTGGTGATTTCACCCTTGCCAAGCACCTTCACGCCACCGGCCAGATCAGCCACGAGGTGGCGCTGAAGCAGGACGGCGGTCGTGACCTCGTCACCGGCAGCGAAGTGCTTGTCGAGCATTTCGATGTTGATGATCGCGAAGGGGCGACGTTTGGTATGGTGGAAACCACGCTTGGGCAGGCGCATGTGCAGGGGCATCTGGCCGCCCTCAAAGCGGGGCTTGGTCTTGTAGCCGGAGCGCGCCTGCTGGCCCTTGTGGCCTTTGCCTGCGGTCTTGCCGTTGCCGGAGCCAATGCCACGGCCAACCCGCTTGGAGTTCTTTACCGCGCCTTCGGCGTTCTGGAGATCATTCAGTTCCATCGTAAGTCTCTTCTTAGTTGGTGCAGCCTAGAGTACTTCGGCCACTTCGAGTCCGCGCTTGGACGCGATCTGCTCGACGGTCTGCAGCTGCTTCAACGCGTCGAGGGTGGCCCAGACGACGTTGGTGGCGCTGTTCGAGCCGAGCGACTTGGTGAGCAGGTTATGGTAGCCAGCGGCTTCGACCACGGCGCGCACGGGGCCACCGGCCACAACGCCGGTACCGAGCGAGGCGGGCTTGAGCATGACGCGGGCAGCATCGGAACGGCCAACGCATTCGTGGGGCACGGTGGTGTTGACCACGGGCACGCGGATCATATTGCGCTTGGCGCGCTCAATGGCCTTGCGAATCGCGTCGGGCACTTCACCCGCCTTGCCCATGGCTGCGCCGACGCGGCCATTGCCGTCGCCAACCACAACGATGGCGCTAAAGCTGAACTTACGTCCACCCTTGATCACCTTGGACACACGGTAGATCTTTACCACGTGCTCGATGAAGTCCTGATCTTGGTCACGGTTCTTTTTGTCGCCACGCGACTCGCGTTTGTTGCGCTCAGTGCTCAAGTCATTTCTCCTAGAATTGCAGGCCGGCTTCGCGGGCAGCCTCTGCAAGGGCCTTGACGCGCCCGTGATACAGGCGGCCACCGCGGTCAAAGCATACGGTTGTGATGTTCTTGCCCGTGGCGGCTTCGCCCAGGGCCTTGCCCACGGCCGTGGCCGCGTCGATGTTACCGCCGCCAATCTTCAACTGCACCGAAGAAGCGGCGCACAGGGTGATGCCCTGGGTGTCGTCGATAAGCTGGGCGTAGATGTGGTTGTCGGTGCGCGACACCGAAAGGCGCGGGCGCGCCGGGGTGCCGTTGATGTTGCGTCGAATGCGGTACTTGCGCCTTTCGAGCAACACGGTCTCTGGTTTTGTCTTGGCCATCTATCGTCTCCTCAGTTCCAAACCATGGAACCCAGTGATTGTCCTTGTTTACTTCTTCTTCTTACCGCCGGTCTTGCCTTCCTTACGGCGCACAACCTCATCGCGGTAGCGAATACCTTTGCCCTTGTAGGGCTCGGGCTTGCGGATGGCGCGCAGATTGGCTGCGGCTTGGCCCACGGCCTGGCGGTCTATGCCAGACACCAGGATGAGGGTGGTGCCTTCTACCGTATAGGTGATGCCCGCAGGGGGGGCGACCACGACGGGGTGGCTGTAACCCACCTGAATGTTGATGGATTCGCCAACCATGTTGCAGCGCCAACCAACGCCCTGAATTTCAAGGGCGCGGGTGAAGCCGTCGGTAACGCCCTTCACCATGTTGGCAACAATGGCGCGGGTCATGCCGTGGTAAGCGCGGGTCTGCGCTTCCTCGTTGGGACGGGTAACGGTGACCACGCCGTTGTCCACGGTGAGGCCGACTTCGGGGCGAACCTTGAGCGAGAGCGAACCCTTGGGGCCGGTAACCTTAAGGTCTTGGCCGTTAAGTTCGAACTTCACTCCCGCCGGAAGGGGGATGGGAGAATTACCTACACGTGACACAGTACTGTTCCTTTCCCGCTTACCCGGATCAAGGCCGGGGTCTCAGCGGATCCGCCCATGCGGTTTACCAAACTTCGCACAACACCTCGCCGCCGATACGCTCTTTACGGGCATGCTTGCCCGTCATCACGCCGCGCGACGTTGTAATAATGGAAATGCCCAAGCCGGTGCGCACCTGGGTAATCTCGTCTTGGCCAACATACACGCGCAAGCTGGGCTTGCTGATGCGCTTGATGCCCTGGATAACCGGGGAGCGGTTGCCAGCATACTTGAGCGTGACGCGGATAAGGCCGGGACGCGGCTCTTCGGAAACAAGGTAGTCTTCAATGAAGCCTTCTTCCTTAAGCACGCGGCAAACCTCGATCTTAACATTCGAGGCGGGAATATCGGCGGTGGCGTGCCCGGCGCGCGAAGCGTTGCGCAGGCGGGTAAGCAGGTCCGCAAGGGGATCGTTCATCGACATGTCGGTCGGTTCCTTTTCTCGGGGGTTCTACCAGCTCGACTTCGTGACGCCAGGAATCTTGGCGTCAAGGGACAGCTCGCGGAAAGAAATGCGGGACATCTGGAACTTGCGCAGGTATCCGCGCGGGCGTCCCGTTACTTTGCAGCGGTTGCGCACGCGCACGGGCGATGCGTTGCGGGGCATTTTGCCCAGCTTGGCATATGCCTGAAGCTTCTCGTCCACGGATGCGTTCGGGTCCTTGATCACCTTGATGAGTTCATCACGGCGGGGCTTGAACTTTTCAACCGTTTCCTTGCGGCGCTCATTCATCACCAACATGCTCGTCTTGGCCACGATAGTCTCCTCGGGGTTTATCCCGCTAAATCACTTCCTCGGCAGGGCTACTTTACGAATGGCATCCCAAATTTGCGCAAGAGCTCGCGGCTCTCGTCGGCAGTGCGGGCATTGCGAATGGTGAAGGTGATGTTCATGCCACGGCCTTTGCTCACCTTGTCCATGTCAATCTCGGGGAAGATGCCCTGATCCTTCAGCCCGAGGGTATAGTTGTTCTGCTTGTCGAAGGCCTTGGCCGACACGCCCCGGAAGTCGGAGATGCGGGGCATGGCTGTCGTAAACAGGCGCTCCATAAATTCGTACATGCGGTCGCCGCGCAGGGTTACCTTGCAGCCAATCTTCTGTCCTTGGCGCAACTTGAAGTTCGAGATGGACTTCCGTGCGACGGTGGCGACTGGCTTCTGCCCGGTGATCTGCGTGATTTCCTGGGTGGCGCTTTCAAGGTGGCGCGCATCCTGGATGGCTTCGCCCACACCCATGTTGATGGTGATCTTCTCGATCTTGGGAATCATCATCACATTGGTGTAGCCGAACTGCTCACGCATTTCCGACATGATCGTGTCATTATACAAAGTTCTGAATGTAGACGCCACTTTAGCTTGCTCCTGGGGTATAAGACCTGTATGCGCTGGCCTGCGCCTTACAGGGTCTCCCCGTTGATTTTCCACGTGCGTACGCGCGTTCCGTCCTCGAGTTGCTTCATCACAATCTTGGAAGGGGCGTTGGCCGACTCGCACCAAGGCTGAACGTTTGAAATATGGATGGGCGCTTCGCGCTCGACAATGCCACCCTGCTGGGTGCGGTTGTTGGCGCGCATGTGCTTCTTAATCATGTTAACGCCCTCTACGAGGACGCGTTCCTTGACGGGATACACCTCAAGCACGCGGCCCTTGCGACCCTTGTGCTCCCCGCATATCACCACGACGGTGTCGTTCTTTCGGATATTCATGTCTTTATCTTCCTGTCCGTAGGGCCTGCTTACACCACTTCCGGTGCAAGCGAGAGGATACGGGTGAAACCCTTTTCACGGAGTTCGCGGGGAACCGGGCCGAAGATGCGCGTGCCCTTCGGTTCCTTGTTCGCATTGATGATGACGGCGGCATTGGTGTCGAAGCGGATGGTGGTGCCGTCGGCGCGCTGCGTGTCGCGACGCAACCGAACCACAACCGCCTTCACCACGTCGCCCTTTTTGATGGCGGCATTGGGCATTGCTTCGCGCACGTTGCACGTGATCACATCGCCCAGACCGGCATAGCGGCGCTTGGAGCCCCCCATCACCTGGATGACGCGGACCTTCTTGGCGCCGGAATTATCGGCGACCAGTAGATTCGAGTAAATCTGAATCATGTTTCCGTTTCCTTCCGCGTGCTATTCGGCGCGCTTGACGATTTCGATGAGGCGCCAGCGCTTGGTCTTGCTGAGCGGACGCGTTTCGCTGATGCGCACCGTGTCGCCCACGTTGCACTCGTTCTTCTCGTCGTGCGCCTTGAACTTGCGGGTATGCTTCACGCGCTTCTTGTACAGCTGGTGGATTTTGAATCCATACACCGCCACGGTGATGGTCTTGTCCATCTTGTCGCTGACGACAAGCCCGATGCGCTCCTTACGGCGACCGCGCGGGTTCTCTTCAAGCGCGACAACAGCCGCTGCAACTACTTTGTCCTGAGACTCTTCCATGGCCATTACGCCTCACTCTTCTGTGCGGCCAGCTCACGCTGACGCAGGATGGTGTTGATACGGGCAATGTCGCGGCGCGCCGTTCGGGCGGAGCGCACGTTCTCAACCGTGCCCGTTACCATGTTCAGGCGGAACTGGATCAAGCTCTTCTGGAACTCGGTCACCATTCCACTCAGTTCTTCGTTGGTCTTTTCTCTAAGGTCTTTCGCCTTCACGGATACTCTCCTGCGCCTTATGCGTGGCGCCGCACAAACTTCGACTTGATGGGCAGCTTATAGCGGGCGAGCTCGATTGCCTGACGGGCCAGTTCCTCGGGCACTCCCTCCACCTCGAACAGAATGCGGCCCGGCTTAACCACGGCCACCCACGCTTCCGGTGCGCCCTTACCCTTACCCATGCGGGTTTCAGCAGGCTTCTTGGTGATGGGCTTGTCCGGGAACACCCGAATCCATACCTTGCCGCCACGCTTGATTTTGCGGGTAATCGCGATACGGGTGGCCTCAATCTGGCGGGCGGTAACCCAACCATCCTGCATGGCCTTAAGTCCGAATTCACCGAAATCTATATTGAAGCCGCCCTTCGCGGCGCCGGTACGGCGGCCGCGATGCTGCTTGCGGTGCTTTACTCGCTTGGGCATCAACATGACATGCTATCTCCAGCGCCGTGGCGCATTTACGTCAGATACTAGTTACGGGCAGACTGGGCGGCTGGGGAGCGCTTGCCCTGGCCTGCGGCCTTCTCGCCACCAACCGTGCTTACGCGTTCACCCGGCTCAACCTCGCCATGATAAATCCACACCTTCACGCCGATGATGCCGTAGGTGGTGCGGGCCTGGGCCACACCGTAATCGATATTCGCACGCAGGGTGTGCAGGGGCACGCTGCCCTCACGGGCCTGCTCAGTGCGGGCGATTTCGGCACCGTTCAAGCGGCCACCCACGCGGATACGAATGCCCAACGCGCCGAGGCGCATGGTGTTCTGCACCGCCTTCTTCATAGCCCGGCGGAACGACACGCGGCGTTCAAGCTGCTGTGCGATGCTCTCGGCCACCAGCACGGAGCTCAACTCAGGGCTCAGGACTTCATGAATGTTGATCATGAGTTCATTGCCGGTAAGCTTCTCGAGCTCGAAGCGCAGCTTGTCCACTTCCGCCCCACGCTGGCCAATCACCAGGCCGGGACGAGCGGTGTACACGTGCACCTTGGTCTTGCGACCCGCGCGTTCGATATCCACTTTGGCAACGCCGGTGTGCTGCAAGCGCTTCTTCACGTAGGCGCGCAGGCGCAGATCTTCGTGTAGAAGGTTGGCGTAGTTCTTCTTGGCGAACCAAATGGACGACCAGTCGAAAATCACGCCTACGCGGAAGCCGGTCGGATGTACTTTCTGCCCCAAGGTTCGTCTCCTTATTTCTTATCAGACAAGTGCAGCTCGATATGGCTGCTGCGCTTGCGGATGCGGCCCGCGCGTCCACGCGGTGCAGGTTGAAAACGGTACACAGTGCGGCCTTCGTTCACCTGAATGCCGGAGACAATCCAGCTGTCGGCGTCAACGCGCTCACCGCGCTGGCGCGCCAGGTGCTCGGCATTGGCCGCAGCGGAATTCAGCAACTTCACCAGCGGGAGCGCGGCGCGCTTTACCGTGAACTGAAGGATATTACGGGCGTCTTCAACTCGCTTGCCGCGAATAAGATCAGCGACAAGACGGACCTTACGCGCACTAATGCGCAGGTCTTCGAGCTTGGCCGTGGAGTTAGGCATCGTTCCGTTTCCTTCCTGCTACTTCTTTTTCTTCTCGGCGTGTCCACCGAACTTGCGCGTAGCGGCAAATTCGCCGAGCTTGTGCCCTACCATGTTTTCCGTGATGAACACGGGCAGGTGGGTCTTGCCGTTATGAACTGCAATCGTGATACCGACCATGTCCGGGATGACGGTCGAGCGACGAGACCAAGTCTTGATCGCCTTTCGGTCGCCTTCAGACTGGGCCTTGTCCACCTTGTGCAGAAGGTGGTCATCCACGAAAAAGCCTTTTCTTAGGGAGCGCGCCACGTATTCTCTCCTCTAGCCTTACGCGTTCCGCCGGCGAATAATGTACCGGTCGGTGCGATGGCTCTTCTTACGAGTCTTGAAGCCCTTGGTTGGCGTGCCCCACGGGCTCACCGGGTGGCGACCGCCGGAGGTCCGGCCTTCACCACCACCATGCGGGTGGTCAAACGGATTCATTACAACGCCGCGAACCTTGGGGCGGCGACCCAGCCAGCGAGCGCGGCCCGCCTTGCCCAACTTGATGTTGGCGTTATCTTCGTTACCAACCACACCGACTACGGCGCGGCATACGGCCAGCACGCGGCGCATTTCACCGCTGGGCATACGCAAGACCACGAAGCGGTCTTCCTTTGCCAACAGCTGGCAGGCGTTGCCTGCGGCGCGGGCGGTCTGCCCACCCCGGCCAGGCGTCAGTTCCACATTGTGGACCATCGTACCCATGGGGATGTTCTTGAGAGGCAGGCAATTGCCCACTTCAAAGGGGGCGCCCTCGCCACTCATCAGGTTTGCACCCACCACGATGCCCTTGGGGGCAATGATGTAGCGCTTGTCGCCATCGACATAGGTGACCAAAGCGATACGGGCCGAACGATTCGGATCGTACTCGATCGCAGTTACCTTGCCGGGCACGCCGTCCTTGTTGCGACGGAAGTCGATGTCACGGTAGCTCTTCTTGTGCCCGCCGCCCCGGCGACGCATGGTAATGCGGCCGTTGTTGTTACGTCCTGCCTTTTCAGACAGACCGTGCGTCAGGCGCTTCTCGGGGGCCTTCTTCGTCAGGTCCGAATAATCGGAAGACGTCATTGCCCGGCGGGAAGCCGTATAGGGCTTGTATCGCTTGATAGCCATGATCAATACACTCGCTAGATAAGGTTAATCGTGTCGCCGTCGCGAAGGGTCACGATGGCTTTCTTCCAGTCAGGCTTGTACCCGGGGCGGCGGCGGCCAGTCATGGCACTTAGCTTTCCCTTGTAGTTCACCGTGTTGACGCTGACAATCTTCACTTCGGTGTAGATTGCCTCGAGGGCTTCCTTGATCATCTTCTTGTTTGCATCGGGATGCACCTTGAAGGTGAACTGGTTGCACTTGCGTATCTGAATCTGGCTCTCTTCCGTGAGGATGGGAGCCACAACTATTTGGTGTTGTTGCAAACTCATGACAAGCGCTCCTGAAGTTTCGCAATCGCTTCTTCCGTCACCAGCACGCGGCCCGCGAGGAGCACGTCGAGAACGTTGACGTCTGCCGCCGTACGCACGAGGACCTTGCCGAGGTTGCGCGAGGCAAGCAACACGTTGTCGTCCTTATCCGCCGTAACGAGCAGGGACTTGTGCGGCATACCACGGTCTTCATCGCGGCGACCTGCCAGCTTCTCCATCATTGCGGCGAAGGGCTTCGTCTTGGGGGCGGAGACCGCCAACCCACGCAGCACACTCAGGCGCTCACCACGTACGCGCTCGCTCAAAGCACAGCACAGGGCCTGACGACGCAAGCGCGTAGTAACCGACTGGCGGTGATCACGCGGCTGCGGGCCATTGGCCTTACCGCCACCCTTGTGGTGGGGAACGCCGGTCATGCCTTGACGGGCGCGACCCGTGCCCTTCTGGCGGAAGGGTTTCACCGTGCTGTGGTTCACTTCGCTGCGGCCTTTGCACTTTACAGTGCCCTGGCGCTTGTTTGCCTGGAGGGCCACGACAGCTTCTTTCACCACGGTCTCGTTTGCAACTACCCCGAACACATCGTCGCTCAGTTCGAGCGAACCGTGGTCGGCGCCATTGGTATCAATTATCTTTGCGGATGCCATTACTTGGACCCTTTCACCGTCTGCTGCACGACGACCAAGCCGCCGTTGGCCCCGGGCACCGCACCACGCACGCCGATGAGGTGCTTGTCCGCGTCCACCAGCAAAACCTCGAGGTTCTGCGTGGTGATGTTCGCGTCACCCATCTGGCCTGCCATGCGCTTGCCCCGGTACACCTTGGACGGGTCGGCGCTCTGGCCGATGGAACCCGCCACACGGTGGGAGTGCGAACCGTGGGAGCCAGGACCGCCGCTGAAACCGTGGCGCTTGACCACGCCAGCGAAGCCCTTGCCCTTCGAGCGGCCCTGCACATCTACGCGGTCGCCCGTCTTGAAGATGTCCGTGCCCACGATCTTGTCGCCAGGCTTAAGGCTCTCTTCAGGCTGCACGCGGAATTCCTTCAGCACACGCTGCGGAGTCACGCCCTGCTTCTTGAAATGACCCGCAAGCGGCTTGTTCGTCTTGCGCTCTGCGCGCTCCTCGAAACCCACCTGCACGGCGTCATAACCGTCTGTACTGTTCGTCTTGCGCTGCACCACGGTGCACGGTCCCGCCTGGAGAAGGGTTACTTCTATCCAGCGTCCGTCTTCCGTGAAGACGCGCGTCATGCCGAGCTTGCGGCCTAATATTGCGTTCAGCATCGTCTGTGTGTCCTTGCCTGTGGGGCGGCGCTTGATCCATCTCGTGTTGGATTAGTTCGCCATCCGCCGCCAGTTCACCCGCCGGGAGGTTAATCCCGTGCTATTGCTTGATCTCTACGTCCACACCCGCCGGCAGCACCAGTTTCATCAGCGCATCCACCGTCGAGGCACTCGGGTTGATGATGTCCATCAACCGCTTATGCGTACGCTGCTCGAACTGCTCGCGCGACTTCTTGTCGATGTGCGGGCCACGAAGCACGGTGAACTTCGACATTTGCGTGGGAAGGGGAATCGGCCCCTTCACCAGCGCGCCGGTGCGTTGTGCTGCGGATACGATCTCGCTGGTGGACTGGTCCAGCAGGCGATTGTCGTAGGCCCGAAGCTTGATGCGAATTTTATGCGTAGCAGCCATTTTATAACTCCGTCAGGAAGACGCAGGTTCTAGTTATTCAATAATCTCAGTCACAACACCAGCGCCGACGGTACGTCCGCCTTCGCGGATGGCGAAGCGCAATTCCTTGTCCATGGCGATGGGGGTGATGAGTTCGCCCTCGATCGTCACGTTGTCGCCCGGCATCACCATTTCCACGCCTGCGGGCAAGGTCACCACGCCGGTCACGTCGGTGGTGCGGAAGTAGAACTGCGGGCGGTAGCCATTGAAGAACGGCGTGTGACGTCCGCCTTCTTCCTTGGTCAGCACGTAGACTTCGCCCTTGAACTTGGTGTGCGGGGTAATCGAGTTGGGAGCGGCCACAACCTGACCGCGCTCAACGTCCGTGCGCTCGATGCCGCGAAGCAGCAGGCCCACGTTGTCGCCCGCCTGGCCCTCGTCCATCAGCTTGCGGAACATTTCAACACCGGTGCAGGTGGACTCGTGGTTACGGTCCATACCGATGATCTGCACCTTCTCGCCAACCTTGATCTTGCCCTGGTCGATACGGCCCGTTACCACGGTGCCACGGCCCGTGATGGTGAACACGTCTTCGATGGGCATCAGGAACGGCTTGTCCAGCATACGCACCGGGGTGGGGATGGCCTTGTCCACAGCTTCCATAAGCTCGAGGATGCGGTCTTCGCCGATCTCCGGGTTGCGATCTTCCATCGCCGCAAGGGCAGAGCCCTTGACGATCGGGATGTCGTCGCCCGGGTAGCCGTACTTCGTGAGCAGCTCGCGCAGCTCAAGCTCGACAAGCTCGATGAGCTCGGGATCGTCTACCATGTCCACCTTGTTCATCCATACCACCAGCGCGGGCACGTTCACTTGGCGGGCAAGCAGGATGTGCTCGCGCGTCTGGGCCATCGGGCCGTCATCCGCCGCCACCACAAGAATGCCGCCGTCCATCTGCGCAGCACCCGTGATCATGTTCTTCACGTAATCCGCGTGGCCCGGGCAGTCAACGTGCGCATAGTGGCGCGCCTCCGTCTCGTATTCCACGTGCGCAATAGAAATCGTAATGCCGCGTTCGCGTTCTTCAGGAGCCTTGTCGAT
>JBIKMR010000186.1:0-8826 GCA_044359155.1 Candidatus Hydrogenedentales bacterium | reverse complement strand
ATGGGTTTCAGCCGGGGGACACGGGGGATCGCGCATGTGCGGCGCACAACAGCGATTATTCCCCTCAGGATTGGAGCATTGGCTTGAGCGAATTGATTCGCTTGATTCAGTTGTACAACGCGAACGAGTATCACGTTGCCTGTGGCACGGATGATGGTTTTGACATTGGCGAGGGGCCTGCTGTGCCTTGCGAAGGTGAAGCGGAAGGCGGGGACGAGGGGGAGAGCGGGGCGTTGCTTTGGTCTGACCCGAATACGT
Organism: Candidatus Hydrogenedentales bacterium; assembly: GCA_044359155.1. Classification (GTDB taxonomy): domain Bacteria; phylum Hydrogenedentota; class Hydrogenedentia; order Hydrogenedentales; family JAEUWI01; genus WGMK01. Next base: position 8,568 of record JBIKMR010000186.1, on the reverse strand, counting down.
GGGGCGGGGTGAAGCCGGTGGCGGGGGACGACGTGACCGTTCCAGCAGAGTGGCACCTGATATTGGATGAAGACACGCCCGCTCTGGATGGGCTGATGATAAACGGCACGCTGGAGTTTGCGCGGGAAGACCTGAGCCTGAGCGCGGAGTGGATCATGATCCACGGCGCGATGGTGGTGGGGTCCGAGGCGGAGCCGTTCACGCATCGCGCGACGATTACGCTCACGGGGGACGACCCTGAAGAGAGCATCATGGACATGGGCACGCGCGGCATCATGGTGATGGGGGGCGTGTTGGAATTGTACGGCGCGCCGCCGCAGGTGGCCTGGACGAAGATCAACGCGCACGCCGATGCGGGGGCCACGTCGCTGGAATTGATGGAGGCTGTGGACTGGAACGCGGGCGACGAGATCGTGGTAGCGCCAACGGACTACTACACCGCATCGGAGACAGAGCGGTTCACAGCAACCACGGTGGATGGTGCCGCGTTGGGCCTCGATGACGCGCTGGACGCTGCGCGCTGGGGCCTGCTGCAATATGCCACGGACGCGGGCATGAGCCTGACGCCTGATCCTGAATTCACTCCCACGCAGCCGGGCACACCCACCGTGCTGGACCAGCGCGCCGAGGTGGGCAACCTGTCGCGCAATATTGTGATTGAAGCGCCGGACGACAGCCTCTGGCAGACGCAGGGCTTTGGCGTACACGTGATGGTGATGGATACGGGCGGCGCGGCGCGGATAGACGGGGTAGAGTTCCGGCGCGGTGGCCAGCGCGGCAGGCTGGGGCGCTATCCCTTTCACTGGCACATGCTGAGTTACAGCGCCACGGAGTTTATTGCGGACGTGTCGAATCAGTTCTTGCGCAACTCGACCATCAACCAGTCCGAGAATCGCGGCATTGTCATCCACGGCACCAATGGCGTGACGGTAGCAGACAACATCGTGTACGACGTGCGCGGGCATGGCGTGTTTACCGAGGACGCGGTCGAGCGGCGCAATTCCATCAGCGGCAACCTGGTGCTGCATGTGCGCAACCCGGAAGCGGAAGACGCACTGAAGCTGCACGAGTTTTACTACGGCGGCCCGGCGGGCGGGTCGAGCGGCTATTGGATAGCGAACCCCGACAACACGGTGACGGGGAACACGGCGGCGGATTGCGCGGGCTTTGGGTATTGGCTGGCGTTTCCAGACAACCCTTGGGGGGCGAGCATAGGGGTGCCCATGCGGCCCAGCCGGTTGCAGTTCGGGGAGTTCTCGCACAACACCGCGCACACCAGCGGGTTTGATGGGGTGATGTTCGACAACGTTGAGGTGAACAACCTGGGCGAGGTGTACCCGTTCCAGTATGTTTCCACCATCGATGGCGAGGAGCCCACGTGGAATTCTGGAACCACGCGCCGGTTTACCATGCATCGCATCAGCACGTGGAAGAACCGCCGGGGCGGGATATGGGATCGCGTGTATTGGCCAAACTTTACGGAGATCATTTCCGCCGATAACTGCGGACGCTTCTTTGCGGGGTCTGGTGCGGATGGGGTGATTGAGCGCTGCCTGATGGTGGGGACCAGCCTGAACAACGCGACGCCCCGGCCCAGTCTCAACTTCCCGGATACGCTGGGTGGAGATGAAACACCGACGGCGTTTGCCACGTATCACAGCGCGTTCGACATGCGCAACAACGTCATTGTGAATTTCCCGCTGGTGCCTGGGCAGCGCAGTGGGGCCTTCGCCACGGAGGACTATTACATTCGCCCGGTGGACAAGGGACAAATGCGCAACCCTGGCAACATGCTTATTGGGTCGCACCCTGGGTATCGGTCGATGGCGGTGATGCCGCACTTCACGCTGGCCGGGGCGCTGTGGGATCCGCATGGCACATGGGGACCGGCGGAGAATTACTTCGTGTATGACACACCGTTCTTTACGCACGGGCAGACGGCCAGCCCGGTGGAGCCTGCGGGACAGACGGGCGGCGTGAGTGTGCCGGGTCCGTTCTATGGAATCATGGAGTTCGTCATCGACAACGAGCGGCCCTATTACGAGGCGACTATGGCAGTGCAGGCCACGCGGCTGGACCCTGCCACGTTGGATGAAGACACCCGCGATGCGGTGGGCAGTTGGACGGTGAACGCTTCGACCCCCGGCATCCTGCTCTATAACATGCGTCACTTCGCGGCGCATCGTGATGGCGTCTATCAGCTCGAATTTCCGGGACACGCCCTGCCCACAGATTTGGAAGTCCGCTTCGAGAACATGCTGGAGACGGAGGACACGCTGTTGCTGGGCGTGCAGTTCAGCGGGGCAATCGCGCCCAACGCGGTGTATACCATCGCTGCTGGCAGCGGGGCGAGCGTGCGCGTGTATGAGGAAATGGATTCTCTTCAGGAAGTGCGCGACTCGGATGGCCTCACCTATTGGCGAGACACCGATGCGAATCTACTGTGGGTGAAATTGCAAGGCGGGTCATGGCAATTCTGGGACCAGTCGGGGCAATTCGCCGTGCCCACGAGCGATGAGTTGTTGTATGAAAATACGGTGCTGCACCTGAACACGGATTGATTCGTTACGCCGACAGTTCTTTGATTATGGACAGCATCACGCCGAAGTGCAGTCCCTCGTGGAAGTTGTTGAAGCCCATGGCTTCTTCGACTGAGCCGAGGTATACCCCGGTGACCGTGGTGTAGGTTTGGAAGTTGGCGTATTTGCCAGCGGCATAGTCTGCCTCGGTAACGTCGGGCAGGGCCATCAGTTCTTCCAGCAGCTTGGGCACGTTGGGCTGGCTGGTCCAGTCGGCGGGCGAGGTGTCTCGGAAGTAATACTTCATGTATTCGGGGGCCACATTCAGCGGCAGGCCAGAAAGCCCACAGGTGAGCGCCTGCTGCACGGTGACGATATGCCCGAGGTTCCATGCGATGTTGTTGCGCCGCACCGGTGGTATGGTTAGCAACTGTTCCTCGCCCAGCGCGGAGAGGGTTTTATGAATCAGTACGCGCTGTTTCTTTAGCGTCGATATTTCCGTCATGATGGGGAACCTTCTCATTTACTGCGGCACAGGTAGCACTGTGCTGCGTGGCCATGTTGCCTTAGCGCCCGGGCAAGGTGCCAATGCAATAGCCATCCTCAGTGCCGGTGCATTCGTAGTAGGTACCCGATGCGTACAACTGCACCAAGCGCAACAGTTCACTGAGCGACACGGCCCAGTCCGTGGGTGCGTAGTCGCCGGTGTGCGGTACGCAGGTCTGGTCGCCCGTGCCCAGCGTAAAGCCATCTTCCGTTTCGACGCTGCATTGCAATGCGCCCGCGTTGTAGAACTGCACCACGCGCAGCAACTCGCTCAACTCAATTGCGCCATCGCTGTTGACATCCGCACTGTGCGAGAAGTAGGTATCGCGATAGCGGAAGGCCAAGGGCGCGCTTTCAGGGCTGGCGTTTCCTGCGGTGTCGGTTACTGCGCCTGCGCGCAGGCGAACGTTCAGGTCTCCCAGAGCGGTAGCCACCACGTTTGCGGAATAGGTTGCGTCGGAACCCGTGAGGTCGGTCACGGTGCCATTCTCCACCAGCAGGTCATCCTCAGTCAGCCCGGTCACGGGTTCGCCAAACACAATGGCCAGCGAGAATAGGGGCGACGCAGAAACAAGGGGGCCTTGCGGCACGAGCAGGGGAGTCGGCGCGGTGGGATCGAACAGGAAGGTCAAAGTGTTCGATGCGCGGTTCGGCACGCCGCACAGTATGGTGCCCGCATTTTCGCCGACCCCGATGGTTGCCTGGCCCTCGCCATTGAAGGCGAACACGCCGGTATAGACATCGTCGCCTTGTTCCAGCGAAAGCAGCGTGGCGTTAGTCAGCAGGAAGTCTTCTGCGCCGAAGCCCGTGAGGATATCCACGGACTCGAAAGCCACGGTGACCGGCACCTGCGGCTGGGTGGTGGGGCTGGGCGTGGTGGTGCTGAGTTCAATGTTGGGGCGAATGCTTTGCACGCCGATCAAAGTGGACGACTCAACGCTGCCCAACACGTTGGTCACCGTGAGCACCGCTGTATAGCTGCCCGGTTCTTGCACGCCGGGTACTTCCCAATCGATGGTGCTGCCGCTTGCGGCAAACACTTCGGCATTCGATTCATTGCGCACGGACCATGTAAACGCGAGCGGCGGTTGGCCGGTAGGGTTGAATGCCCCAAGGCGCACCGTGTCGCACGGCGCAACAGTCTCGCTGGAAAGGCGCACGCCTTCCACTTCCGGCTCGCGACTCAACACGCGGATGGTCTTGGTCTCAATGTCTGCACCCAGCCCGCTCGAAGCGGTGAGGGATATGGCCACATCGCCCGGGGTGTTGAACACCACGTTTTGGGGAGAGGCCTCGGCAGACGTGGCCGGTTCGCCACTGCCAAAGTCCCACGCCCATGCGTCTGGCGTGCCGGTGGATTCGTCGGTGAAGTCCACCAGTTCGCCCACGTAGACCACCACCGGATCAAAGCTGAACTCTGCTACCACCAGGCCATCCGGACAGGTGTTCAAAAGGCGCGCCGTGGGCGCGTCTACCACAAAGCCAGAGAGCGTGGCGGGAAGCCCTTCCCCATTCGGGCAACGCTGCAACGACACCACACCGGAATCTCCGCCGGTGCCCTCATCCAGCATGGGGCCCACGCCGCCGACCAAGGCCAGCAACTCTGCGTCGTCCGCATCGTCAATGCCATAGACTACCGCGTCGCGCAGGCCTTCCAGGGTAATGCCAGTGCCGCCGGGGAAGTCGTCGGAATCCGCTGCATACAGCGCCACGGCGTCGGCACCGTTCTGAATCGTACTGTCCGTCAAGAGCACATCGGGTTCGGCGTCTCGCCCGCCTACGGTGAAATAGCCATCCGCGCTGGTGGTTAGGCCGTCCAGGTCCAGACTCAGGTAGACCGAGTCCGAAGCCCCGTTGTAGAAAACCAATACCAGACCATCAAGCGCCGTATTGCCTGCGCCGCCATCGAATAGCTCTACAAACTCCGCCGTGTCGTCACCGGTCTGGTTGGAGTCTATTTCGTTAATCAACACGCGCGCGGTTTCCTGCGGGCAATTATTGGGGCCGCCCGGCGTGGGCACGCCGCGCGCAAAGTTCACCGTGGCCGTGGCCACGCCTTCGCCATCGGGGCAGCGTTGAAGCGACAGGGCCTCGCCCTGCGCACCGGAGCCCTCGTTCAACTGGGGGCTGTCCGGAGTGACCAGCGCGAGCAGCTCGGGGTCGTCCGACTGGCCCGAGCCATACACTACTGCGCTGAGCAGATTGGCGATGGTGATTGCGGAGCCATCGGGAAAAGCGGCGGCAGGCGCGGCATACAGCGCCACGGCGTCGGCGCCGTTTTGCAGGGTGTCGTCTGGCAGTTGGATATCCGGCGCAGTGGACACGCCCGAATTGCCGACAAGGAAGTAACCATTGGTGTCAGTCTCGAAACCGTCTAGGTCTACCGTGAGGTAGGAAAGGTCGCTGTTGCCGTTGAAGTACACCAACGACAGCCCATCCAGCGGCGTGCCACCAATGCCGCCATCGTACAGCTCCACAAACTCCGCCGTGTCTGGGCCTGCCTGGTTCGAGTCCAGCTCGTTGATCACCACGTCAGCGGAAGCGCCGAGTGAAGCCAAGGCCAACACGCCCAACACCCAGCTGGAGAAATGACAAGACATCTCGGTTCCCTCGCGGTTTGGCTTCCCCCTTGAACGCGTACACCCATGCCAACACGCGCCCGGAAGCTGGTGGCATTCTAGCGCATTGCAGAATATTTTGCTTGGGAAATTCTGCCGTCCCTATATCGCAACAGACGGTTGTATCCAGCAGTTCGAGGCGGTAGTCTTTCCCTTGTTTTATCGTTGGATTCCCAAACTACCCATGCGGCCCAGCGCTGGCGCATGAATGGATACCCCCAGAATGATTGAGTATCTGCTCGAGTCGTTGAAGACTATCGGCGTTTCCCCCGAAGTGGCGGCCCTGCTACTGGCGGTAGTTTCTGGCTTGCTCGGGGCCGGGATAACGGTTGCCATCCAGTACCTCGCTCGCCCCGGCGAAGGAGCCATTGAGGCAGAATCACGCAATGTCGAGCGTATTCGGGAGCTTGAACAGCTGTTCCCGAGAGAACAGGTCGAGATTATCACGGCAATGCGCAAGCACCTGAAGCACCTGTGGATTGATCTGGAAGAGAGTCAGGCCGCCCACGGAAGGGCGATAAAGATCGGGAAGAAGAACGACAAGCCCGTCGCAGATTTCCCCTACGCCACCCACTCAGGGCACCTGAACAACCTGCTGCGCGGCAAGCTGATCGAATCCGTCCACAAGCCCACCGGCACCTCGCAGACCTACCGAGCCGCATCCGCCGGCGTCGGCGAACTCGTCTCCACCAAAGGTGCCCCCACCAAGTACCTCACCCTGACCACCAAGGGCAGTAAGATCGCCGACGAGATGATTACGCTAGGCATGGGCCTGAAGCTGGCTTAGTATCGCGCTACACCGCTCTACGGTGTCACGCATCTATCCCGCGTCAGCGCGGGACTCCTACGGCGCGTCATTTCGTGTATTTCGTGGTTCATTCCCCCGAACGCCCCCACTACTCCAACCCAAACTTTCTAATTTTGTACTGCAAGGTCGTGCGTTTCAGGCCGAGGTGATCCGCCGCCTTGGTCTTGTTCCAGCGGAACCTTTCGAGCGCGCCGCGAATCATTTCGGCTTCCATGCGCTCGGTGCGTTCTTGCAGCGATGCCGCGCCTTCGTTGCGGGGGGGCGCGGCTACGGATGGGGTGATGTGGCTGGGGGTGTAGCCGTTGTTGCGTTGGGCCTGAAGGATTTCGGGGGGCAGCTCTTCGCGGGTGATGCTGCCGCCCTCGGCCAGCACGACGGCGCGCTCGATGACGTTCTCGAGTTCGCGCACATTGCCGGGCCAGCCGTATTGCATGAAGAGGGAGATCACCTCGTCGTCCGCGTCGTAGACTTCCTTGCCCAGCTCGATGCTGAACTTGCGCAGGAAGTGGTCCACCAGTGCGGGGATGTCGTCGGGGCGTTCGCACAGTGGCTCGACGTGCAGCGAGAACACGTTCAGCCGGTAATAGAAATCCTCGCGGAATCGGCCTTCCCCGATGGCAGTCTTCAGGTCGCGGTTGGTGGCGGCCACAATGCGCACGTCCACCTTCATGGGTTGCGTACCGCCCACGCGCTCAATCTCGGATTCCTGCAACACGCGCAGCAGCTTGGTCTGGATGCCGGGTTCAATCTCGCCCACTTCGTCCAGGAACAAGGTGCCGCCGTGCGCGCGCTCGAAGCGGCCCACGCGCCGCTGGTCCGCCCCGGTAAAGGCCCCCTTCTCGTGCCCAAAGAGTTCGCTCTCCAGCACGCCCGATGCCAGCGCGGCGCAGTTCAGTGCAACGAAGGGCTGGTCTCGCCGGGGGCTGGCCTCGTGTATCGCGCGCGCCACCAGTTCCTTGCCCACGCCGCTGGGGCCGGTGATCAACACCGAGCTTTTGCTTGGCGCAATGCGCGCTATCATTTTCAATAGCTTGCGCGAGTGGGCGCTGGCTGCAATGAAGTGGCGCACCGAGGGGTGTATCCACGTTTGCGCATCGCTTTTGGGGGCTGGCCCCAGCCGACGGGTGATGCGGTCCACCTTGCTTTCAATCTCGGCAATCTTGAAGGGCTTGGTAATGAAGTCATAGGCCCCCAGCCGCATCGCCTCGACGGCGGTGTGGATGGTGCCATAGGCCGTAATCAGGATAACTTCAATCTCAGGGCGTGCGCTCTTGGCCGCTTTCAGCACTTCGAGCCCGCTCTTGCCCGGCATGTTCAGGTCTGTCAGCACCACGTCAAAGGGCTTCTCGGCAAGCAGGGCAATGGCATCCTCGCCGCACGACGCGGTGGTCACGTCGTACCCGCGATCCTGGAACGCGGACTCGAGCAGGCTGCGGACGTTTACCTTGTCGTCCACCACGAGCATCTTGGGCTGGGCGTTGTTTTCAGACATCGTTTGCAATGACTCCTTGCCAAAGCAAGTGTACCATTAAGGAGCAATTCCGGCAACAGAGAATAATGCCTAAGTTACCTTTTTACAGTGTGTTACAGCTTGGAACAGTTTGTAGGTGGTTTACCGTTCGGCAGTAATTTGTCACTTCTGTCGGTTTTCCCATGCTGGTAACAGCCCCGCGTGTGCGTTAGAATAGAGGGCATCTGGAGAAAAGGACAATGGTAGACCCTGAACTGTTGAGCATTCTGCGGTGCCCGGAAACTAAGGCCCCGCTCCACCTTGCAGATGACGACCTGCTTGGCAGGCTGAACACTGCCATTGCGTCGGGCGCGGTGAAATATCGCAACGGTGAATTGGTGGAAGAACCCGTCGAGGCCGCGCTGGTGCGGGAAGACAAGGCCCTCCTGTATGCCGTGCGTGAAGGTATCCCCGTTATGCTCATCGACGAGAGCATCGCCCTGGCGCAGTTGGACTAGGAATCTCCGCCGCATCTGCTCCGAAAAAACTAACCTCTTGACAACGGGTGTTGCTTTGGGTAAAATTTTACTGAACAAAGTTTCAGACAACTAATGTTCAGTAAAATTG
>JBIKMR010000185.1:0-8828 GCA_044359155.1 Candidatus Hydrogenedentales bacterium | reverse complement strand
GATGAAGAAGAACGCGATGATGGTGACGAAAGGCAGGGGGAGCAGGGCATAGAGCGTGAGGCTGGGACTGAGCCAGATCATCAGGCCGAGGGTAAAGGGAATGCGGACCATGTCCGCCGTGCCCATCACGCCGGGGCCGATGAACTCGCGCACCACGTCGATGTCGCTGGTGGCCTTCGCCATCACGTCGCCGGTCTTGGATTTGCGAAAGAACGCGGGCGGCATCCGCAGCAGGTGGGCGAAGAGCTCGTTACGCAGGTCGTACTCAAACTTGCGCGATGCGCCGATCATCATCATCCGCTGGAAGAAACGCAGCAGCCCCGCCACGAGGCCCACGCCCAGCAGCAACCCAAGCCACTCGAAGAGGAAGGCATGGGAAAGCTGTTTGCTCTCCAGGTGCGTGAGGATGTTCCGCATGATGAGTGGCGCGGAGACACTGAGGAGCGCCACGATGAGTGCCAACCCCGCGCCCACCACGTATGCGCGCAGGTAGGGTCGGTTGAATCGCAGCAGCGTGACAAAGGGCGAGGCCGCCAGCTTCGGGTTGCCTGCGTATCGCGTGTAGTCGTCGGTCATGGGCGGGGTTCCACGGGGGATGCGGGAGCGGGTAAAGATAGCGGCAGGGAGGGGAGGTTATCCATCTAAGGTGCGTCAAGAAATCATTCGGCGAAAAGCTGTGCTTGTATCGGTATGGAGCTAACCCCCTCACCCTAACCCTCTCCCTCGAATCTCTGCCTTCGTCAAGTCGCATCGGCAGGGCAAGCGGTGGAGAGGGGACCAGAGGTGCAGGCTTTGCGTATCACATGAACTGTCTGCCATCCATCGTATCTGAAAAATAAGTACTCGGTGCTCGAAGGTGCGCTGTCTTTCTTGTCCCCTCTCCCCCTAGCAGGGGGAGAGGGTTAGGGTGAGGGGGTTACCCACAATATCTATAACAACTTGCCCCCTAATCCCCCCATATCCCCGCCTGAGAAAGAGCACGAACCATCATCACGGCACAACGGGAGCGTCAACATCCAGCGTCACGGCGGCATTCCCTGCGGGGGCTTCTTCTGCCGGGGGCGGGGTGGCTGCGCCCAAGGGATTGGTAGGCGGAATAAAGGCTCGCGCGAAGATCGCCTCTTTGTAGGTCTTGCCGTCGTAGACCACGTCGAACCGCAGCGGCTCGGTCAGCTGTCCATCCACCTGGCCGGGCATCACGTTCGCGTCGATGTAAGCGGTGTCGGGCGTGTCGCCGGGGCGCACGGAAGCGGTGAGCTTCGCGGGGTCGAACTGCAAGTTCTCGATGGTGACAGGCCCTTTCGCCCGCACCATAAGCGCGCCCGGCTTGGTGCCGTTTCCGGCGATGGCGAGGGATTCGGGCATACGGGGGGAGAGTTCGTAGGGGGGCTCGATGATGGCGCGCACGTAGACCGGGTAGAAGGGCAGGCGCTTGATGTTGGTCTTCAGGTACATGCTGTACGTGAATGTGCCTGAGGCGGCGTCGGGCGAGAGCGTGGCGGTAATTTCGTATTCCGCCTTGCCGGGCGTGGCCCATTCGGCCTCGGGGCGCTCGACGTAGCTGAAGGTCATGTCGCTGGTGAAGGGGCCGGGCTCTTTGCCTGCCGTGCCGTCTACACCTTCAAGAACGAGGCGCTCTTCCTGCACCTGCCGCACGATGATCTTGGCCTGCTGGTTCGATCCCTTGTCGATGATTCCAAAGTCCACCTCGCGAGGGTCGGTGGAATACTCGGGCACGAGGTTCGTGGTCACGTCGATTTGCAGCGAGGGCGTGTCGGGGTCGTTGCTGGCAAGGGTGAGATAGCGGGTGGCATCGAAGCCGGGAATGCGATAAGGATTGATCTGGATGTCCATGTTGGCGGTTGCGCCCGGGGCGATGGTCAGCCCGCCTTCGGGGATGATGCCCTTGGTGCATTCGCAGCTTGCCTTGACGGCGTAGATCGTCAGCGGCAGCGCTCCCGTGTTGGTAATGGCAAAGGGGTAGGTAGAAAGGGCGTTGTTCGGCACGTTGTCAAACGTCACCTGCGTATGGGCCACGCTGATGTTGGGGCCTTCCACGCCCGATGCGTCCGGCGGCATCACCGAGCCGGTGCCTGCGGTGATGTCCACCTGGGCCTGGCGCTGGCGCACTTCCTCAATGAAGGCGGGGTCGCTGGGGGCTGCGCTCGGCGTGCGCGTGCGCAACACTGCAAAGGCCATGAAACCCGTCAAGGCTATCAACACGCTCACCGCAATGTGGACCGGCTTCACTCTCATGATTTACTCCGCGCGAAAGCGGACCCCATAGCGGGATTCCGCCGCCGCCAAGGTTTCGCCCAAGGTACCGTGGAAACGGTCGTCCATTGTAGCTGCGCGTTCCAATGCGAGCAACAGCGCGCCGACCACGGGCTCATAGAGCGCCATGACGGGGAGGGCATCGGGGCAGGTGCGGTGGATGCGGGTGGTCATGGCATCGCGCAGCACGGGGCTGGTGCCCTTGAACACGCTGCCCGCCATCACCACGTGGAAGGGCTCGCGCTCCATGTTCAACAAGCGGGCCACGGCCACCACCATGTCGCCCAGGTAGGTGCCCGCCCATTCGAGAATGTCGCAGGCTTGCGCGTCTCCCTCGTGGGCGGCGTCGAAGACCAGCTTTGCCATGGGCTGAAGATCATCGTAACTCATCTCTTCGCGGTACATGGCGTAGAAGAAAGCGTCGAGGTCGGGCTGGCCGGAGCGAGCGAGGAACTTGTCCACCAGTAGGGAGTGGGGGACGATGCCATCGCGGTAGCGCCAGACTACATGGATGCCCTTCTCGCCAATGCTGCTGCCGCTCACCGCGTCGCCGTAGTGTTCGCTGATTCCCCCGGCCCGTGTTTCCTCGCCCGCGCGGTTGCGCCCGGCGCACACGCAGCCGGTGCCACAGGCGATGACCACGCCAAAGGGATCGCGCAGGCCGCCGCGCAGCCCGGCCATCGAGTCGTTGCGGAACACGCGGGGGATGTCGCCGAAAAGCGGGGTGAATATTTCACGTTCCAGCATCACATAGTCTTCGGGCACATCGGCCCCGGCTATCCCCATGCCAATGGCGGCGATCGATTCCAGCCCTATGCCTGCCTCGGCCAGCGCGGCCTTGGTGGCCTTGTCGATCTCGGTGCGGGCAGGGGCGATGCCGTAGCCTTCATAGTTCCCCGTGCCCGCCTTGCCAAAGCCCAGCACCCGCCCCGTCTCGTCGCCCACCAGAACGTGGGTCTTCGTGCCGCCTGCATCAATCCCTAGAAAGTACGCCATCTTGATTTCACCCTCAATATCAAATCAGTCCAAAAAACCCCAAACCCGTCATTCCTGCGAAGGCAGGAATCTAGGTACCAGTCGTCGCCGAGTTTACGCAATCAAAGCAGACGCTCGCCAAGCCCGAAAGTGAGTGCATCTTGATCACGCCGAAAGCATAACGAACACGGCTAGTTGGATTCCTGCCTGCGCAGAAAGCATCTCACTAAGCCCTAAGCTTCATGTGTCGTGAGAATATCCCTTCAAACCCTGGAAGGGGTTTGATATTGTAGCCCCGGGTTGTCCCGCGACTAAGCGGGACTACCCGGGGAAAAAATCTGAATAATGAACAACCCCGGCAGGGGTTCAATAGAAACGCTATTATTGAACCCCTGCCGGGGTTGGGGCAATTAGTAATCCTCATCCCCGGGTAGCCCCACGAAGACGTGGGCCAACCCGGGGCTACGATATACAGCCCCTGCCGGGGCTAAGAAGTTTGACTCGCAAGAATATCCAAAAGCAGCGGATAAATGAGGAAAGACGGAACAATAAAAAACGCGCGGGAGAATTTCTCTCCCGCGCGTTTCAACTAACGTTTCGCGTGCCGAACCTAGTTCTGTCCTCGCAGCCGTTGCAGGTCCACCTTGGCCTGTTCGGCTGCGGGGGAGACCGGGTAGTTCGCGATGACTTCCTCGAGCAGGGCCTCGGCCTGGGGCTTTTCGCCCAGGTTCGAATGGGCCACTGCCTGGTTGTGCATGGCGAAGGGCACTTTGGTACTCGTCGTATAATCCTTGCGGAGCTGCTCGAAATCCGTCACTGCGCTGCGGTTGTCGCCCAGCTTCAGGTTGCACTTGGCTTTCCAAAACAGCGCGTTGGACGCTGTATCGGAACCGGGCCACAGGCGCAGGTGCTCATCGAATTCGGTGAGCGCCTTCTGGAATTCGCCATTGGCGTAATCGCGCTGCGCCTTCTGGTAGTGCGCCTGCGGGTCCTCAGTAGAACCTTCTGCTGCGGGGGCCGGGGCTGCCGCCACTTCCGTGGCAGGCTCCGACTCAAGCATTCCGCTTTCCGGCGCAGAGCTCACAGGTACCGGCGTGCCGCTGGTCGCCGGCGGGTCAATCGTCACGCCTGTCACCGACTTAGGCGGTGTCAGGTTGAAGTGGCGATACACCGTCGACTTGAGGTCCGTCACGTCCTTCTGCAACGTGTCGATCTTGCGCTGGTTTTCTTCCGACAGTGATATCATGCGGCGCGTGTTTTCGTCACTCTGGGTGACGCGCTCCGTGAGGGTCGCTGCGGTTTCCGCCAACTGCTTGATGGTGGCGTCCAACCCAACCACACGGCGATGCGTGTCGTATACGGTGGATTCCATCTGGTCGCGGCTGCCAGCGAAAGATGTGGTCGCACACCCCGCCAAGGCCGCCAGCGCCAACGCAGCGCAAGAACTGCCAACCGATTGCTTGATCTTCATGACAACCTCATTCGGCATGGTTTAATTACATACCCGCAGTGGCAACGCCGAAGTCGGCGCGGCGGTTCTTGGCCCAAGCGGATTCGCTGCTGCCGGGAACTTCGGGGTTTTCTTCGCCGAAGCTGACCGTGATCATCTTCTGGCTGTCCACGCCCAGGCTGATCAGGTGGCTACGCACGCCAAGCGCACGGCGTTCGCCAAGCGAAAGGTTGTAGTCTTGGGTACCGCGTTCGTCGCAGTTGCCTTCGACGCGGAAGTAGGTGTTCGCGGGCTTGCCCTTCATCACTTCAGCATTGCGAGCCAAGGTGGAGATGGCGGTGGGGGTCAGCGAGGACGCGTCATAGTCGAAATAGACGGACGCAAGGTCGCTGGCGCGCGTGAAGGAAAGCGTGCTCGGGTCGATGTTCGGCAGCGCATTCGGGTCACCACCATCGGTCGGGGTCGAGATGCCGGTGTCGATGACTTCCGGTTCCTTCTTGGACTTGCAGCCCATGCCAGCGGACGCAACAAGCGCCAGAGTCAGGGCCATCGCAACAGTTTTCAACATGTAGGTCGTGTTCATAGCAGCCTCCTAAAGAGCATAAAAAGGTGAAACGTCCCTGAAACAGGGCCGCAAGACAGTAACAAATCCTTACGAGAATTTCAACTTACAAGCGTATCTATCTTTTATCGCAGCAAAAGGTTCCCCCGCCGCGAACATCGCTTGTAGCCGGAGCCTCCCCCGAGGATGTCACAGGAAACACACTATACGCTAAATCCATTCCCGAAAGCTACTTAGGGATATTGTTGACACTTGCCATGAAAATTTGTGGTATAAGTGGTATTGGAACGCAGGGTTCCATTGGAAGGGCAGCGCATGAAGAGTGTAGCGAAACGTGTGCTGGTAGTGGACGACGAGACGATGATTCGCCACAACGTGGGCGATCTGCTGCGTAGTTATGGCTTTGCCGTCACAGAAGCGCAAGACGGTGCAGAGGTGTCGCGACTTGCGGCTACAGAAAATCCTGACGTGATTGTCATGGATGTTTCCATGCCCCGCATGGACGGGTTCACTGCCTTCCGTGAACTGCGAGAAGACCAAGCCACGAACCATATCCCGGTGGTGTTCCTCAGCAATCGGAACGACTACGAACTCGGCGCGAATCACGATTGCGATTCAATTGCCCAAAGCACGGGCGTGCGCGCACCCGAAGCCTTCCTGGACAAACCCTTCGAGGGCCGCCACCTGATCCGCGAAGTCTTCGCCGCCTGCGGGAGCTGAAGCGGAGGATGCTATTGCTCGCCGCGCGTTGACGCGGCGAGGAAGAGGAAGCACCAGCCAAGGATGAAGGCGACTCCGCCGATGGGGGTGATGGCGCCGAGCCAGCGGGTGCCGGTGATGGCGAGCAGGTAGAGGCTGCCGGAGAAGATCAGCACGCCGATGATCCACGACCAACCCGCCGCCGCAGCCCAGCGTCCTTGCCACACGGTGGCAGGCAGCAACGCCAAGGCAAGCAGGGCGAGGGTGTGGTAGAAGTGGTACTTCACGCCGGTCTCAAATATTTCGAGCAGGTCCGGGGTAATCTTGCCGCGCAGGCCGTGTGCGCCAAATGCGCCAATCCCCACGGCCAAGGCACCCAGCACAGCGGCGGCGCGCAAAAAGAACAACGAACTCATGGGATACTCCTTTACCGGGTAAAACAGAAAAGCCGGGCCCGTTCAAATGGAACGTGGCCCGGCTTGTTGCTGTCGGTTAGTTGCCCGAATACGGCGCGATGCTGGAACCGCAGGCCTTGATCGAGTGGTTCGAGTCAAAGACCTCCGGTGACACCGAGGGGCCGGGGCGCGTGCAAAGCGCATTGAACACTTCGGTCAGATTGTTGGCAATATCCACGGCGTTCATGCGCTCGATGTGGCGACGCTCGAGGACATGCACGGGCGCGCCGTCCTTGAACACGGCGATGCAGGGGGACGAGGGAGCGACCTGCGACATGTAGCCGCGCGCCTTGGCCACGGCTTCCTGGTCCATACCCGCAAACACGGTCACCAGTTCGTCGGGGATCAGGTCGTTCTGCAATGACAGGGTCACGCCGGGGCGGGCTCCGCCTGCGGCGCAGCCGCATACTGAATTCACCACGCAGAGCACGGTGCCTTCTTTCTTCGAAAGCACGCTGTCCACGTCTTCCGGCGTGGTCAGCGGGCGCACGCCCACGTTGGCAAGCTCTTCCCACATGGGGCGCACCTGTTCAGGATCGTAGATTGGGGGCATGTGTTGTATTCCTTCTGCCTTCGGGGCGTTTGCTGCCGGGCTTGCCACAAGCCCCGCACGCCCACATGGTTTGAATAACGCGCTATCGCCGGTGGCTATTCCACTCATCATTGAATGGCGCAGGGCGACTCCGGCATTCTAATGGGTATGGCCACCCCAGTTCACCTTTCGCAAGATTCCGGCAGGGATTTTGCAATTGTCATTGGCGAGAATTCTGCGCAGACTAAGGACTGTGCAGAGCGTCTCGCCCTTGTAGTACCGGATGTTGCGGTGCGCTGCTTCCATGATATTGGCTTGGCCTTGGCCGATGAGTCTAGCGTGGTAGCCTCTTTTTGGTTGTTGGTATGTACCATCCCAAGTGAGGTTGCGGGGTATCCGGACTTTACCGGTTTCAAGGATTCTGATGGACTTCCCCCATTGCTGGTGGTGCATCCCGACGCGTGGACGCCGGCACAACGTGGCATGGCCCTGACACGCGGTGCGCACCAGTGCCTGAGCGAAGGCTGCGACGATGCCGAGTTGCAGGCGGCATGCGAGCATGCGGGGTATACCATGCGCGCGCGCGCGCGCCTCCGGGCGGCGGATTCGTCGCTGGTGCAACTGGCGGATTCGCGTAGCCGCGAGGTCTATGAATCGGGCGAGCGCGCCCGTACTTTCTTCGATTACAGCTCGGACCTGGTCTTCGTGCTGGGCATGGAAGAGAATGGCTTTCTTATCCGGGCGAGCAGCGCGTCGGCTGCGCGGGCTTTGCTCGAGTTTGACGGCATTCCAGTGGGCACGCCGTTCAACAAGTTCTTGGCGCAGAGTTCCCACCTTTTTTTCTCGACCATTGGCGAACGGCTGGCGGAACGATTGCAGGACACCTTTGATCTGGAACTGCGCGCGCGCGATGGCAAGTTGCTGCGGGTGGCGGTGGTTGCGCGCAGGCTTCGTGGGGAATCTTTGGACGAGCTGATGCTGCTGTGCCGCGCGCTGGACGTTGAGTCCCAAGCCGCGCGGGAACCGGCAAGTGCGGTGCAGGGGTTGCAGCTGTTGGCCTCGCGCGCGGGCATTACCACGTATGACGTGGATGTGCGCGAGAACAAGATAACTTTCGGCGGCGCGGTGCAAGAGCTGACGGGCTTCACCACGCGCGAATTCGAGGTCTACCAAGGGGGCCGGTGGCTGGTGCTCATCCACCCCGACGATCGCGCGCGCGTGCTGGCACAATTCAACGCGGCGATCAGCACGATTGGCAAGTACGAATTTCAGTATCGAATTCGCCAGAAGTCTGGCACGTATCGCCACGTGGAAGACATGGGCGTGTGTGTGCCGGGCAAAGATGGGCGCACGGCGCGGGTGTTGGGCACGGTGAAAGACGTGACCCACCGCGTGGAACAGGAGGAGGCGTATCGCAAGGCGGAGACGGCGCGGATGCACTCGCAGAAACTGGAGAGCCTTGGGGTGCTGGCGGGAGGGATAGCGCACGACTTCAACAACATCCTCGCCGCCATCATTGGGTTAACGTCGCTGGCGTTGCGCGAGGTGGCAGACAACCCGGAACTGCATTCGGACTTGAGCGAGGTGTTGAACGCGGGCAACCGGGCGCGCGATCTGGTGCGGCAGATTCTCACCTTCAGCCGACAGGGCGACACCGAGCGTGTGCCCATGGATCTGCGCAAGATTGTGGCCGAAGTAATTCGCCTTGCGCAGACGGGGCTGTCGCCCAAGGTGCGCATTGAGCAGATGCACGATGCCAAGGTGGACCTTATCATGGCCAACCCTGCACAGATGCACCAGGTGGTGTTGAACTTCTGCACCAACGCGCTCCACGCCATGCGCGAGAACGGTGGCGTGTTGCGGGTTTCCGTGTCTCGCGTG
>JBIKMR010000184.1:0-8843 GCA_044359155.1 Candidatus Hydrogenedentales bacterium | reverse complement strand
GAAAAAGAATGTCGATTAGCCAGCAAACTTACAAGCAGGCGCAGTTCAGGTCGCGGGCGGCCTTCACTTCGTCGAGCCTGCCGACGGGTTTTGTCTTGGGGAAATCGTGGAATATCTCGGGGGTGTCCTCGGCCATCTGCGCGAGCTTGAGCATGGTGTCGCAGAAGGCGTCGAGCGTTTCCTTGGACTCCGTCTCGGTGGGCTCAATCATGATGCACTCGGGCACGGTGAGCGGGAAGTAAACCGTCGGCGCGTGGTAGCCCTCGTCGAGCAGGGCCTTCGCGAAATCCATGGCGCGCACGCCCTTTTCCGCCTGTGGCGCTGCGGTGAACACGCATTCGTGCATAAAGTGCGCGCCCTCGAATGCGGGCTTGAAGGCGTGTTTTAAGCGGGCGTAGATGTAATTCGCGTTGAGCACCGCATAGCGGCTCACTTCGCGCAGGCCGGTGTCGCCGTAGTAGCGCATGTAGGCGAAGGCGCGGACGGCGATGAGGTAGTTGCCGAAGAACGCGGCCATGCGGCCAATGCTCTTCTCGGGCGTGCGCAGGGTGTAGCGTCCATTTTCCAGAACCACGCGTGGGCCGGGCAGGTAGGGCAGCAGGCGCTCGCTCACGCCGACAGGGCCGCAGCCCGGGCCGCCCATGCCGTGGGGCGTGGCGAAGGTCTTGTGCAGGTTGTAGTGCATCACGTCGAAGCCCAGGTCGCCGGGGCGGCACTGGCCCATAATGGCGTTGAGGTTCGCGCCGTCGTAATAGAGGAGCGCATCGACCGAGTGGGCGAGCTTGGCCATCTCGACGATGTCTTCCTCGAAGAGGCCGTGGGTATTCGGGCAGGTCATCATGATGCCTGCGGTGTTCTCGTTGATTGCGGCGCGGAACTTCTCCAGGTCGGTAAGGCCGTTCGCGTTCGACGGCACCTCCACCACCTTGAACCCGGCGATGTTTGCGCTGGCGGGGTTGGTGCCATGCGCGGAATCGGGAACGATGATCGTGTCCTTGTGGGTGTTTCCGCGATCGCGGTGGTAGGCCGCCATCAGCAACACCCCCGTCAACTCGCCGTGCGCTCCGGCAATGGGCTGCACGCTGGCGGCCTTCATACCGGCTATCTCGGCGAGGTCGCGCTCGAGTTCATAGAGCAACTGATACGCACCTTGCACCGTGTCTTCGTAGACGGGCGCGCTGGAAAGTTGCGGGTGCAGGCGGGCCATGCCCGGCATTGCGGCAGCCACTTCCGCAATCTTGGGGTTGTACTTCATGGTGCAAGAGCCGAGCGGGTAGAAGGTGTCGTCGATACCCACGTTGCGCTGCGAGAGGTGGGTGAAGTGGCGCACCACGTCTATCTCGGCCAGCTCGGGCAGACCGGCGGATTCCGCGCGGCACAGCTCGGGGGCCAGCTTAGCCTCGGGAACATCGAGCACATCGGGGCGCACCGCCCGGCGACCGGGATTGGACTTCTCGAATATCAGTTGCATGACGCCTCCTTCAGCGCGGCGGCGAACCGGTCGAGGTCAGCGCGCGAGTGTATTTCGGTCACGGCAATAAGCAGGTCGTTGGGGCCGCCCGCTCCCACGGTTTCCAGCGGCAGGCCCGCGTGGATATCCTGCTGCAATAGCGCGGCGACCACGTCGTTCGCGGACTTGGGCAGGCGCACGGCGAACTCGTTGAAGGTGGGACCATCGTTAAGAATCTGCGCAAAGCCAAGCAGTCCCTTCAGATACTCCGCCTTCGAGTGGCAGGACACCGCCGTTTCGCGGAAACCTTCCTTGCCGAGTAGGCTGACATAGACCAGCGCGCGCAGGGCGCAGAGCGCCTGGTTCGAGCAGATGTTGGACATGGCCTTGGTGCGGCGGATGTGCTGCTCGCGCGCTTGCAGCGTGAGCACAAAGCCACGCCGCCCCTGCGCGTCCACCGTTTCCCCGGCGATGCGGCCCGGCATCTTGCGCACGTATTCCTTGCGCGTGGCCATGATGCCTAGATAGGGACCGCCGAAGCCGAGGTTGATGCCGAGGCTCTGGCCTTCGGCGATGGCAATGCCCGCGCCCATTTCGCCGGGGGTCTTCAGCAGGCCCAGAGACAAGGGATAGAAGGAGACGACCAAGATGGCCTTGGCCTCGGCGCAGCGCTGGCCCAGTTCGGTGAAGTCGCGCACGGTGCCGTGGAAGCTGGGGTTCTGCACGATGACGCAGGCCGCGCCGGTGGGGTCGTCGCCGGTGACAATGTCCAGCCCTAGGTTGGCCGCGTGGGTGTGGAGCATGGCGACGTAGTTTGGGTTCAGCGATTCGTGCAGCACCACGCGGGTGCGGCCCGTGCAGCGCACCGCCATGGTGGCCGCTTCAAATACCGCCGTGCCGCCGTCGTAGAGCGAGGCGTTGGCGAATTCCATGCCGGTGAGGCGACAGATGATCGACTGGTATTCGTAGATGCTTTGCAACGTGCCTTGCGAAGTCTCGGGTTGATACGGAGTATAGGCCGTGTAGAACTCGCTGCGCCCGGTGAGCGCATCCACGGCAGCGGGGATGTAGTGCTCGTAGTATCCGCCTCCCAGAAAGCTGAGTTTGCCGGGGTTGTTGCGCTCGGCCAGCTCTTCCACCAGTTTGCGCACGCCCATTTCTGAGAGCGGCCCGGGCAGGTTCCAAGCTTTCATGCGCAGCGGCTCGGGTATCGATGCGAAGAGGTCGTCGATCGAATCGACGCCGATCACCTTCAGCATCTCGGCCACGTCTTGTTCGTGTGCGGGTATCCAGGAACCCATAGGGTAACTCCAGTCTTTCGTCCAGGGCGATGCCTTAGTGGCCTTCTTCCTCAACAAACTTTGCATAGGCTGTGGCGTCCATCAGGCCGTCCAACTCGGCGGCGTCCACGCCACTGAGCTTGAAGAACCAACCCGCGCCGTAGGGGTCGCTGTTGATCACGCCGGGGTCGCCGTCGAGCGCGCCGTTCACTTCGGCCACTGTGCCACCCACGGGGGCGTAGATGTCGCTGGCCGCTTTCACGGATTCCACCACTGCGGTCTCTTCGTGCTGCGCCACGGTGCGGCCTGCGTCTGGAAGCTCGACGTATGTAACGTCGCCAAGCTGTCCCTGCGCATGGTCGGAAATCCCGACCACATACAGGTCGCCGTCTTTGCCGATCCACTCGTGATCTTTGGTGTATTTCAGGGATGCGGGGTTCATGGCGTTCTCCTTATAGGACCGATACGTCCTACGACCTATAACTTCACGCGGCAAGTGCCGTCTTTATAAATTGGAATCTCGGCGACTTCCACCGGCAGCGCTCGGGTACCTGCGAGCAGCGCGGTGCCGGGGGCGGCATAGGCCTTGGGCACGCGGGCCAGGCCCACGCCAGTGCCCACGCTGGGGCCGAAGGTGCCGCTGGTTACCACGCCCGCAGGCGCGCCGTCTGGCGTGGTGAGTTCCATGGCATGGCGGGGGGAACGGCGGTCGGCGGTCTTGATGGCGACCAGCACATGGTAATCGTCTGCCTCGCGCTGGGCGGCGATGCGCGCCTTGCCGGGAAACTCGGAGTCCCAAGCAATGAAACGTTCCATGCCGCATTCGAGCGGGGTAAGATCTTGGGCCAGGTCTTCGCCGTTGAGCGGATAGCCCACCTCGGTGCGCAGGGTGTCGCGCGCGCCCAGGCCGCAGGGGGCCACATCGGGGTGAGCCACCAAGGTGCGCCAAAGCTCAGGACCCAACTCGCTGGGGGCGAATATCTCGTAGCCCAGTTCGCCGGTGTAGCCTGCGCGGGTGATGACGATGTCCGCGCCTCGCCATTGGGTGCGCTGGCCGTTCCAGTATTTCATGTCGCGCACGCAATCGAGGCCCGCCTCAAGCAGGATGCCGCGCGACAGCGGGCCTTGCAGATCGATCTTGGCGGTAGGGGTGGAGACATTGGTGACGCCCGGCACGCCTTCAAACAGCGCGGCTACTTCGTCGAGCGGACCTGCATTGGTGACGAGGTAGATTTCGTCTTCGGCTAAGCGCAGTCCAACGCAATCGTCGATGATGCCACCCTGTTCATTGAGGATGGCGCTGTACCGACAGAGGCCCACGCGCAGGCTGCGCATGTCGGAATAGACCAGGCGGTCCAGGGCTTCGAGGGCGGCTGCGCCCTTGAGGATGAACTCGCCCATGTGGGAACAATCGAAGAGGCCCGCCTTGGTGCGGGTGTGCAGGTGTTCCTGCACGATTCCGGCGAACTGCACGGGCAATGCCCAGCCGTGGAAATCCACCACCTTGCCGCCGCTGGCTGCATATTCACCGTGTAAGGGGGTCTGCCACATACCGATTCTCCATGTTGCGCACCCCACGAAAACACGGCGGGGCGCAACTTAATTCTGGGGGGCCCAGGCGAGCGGCATTGTGACCCCCGCTGCTCCACCGTGGTGTATTGCCCCACGTTATTCTCGCCAGTCGCAGCGGGCGGGAAGACTGGGGGTATGCTGCCAGAAAAGCGCGGGCGGGTCAACTCACGGCTGGGCCGCCAGGGGGTTGGGGCGGGTCAGTTGGCGGGCTGCTGGTTTCCTTCAAGCTGGGCGATTCGCTGACGCACCCAGGGATCGAGCCAGGATTGCAGCACACTTGCGCGCTCTTGCATTCCCTGGGGAACGAAATGGCAAAGGTCCCTGAAGTGCGACATGCCGTGGCGAAAGTTCTCGTCGAGCGGGATGTAGCCCATCTGGTGCGTTTCGCACATTTCTTTGAGATAGGCATTATGCAGGTCTAGCAGGCGGGTGATGGTGGCATAGTTGGCAACACCGGCGCCCCAGCTATTTCGGGCATTGAAGAGGATGTAGTTCCACTCGCGCCAAGAGAGCGCTCCCCGGCGGGGGTAGGTGATGGAGCAAGCCGCCATGGGGACCCCCGCCTCATCAGCAGCCAAGCGTATGGCCAACAGGTTGCGGCGGGTGGCGCTGTTCCAATGCTCCTTAAAGGCGTTGTCTTTGATGAGTAGGGGGCGGTTGAAAAATTCGGTGATGGCGCGCGAGCGCAGAAGTGTGCTGCGGAAACTGCCCATGCCGCCACGGACTGCCTGGAACATTGCGGCGATGTCGTTGATGCTCTCGTAGTAGATGATCAGGTCGGGCTGATAGTGAAGGTATTGGCGGGCATGGCGGCGCATTCCGGAAGAATCGAGGGAGGGCATCCCGCAGTTGATGACTTCCACTTGGTAGCCGGGGTATTGTCCGTCGAGAAATTTCTCCAAAAACGTAGTGGTGCGGAATCCGTCCACGGTGGCCTCGTGGGTGGTGCTGCCCCCGATACACACGATCCTGATGGCGTTACCGGGCTTGGGCATGGCCACGGGGCGGTTCTCAAACCCAAACTGATCGGAGATGACAAAGCCATTGTCGAAGTTGGGGCGGAGGGTGAACATGGGGATCAAGAATGCTGGGGCATTGTTCCAGATGTAACGCGCACCCAGTTCCTCATAGGAAAGGTGGGTGGTGGTGTTCCGAAAGTGAAGGAGCGTTGCTGGCGCGCCCTCGCCGGGCACGGTGGTTTTGTAAAGCGTGGCGTCGTAATCCCACATGGGGTTGGTGGCTGTGGTGACTCTCTGGGGTATGCCGGGTTGGAAGTCCCCCATGGACTTGATGCTGTCCACGCTGCCGAAGCGTGATTTTCCCAGCACAAGTTCGATGTCGGGATCACCGAAGCATGTTTCGAGGCTGCCATCCTCGGTGTAGAGAAACCAGCATTCGCCATCCAGCGCCGCGCGCGCGTTCCTGGAATCCTCGTCTGATTCCCTGTACAGGCTCCAGAACCGGGTGGTGGCGTCTTGAGAATCTTCGGGGGCATTGCCAGCCGCCTGCGTGGAGGGTTGCTGTTGATCGGCTGCCATTGCGATGAGGGGAGCGCTGGGGAGAAAGCCGTGCTGCTGAATGGTCTCCTGTTCTTCCGGGTTGGCGCGCCGCATACCGGGGGCAGGGGGTGCCAAGTTGCCCATGAAGTTCCCGGCGTCGCGCTCGGAGAGCACGTCGCGCAGACGGACTGCGCATTCCGCTCCCAAGCCCGCTACCATAAGCCAGGCCAGCGCAATCAGGGCGCGCGCGATACGCTTGGCCTTTAGGTTGCGGGGGCGTTGCGGGTGTGGGTGCAAGGCGGGGTCAACCTCCCAACGGATTGATGCGGGCCTCGACCCAAGGCTTGAGCCAGGCCTGCATCACCCGGGCGCGTTCTTGCATACCGGCGGGGAAGAAGTGGCAGAAGTCCTTGAAGTGGCTCATGCCGTAGTCGTAGTTCTCTGCAAGGGGGATGTAGCCCACGCCTGTTTCGCTGCACCATGCGCGTAGGCGCTCGTTGTGCACTTCCAGCAATCGGGCCATGGCGAGGTAATCCACCATGCCCGCACCCCAAGTGGTGCGGGTGTTGGATGCGATGAAGTTGCGGTCATGCTGGTTTAACAATTCCCAGCGCGGATAAACGAAGGAAGCCGCGGCCATGGGTACACCTGCTTCTTCCGCCGCCAACTGAATGGTGGCCAAGTTTCGGCGCAGGCCGTTCTCCCAGTATTCCGTATAGGCTTCATTGCTTGGGGCGAGGGACTCGTTGAACCAGCGTTTATACGCATGGCTACTCGCCAGCAGCCCGGCCACGCCGCGACGGGCTTGAAGCATGATGACGAGATCGTTGATGCCCTCGTAGTAAATCATCAAGTCGGGTTGGTATTTGAGGTACTCGTCCGCCTTGCGGCGAAGCTCAAAAGAGGTGTTGCCCGACACGCCGCAGTTGATAACCTCGATGGCCTTGCCGGGAAAGTCTGCCGAGAGCAGTTCCTGCAGGTAGTCCGTGGTGCGCGGCAGGCCCACGTCCGCGTCCTCGGTGGTGCTGCCGCCAAAGCAGACGATGCGGATAACGCCCTCTGGCTTGGGCACGGCCACGGGCTTGTTCTTCTAGCCGAACTGATCGGTGATGCACCAGCCGTTGTTGATGTTGGGCAGGTAGTTGAACTGGGGAATCATCGTGGTGCCATCGTCGGTGTAGGCCGCCATGCGGGCGATCTCTTCGAAGGGGGTATGCACATGGAGCAGGCGGAAATAGAACAGACTGCCGACGCCGGGCAGGTCTAGCCTGCGGGCCTCGTAGTCCCACACGGGGTGCGAGGGAAGCACACTGCGCATAGTTTGGCCTGGCATGATCTCGCGCAGCACGGAATAGTGGCCGAGCGAATCATCGAGGAAATCTTCGGTTCCCACCAGCAGGGTGCGTTCGAAGTAGGGATCGCCGAAGCGCTCGACCATTTTTCCTGAGGCATCATATAGCGCGAAGAATTCCCCCTCGCGCGTTGCGCGGGCATGGCGCAGGTCGGCGGGGCTCAGCGGGCGCAGAGCCTCAAACCGCTGGACGATCTCCCCGTCGTTGGCGGGAAGCGCAGTTGCTGGGTTTGGATCCGCGAGCTCGGCTGCGGGCACAGGTACTGGCGTAGGTAGGGCGGATTTTTCCCGTATGCGCGCTGCCTCTTCGGGGGTAGCTGGTCGCATTCCGGGGATAGTGTAGTCGCGGGTGGACATGTAGGTCGCGGCGTCGCGCTCGATAAGGGCCCAGCGGGCGCGCTCGAATATCTCGACCGCCAGCAGGGCAACGAATACCCAGAGTATCGCCACGGCAATGCGAAAGAGAATACGGGTTGCGCTCATGTGCCTGCCCGCTTCTTAATCAACTCTTCCACCAGCGGCTTCAGTAATGCATGCAGCACTACGGCGCGCTCCGTCAATCCATTAGGCATCAGGTGGCACAGGTCCCAATAGTGGTTGGCGCCGTATTCGAAGTTCTCGGCAAAGGGTATATAGGGCATGTTGTACTCTTGGCAGAGTTGCTTGAGTTTGGCGTTATGCAGGTCTAGCAACCGCGACACGGTGGCATAGTTTGCCACGCCTGCACCCCACGACTCGCGGGCATTTTCGTCGAAGTAGGTCCAATCGGTCCAGTTGAGTTGGTCGCGCTGCACATAAGCCAGCGAGCCCGCTGCCATGGGCACGCCTTGTTCCTCTGCGGCCAGTCGCATGGCCAGCAGGTTGCGGCGGGTGGCGTTGTCCCAGCGGGTGGTGAAATCCTTTTCAGAAAGTAGCAGAGGGCGGCTGCACCAGCGGGCAAGAAGGCGCGAATGGAGAAGGAGCGAGCGGCCAAGTCCCAAATTCGCATAGCGTGCACGAAGGAACTCCACCATGTCGTTCACGCCTTCCTGATAGAAGATCAGGTCTGGCTGATAACTCAGATGGTCGCGGATGCGAAAGCGCATCTCGTTGGTGGTTGCCCCCAGCATTGAACAGTTGAGCACCTCGATAGTGTGGCTGGGGAAATCGTGACTCAGCAGCTGGTTCAAATGGTTGTTGGTCAGGGCGCTCATGCAATTGCCGTCGGGCATGGTGCTGGCACCCAGCACCACGATGCGGACGGTGTTCGCTGGCTTAGGCAGGAGCACCGGGCGGTTGGGGAACCCAAAGGAATCGGTGATGTAGTTGTCTCGATCGAGGTTGGGGCGCAGGGAAATATTGGGGATTAGCCATTCCGACGACCACGATTGAACGCTGCGTTGGTAGAGGGGGGCCAGTTGTTCGATAGATTGGCCGACAGTTTCGAGGCGGATATGGAACACGGACAACGTATCGCCGGTCTGTGGGTCTGGTAGGTTCAGGCGCGACACGGCGTAGTCCCACATGGGGTGGCCGCCATCTGCGAGGCGGTAGGCTTCACAGGGCTGTAGTTCCTCGAAGGGGTAGCTGGACAAGGACTCTGGCATGGCGGCTTCGCCGGGGGATGCCAACTTGAACACGGGCACGGGATCGCCGAAGTTTTGCGTTAGCCTGCCTTGACTGTCGAAGGACATCCAGAGTTCGCCATCGAG
>JBIKMR010000183.1:0-8860 GCA_044359155.1 Candidatus Hydrogenedentales bacterium | reverse complement strand
CCTCCCGCTTCCCAGCCCAAGGGAAACAGGGAGTATAACGGGGCAGAAGGGGATTTTGGAATGCGGATTTTGGATTGCAGATTGCAATGCCCCCCGGTGTTCCACCGGTAGGGTCCCTGTCCCCAGGGACCTCTTCGCATTCCGCTTCCTGTTGACACCGCCCGGCTGCCTGCCCTAGCGTGGTGGCATGAGTCCATTGGCGCATAGCTGAATCCGCCGAGGCGGCATTGCAAAGGAAGTAGAGCATGATGAAGAAACCAGCATTTTTCCTGATGGCGGGGGCGTGTGCGCTGGCGGGCGCGGCGGGGGAAACCACCCCCTACGGCGGCACGCCGGGCAACATCCCCGGGGTGATAGAAGCGGAACATTACGACGAGGGCCCGGCAGGAACGGCGTATGTCGATGTGGACCCCGAGAACCAGGGGGAACCCTACCGCGCAGAGACGCA
The DNA here is from genome assembly GCA_044359155.1 of Candidatus Hydrogenedentales bacterium. Taxonomy (GTDB): domain Bacteria; phylum Hydrogenedentota; class Hydrogenedentia; order Hydrogenedentales; family JAEUWI01; genus WGMK01. Next base: position 8,412 of record JBIKMR010000183.1, on the reverse strand, counting down.
GGTGGACATCGAAAAGCGGCCCGACGCATCGAACGGCCACGGCGTGGGGTGGACGCGGAAGGGTGAATGGCTACTGTACACCGTCACCGTGGCCACGGCAGGGGACTACGCCATCGAGATGCCGGTGGCGTCGAACAAACGCGGCGGTCGGTTCCACATAGAAATGAATGGCAAAGACGTGACCGGGCGGATTGAAGTTCCCGACACCGGCGGCTGGGACAAGCTGCAGGTAATTCGCAAAGAGCCCGTGCGCCTAGAGGCAGGCACGCACGCAATGAAAGTGGTGATGGATTCGCAAGGGCTTTCAGGCAGCATCGGCGACATCGACCTGTTCCGCTTCATTGCACTGCCCTGAGGGCGGGCCTCAGGGGAAAAGATGTCTTGGAAAGAATGCTCAATGCGTCCCTGATCCCCCCCTTCCGGTATTCCCCCTCAGTAAGGAATCTTCCGATGCGGCCTGCTTCAAGAATCATAACCCTTATTGCTCTATCGCTGATCGCACATGGGGCCGGCGCGGAACCGACGGCGCAGCCCACCAACATTCTGCTCTACAACAAACCCGCCGAAGACTGGATGAGCCAGGCGCTGCCGATTGGGAATGGCTACATGGGCGCCATGTTCTTCGGCGGCATCGACGAAGAACACATCCAGTTCAGCGAGGGGTCGCTCTGGGCCGGCGGGCCGGGCGCGCATCCGGACTATGATTTCGGCAATCGCAAGGGGGCGGCCGCGAATCTGCCCAAAGTGCGCGCGCTGATTCGCGCGGGCAAGATGAGTGAAGCGCATGAACTGGCCAACAAGACCATGACCGGCGTGATACACAAGGAACGAAACACCGGCCTGGACTTTGGCGATTACGGCGCGCAGCAGACCATGGGCGATTTGTATGTGTCGCAGTCGTCTTCGGAAACAGTAAGCGAGTATCGGCGCGTGTTGGATATCGACAAGGCCCTGGGCTCGGTCACATTCCAGGAGGGCCTGATACGCCACGAACGCCGCTTTTTCGCCAGCTATCCGGATCGCGTACTCGTGTATCAATTCGCCAACAACAGCCCCGAAGGGATTACCTACATGGTGCGCGTGGAAACACCGCACCCGGTGGACCGCACGGCATTCGAGAACGCCACGTTGATTCTGGAAGGGCACCTTGCAGACAACCAGCTTGGCTTCGAGAACCGGGTGATGTTTCAGACTGACGGAACCCTGCAATCGAATTCCGATGGAACGGTTACGATTACGAAGGCGAAGTCGCTGACGCTCTGCCAGAGCGCCGCCACCGCCTACGCAAACCAATACCCTGGCTACCGAGGCGCGGATTACAAGGCCGTGAATGCCGCCACGCAGGCGCGCGTGAGCGGGCAGTCCTACGACGAACTTTACGCCGCCCACCTACAGGATTATGCCCGGCTGTATAACCGCATGGAATTGCATCTTGGCCGTGGCGAGGATATTCCGGAGACGACCGATGCGCGCTTGCGCGCCTATGACATGGGCGCGACCGACCCGGCGCTGGAGGCGCTGCTGTTTCAATACGCGCGCTACCTCACCATCGCGGCATCGCGCCCCGGCACAATGCCCATGCACTTGCAGGGGAAATGGAACGACAAGCTGAACCCTCCGTGGTCCTGCGATTACCATACCAACATCAACCAGCAAATGCTTTACTGGCCGGCGGAGGTGACCAATCTGAGCGAATGCGCCGAGCCGTTGCTGGACTATATCGGCAGCCTGGTGGCGCCGGGCCGGGTATCCGCCGCCGAGCATTTCGGCGCGCGCGGCTGGGTCGTGAACACGATGAACAATGCGTATGGATTCACCGCGCCGGGCTGGGATTTCCCCTGGGGATTTTATCCGGCTGGCGCCGGCTGGCTCTGCCAGCATCTGTGGGAGCATTACGATTTCACCCGGGACGAGGGCTACCTGCGCAGGGCTTACCCCGTAATGGCCGAGGCGGCGATATTCTGGATCGATTATCTGCAGGAAGACGGCAAGGGCAGGCTTGCTTCGATACCCTCCTACTCTCCTGAGCACGGCGGCATTTCTGCGGGCGCATCGATGGATCATCAAATCGCCTGGGACCTGTTGAACAACTGCCTGCAGGCCGCGGAGGCGTTGCACATCGAAGATGATTTTACCCGTTCCGCGCGTGCGGTGCGCGACCGTATTGTGCCGCCTACGGTCGGCCGCTGGGGGCAGTTGCAGGAATGGGTGGAAGACCTGGACGATCCGAAGAATGACCATCGCCATGTGTCGCATCTCTTTGCGCTTTATCCCGGCGCGCAAATCGATCGCCGTTTCACGCCCGCATGGGCCGAGGCCGCGAAGACCAGCCTCGCCGCGCGCGGCGATGGCGGCACCGGATGGTCGCTCGCCTGGAAAATCTGTTTCTGGGCGCGACTCGGCGACGGCGACCGCGCCTACGCCATGCTCCGCAAACTGCTCCACCTGACCGGCGAGGACAAGGTGGTGATGAACCATGCCGGCGGGGTCTATCAAAACCTCCTCTGCGCGCATCCGCCTTTCCAACTGGATGGCAATATGGGGGGCGCCGCCGGCATTGCCGAGATGCTGATGCAGTCGCACAACGGGGTAATACAGTTGTTGCCGGCATTGCCAAAGGCGTGGCCTGAAGGGAATGTGCGAGGCCTACTCGCGCGCGGCGGCTGTGTGGTGGATTTGGAATGGAAGGAGGGAAAGCTGCTGAAGGCGACCTTGCACAGCGCGAAGGGCGGGCGATTTCGTGTGATGGCAGCGGTGCCGCTTACCGCAAGGTTACAAAGTGAGCAGGGTAACGGCTTTGTGGTCGTGGACGTGATGCCGGGAGAATCGGTGGATGTGGTACGCTCGAACTGATTCCCGACACCGGCGGCTGGGACAAGCTACAGGTAATTCGTAAAGAGCCCGTGCGCCTGGAGGCAGGCACGCACGCCATGAAAGTGGTCATGGATTCGCATGGGCTCTCGGGCAGCATCGGGGACATTGACCTGTTCCGGTTCATTGCACTGCCCTGAGAGCGGGCGTCACGAGAAATGATGGCTTGGAAAGAATGCGTAGTGCGTCCCTGAATTTTCCGGCATTCATTTTCTTCGCCACCACGGGTTGGCTGGTGTCGATTTCTCATACTCGAGCCTCATAACCTTTTCGGGCCGTCGTAGAAAAGAATCTGAAAATCGAACTCGGATTCGCTCTTTTGCGTCTTCACCGAATGTGTCGCCGTCGGCGATCACGGGCCCGTTCTTGATTAAATACCATGCCAGTGCCTTGATACGTTCGTAAAGGTCACTTGGTGATTCAGGAGAATTTTCAACTTCGATTTCAAGATGTCCGAGAGCAGTCATCCCCGACGTGTATCCAGCAGTAAATCGTTCGTCTACTTTTCCAATTTGAATGTCTAACCAAATATCTACTGGCGGTTCATGTGGTAAGACTTCAGTGGCGAACGCGATGAACAATTCCTTGGGAATGACCATCGGCGCGTTACCCCAATACACACCCAACGCACCTGAACAAGTCGCCAGTGCAGCAGCAGAAACTTGAGTCAATAAGCGGCTTGCGGGATACGGTTCCAGTTTGCCAATCACTGTCACAACCAAATGGGCGCAATGATTCTTGATTTCTGAGGCTGCCTCAGGCCAGAAGCGGCTTGATGCGCAGAGATGTTGCAGCTCGCTCCAAGGAATCGGGCCAGGCATGCTTATGACGAAGACCTTCGCTTGGCCTATCTCCATTGCAATCCCGTTATCCATGCCAGTTAATTCCTTGCTCTCTTTAAGATCATGCCATGTCGAGAAAAGGTATTGCTTCAGATTAGTTTCGGCAGGCGAGACTTCCTTACTGAGTATTACCATCGCTACATCAACGCCCATAAAGTGAACTCCAATTAAGTGAAGATTCGTTTTTTTGAGAAGCCTAAATCAATGTAGCAGATTGCGCCTTCGGAATTGCAGGGACGGATTACACATTATATTTTCCTGTTGTGCCGATACATCCACCCCGCCACAACCGAGCCTCATGGCGTTACGGCAACGGCAGGCTCTCGAAGTTGTCGGGGATCTTTACCAGCAGCACGTCGTCGTTGCCTTGGTAGCTGGAGTTGAGAAGGATGGCTTTTCTGTCTGGGGTGAAGGAGGCGTGGGGGTGAGTTTTCCAGAGACCGGTTGCGTGGCCGGTGGTGAGCATGCGGCGCTCGCGGGTATCTGCGCAGATGAGCCAGAGGCTGCGGTCGTGGTCGTCGCCGAGAATCCATTGACCGTCGGGGCTGCCGTGGGTGTGCCATGCGGGAATCAATGCGCACGCCTTGCGGCGCGCCCTGCCGCGCGGGTACCCTTCCGCGCGTCTTTGCTTTCCTGCAACCGGAGCCTTCCCATGTCTGCTGCGCACACCCATGCCCTACCCTACCGCTGGGTCATCTTGGGCGTTTTCGCCTTGCTCAACATGGTGGTGCAGCTGCACTGGCTGGCGCTGGCCCCGGTTACTTCAGATGCGGCGGCGTTCTATGGCGTGGACGAGGCGAGCATTGGCTTCCTTTCGATGTTGTTCATGCTGGTGTACGTGTTCGTGGGAATGCCCGCCTCGTTCGCAATCGAGCGGCTGGGACTTCGCATGGGGGTGGGGCTGGGCGCGGCGCTCCTTGGGGTGTTCGGTTTGGTGAAGGGCATCTACGGCTCGGACTACACCATGGTCTGCGTGGGGCAGGTGGGTATTGCCGTGGCGCAGCCGTTTGTGTTGAATGCCTACACCCGCTTGGGGGCCAAGTGGTTCCCCATTCACGAACGCGCCACGGCCACGGGCATTGCGGCGTTGTCGCAATACCTCGGCATCATCATTGCCATGTTGGCCACGCCCTACCTGGTGAACCAGATCGGGATACCGGGCATGATGATGACCTATGGGGTGGGCGCTGCGGTGGTTGCGGTGCTTTTCCTGGCGTTGTTCCGCGAAGAACCACCCACGCATCCTTCCGATGCGGACGATGAAAAGCGCCTCCCCTTCATGCAGGGCCTGCGCTACATCTTTACCCAGCGCGACATGCTCCTTGTGCTCTACGTAAACTTCATCGGCATTGGGGTGTTCAATTCGGTGAATACCTGGATTGAGCAAATCCTCGCGCCGAGGGGCTTTTCGTCGGAACAGGCCGGGTGGACCGGGGCAGCCATGATGGTGGGTGGCATTGTGGGGGCGCTGATTCTCCCCCCATGGTCTGACCGGCTGCGCCGCCGCATACCTTTCCTGGTGCTGCTCACGGTGCTGTCGCTTCCGGGGCTGGGCTTGCTGGCCTTTGCGCCGCAGTTGCCGTTGATACTCCTCGGCTCTTTCGTGCTTGGGTTTGGGGCGCTGGGCGCGGGCCCGATTGGCTTTCAGTATGCCGCCGAGGTTTCCTACCCTGCGCCAGAATCCATCGCCTTGGGCATGGTGCTGACGCTAGGGCAAATATCGGGCGCAGTGGCAATCTGGGCAATGATCACCTTCACGCTTGAAAACGGTTCCATGGCCCCCATGTTGCTAGTCTGCTTGGTGGCGGTGTTGGGGAATGCGTTGGTCTGCTCGCAGATGCGCGAGTCTCGCTTGATTCGTGCGGAGGACTGAGAATTAAAGAAGCGCCCGCAGAGGAAAATCCCCAGCGGGCGCGAAGCAGTCTTGGATTGAAGGCTACGCCAGTGCGGCGTCGATGGCCTTGCGCAGTTCGGGCACCGGGGTGACCCCGACAAAGCGCTTTACTTCCGCGCCATCTTTCAGCACGATGAGCGTCGGGATGCTGGACACGCCGTAGTCCTGCGCCAGTTCGCCCGCCACGTCCACGTCCACCTTGCCCACATTGGCGCGGCCTTCATATTCCTTGGCCAGTTCCTCAATGGCGGGGGCAATCATTTTGCAGGGGCCGCACCATTCCGCCCAGAAATCCACCAACGAAACGCCGCTGGCCACGCTGTCCTTGAAGTTCGCCTCGGTATACGCTGTCGCTGCACCCATGATATGCACTCCTGTTCTCTATAAAGTAACGCGCCCGCGGCGCAGATATTCCCCAGCACTTCCCGTGATTATAGTCAGCAACGCCCGGCCATGCCAACGCGGCAAAGGCGCCGGCTTGCAGCCAACTGCAAACGGCGGTAGACTGGCCCTTGAGGGCCACAACACACATGCCAAGAAGCCAGAAGCCATCGGTGGTTACCCCCGCGCAGCGCCGCGAATCGGGGGCTGCCTCGCCGAATCTCGAACAGTATGTCGAGACCATCGCCTATCTGCTGACGCAGGACAAGGTTTGCACGGTCAGCGAGATTGCCGAATTGGCTAACGTCACCCGTGCCGCCGCCTCACGCGCGGTGAAAGAACTGGCCGACAAGGAACTGGTGACCCACCGCACCTACGGCTATGTGGACCTGACCGACGGGGGGCGCAATCTGGCGGCGCAATTAGCGGCGCGCCACGATACCCTTCAGCGTTTCCTCGAAGTGGTGTTGGGCTTCGACACCGACATGGCGGACCGCGAAGCCTGTCGCCTGGAACACCAGGTGGACGATGAACTGGCCCGTCGTATCGGCACGCTTAACGACGCGGTAACCGCCGACACGCGCTTCCGTCAAGACCTTGGCAAGCGCCTGAACGCCTGAGGCACGGGTTCCTGTTGGGCGCGTGAAGGCAACCCTGGCCGATCATCTTCCTTAACAACTGTTTATACCCCAACAGGTTAGGACTTCGTTTCGTCCGCAATGGCTTGAAGAGGGGGAGGCTGCTTGATACAATGGGCATACTCTCGCGGAAGAGAGTAGACCTGTGCCCTGGGGAGGGCGCGTATTGTTAACAGGAGACGTATACCATGGCCTTCGTTGTGACCGAAGCGTGCATCAAGTGCAAATATACCGACTGCGTGGACGTGTGCCCGGTGGCCTGTTTCCATGAAGGCGAGAACATGCTGGCCATCGACCCGGACGAGTGCATCGATTGCGGCGTGTGCGTGGACGAATGCCCGGTGAACGCCATCTTCTCCGAGGATGAAGTGCCTGCGGACATGAAGCATTACATCGAGTTGAATGCCAAGTTCGCCAAGGACTGGCCCTCGATTGAAGAGGGCAAAGACCCGCTGGATTCTGCCGAGGAATACAAGGACAAGAAGGGCAAGGGCGACGAATTGAGCCCCAACGCCGCCAGCTAAACAAGCCAAGAAAATCAAACGCCCCCGGCCTCATGGCCGGGGGCGTTTTAGTTTGTGCTGTAAATTACTCCTCGGGGAAGGCGTGGCTGGCCTCGTGAAGAATCAGGCCGCCCTCGTTCATCGGGAAGGGTGCGCCGAGGCCTTCGTCGTTAATGGGCACATAGCGTTCAAAGGCAACGTGGCCATCAAGGTAAAGGATGTTCGAGCCACCGGGGATGTGGTTGAAATGGTCCGCATCGTCGGCGGATATCTCGTCCCACATAATGACGATTTCAGACTGCGCCCGCGAGGAAGCGGCGGGGTTGTTGATGTCTGTCACGAAGAAACGCTCAATGCCCTCGCGCAGGCGATAGAGCGTATTGGTCGAGGCCAGCTTGCCGCCCACGGTCTGGTCGATGGCGCGGTCTTCCTGCGCGGGCCCGGTGAAATTGGGGCCTGCCTGAATGTCCGCCAGCAGGGTCACCAGCGTGAGCTCGAGGGTCTCAAAGTCATCCGCTGCCGCAAACAGGTTGTTCGACGTGGCCCAGCCGAAGTAGATGTAGGGATGCTCCGTTACTTCGCACGGCTCAACGCGGGTATCGTCTGTGCCATTCACCCAGTTGTCCGAGGGGTTGTTGGGTTCGGGGCCATTCCACAAATCCTCCGGTGTGCCGTTGTAGGGCGAACTGGGGCAGATGAGGACGTTCAGGTCGGCGAGGTACTCCGGGTAAATCGTGTCCATTTGCATGATGGTGGACAGCCCAAACGTGGGGGCACCCGCACAATCCACGGTGCGGATGGGGGGAAAGCGCTCGCCGCGCGATTCGTTGGCATACATCTTCATCACCAACCCCAGTTGTTTCAGGTTGTTCTGGCAGCTTGCGCGGCGGGCAGCCTCGCGGGCGCGGGCAAGCGCAGGCAAAAGTATGGCGGCAAGAATGCCAATGATGGCGATGACAACAAGCAATTCAATCAAGGTGAAGCCGGTGCGCTTCTTCATGGGGATACTCCTACGTGATGCGCCACGGCGATACGCGCGGGCGCGAAGACAGACTCCAAGCAGGGGGACAGGGGGGTATTGGCTTGGGGTCAGGCAGGAGGGCCGCGCCGTTGAAAGGGCTGCGGCAGGGCGGCATGGGGTTCGGCGGAGGGGGTGGCGATGAGCGCCTGCTGCGGGAGGACGAGGGAGACTAGGACCTCGCCGGAGTCCAGCGACACCGGGGTATGCGCTACGGCGCAGGCAAGGCAGAACCCGTGCTCATCTCCGGCAGGGGGAGTCTCCG
>JBIKMR010000014.1:0-28906 GCA_044359155.1 Candidatus Hydrogenedentales bacterium | reverse complement strand
GGGCGAAAGCTACACCTTTGTCGTGGTCGCCACGGGCGGCGCCGCGGCGCTGCAATACCAATGGTATCGCCAGACCAACGGCGGCCCGCTGGAACCTATCGGCAACGACACCCCCGACTACACTCTTGACAACATCACCCCCACCGACGCGGGCGTGTACTACTGCATCGTTACCGACGGCATCGACATCGCCGTGTCGCAACAAAGCACGCTCACCGTGCTGGCCGCATTGCCGTTGAGTGGCTGGTCGGCGGTTGTGCTAGTAATTGGCGGCATCATTGTGCTTGCGTTACACCGCGCCAGCGCACGCCGCAATGGTCAAGCAGATCGATCGGCCTGATCCGTTCCATCCGTCCCAAGTATTCGCGCACATGCAGGTTGTGTCCCACACCCGATTCGTGGAACAGTAGCGGGTCCCGAGGTTGGGCTGGATTGGGAGGGCAGCGGATGAACGTGGCGATCATAGGATGCAGCGGCATGGGCCGAGTACATGCGGAGGCATTGCAGCGGGCGGGGCACACCGTGGCGCTGTGCGCGGACATGCATAAACCGGCAGCCACGGCGCTGGCGAAGACTTGTGGTGCGCGCGCCACGACGGACGCCGAGGCCGCCGTGCGCGACAAGCATGTGGACACCGTGCTGATTGCCACGCCCACGCCGTTCCACCTGCACTACATCAAGCTGGCGGCGGCAGCGGGCAAGCACATCTTTTGCGAGAAGCCCTTTTGCCGCACCACGGCGGAATGCCAGGAGGCCATTGTGGTGGCGAAGAAGGCGGGGGTGAAGTTGTTCGTGGGCCACGTGGTGCGCTACTTCCACGAATTTGAAACCATGAAGGCCCAGATTGACGCAGGCAAGATTGGGCACCCCGGATACGCCAAGCTCTATCGTGGCGGCATCTTTCCGGGCGGCCCGAAAAGCTGGTTCGCCAACTACGCCATGAGCGGCGGCGTTACGCTGGATTGCATGATTCACGATCTTGACTGGCTGCGCTACGCATTTGGCGAACCGCAGCGCATCTTCTGCTCCGCGTTGATGAAGACGGAGCCCTTCCCCATGGATTACAGTCAGGTGACCATGCGGATGAAGAGCGGCTTGATAGCCACGGTGATCGGCACATGGGCGCACCCCGGGGGCTTTCAGGTGAAGGCGGAAATCTGCGGCAACAGCGGCATGATTCAATACGACAGCCTGGACGCGCCCATGCAGGCGCAAATGCGCGATGCGGCCAGCGGCCCCAGCATGATTGTGCCGGGCAGCCCCGTGAACGACAGCCCCTACCAGCGCGAATGGGAAGACTTCGCCGCGTGGATCACCGAGGGCCGCACGCCGCGCGTGACGCCAGAAGACGGGCTGCACGCGGTGCGCATGGCGGAAGCCGCGCTCGAATCTGCACGCACCCGCAAACCGGTTCGGCTTTAGGCAGGGGGAGGAACACACCATGGCCAAGATTGGAATCATGAGCTTTGCCCACATGCACGCATACAGCTATGCCGCGTGCCTCAATGCATTGCCGAATGCAGAGCTCACCGCCGTGTTCGGCTCTGGCTCCACCCGCACCGCCGCTGCCGCGAAGCAATTCGGCACCCGCTTCGAGAAAGACGTCAACGCCTTCCTCGATCTCGATCTGGATGGCGTGATCATCTGTGCGGAAAACGTGCGTCACCGTGCGCTGGTGGAGCTGGCCGCGTCGGCTGGCAAATGGATTCTCTGCGAAAAGCCCCTCGCCCCCGTGGTCTCTGAAGCCAAGCTGATGGTGGATACTTGCCGCAAGGCGGGCGTGGGCTTGGGCACGGCGTTCCCCTGCCGCTTTGCGCCCCCGCTGATGTCAGCGCGCGAACAATTACAGAACGGCGACTTCGGCGATATATACGCCGTCACCTGCACCAACCACGGCAAGTTCCCCGGTGGTTGGTTTGCCAACGCCGAGCTGTCCGGCGGCGGCGCGGTGATGGACCACACCGTACACGTGGCCGATGCGCTTCGCTGGATGCTGGGCCGAGAGTTCACCTCCGTCTATTGCGAGGCGGACAACGTGCTCCACGAATTCGAAATGGGCGTGGACGACCTCGGCAGCCTGCACATGGAAATGGAAGGCGGCATCCACGTTCAGCACGTCGCCAGCTGGAGCCGCTGCAAAACCTTCCCCACCTGGGGAGACGTCACCATGGAGTTCATCGGGTCCAAGGGCGTGCTGCGTGTGGACGCGTTCAACCAGAAGGTGACCGTCTACGACGACGATGCAGGCACCACCGAATGGGCCGCCTACGGCGACAACCCAGACGTCGGCCTCGTGCAGGATTTCATCGACGCCATCCACGAACGCCGTGCCCCCGCCGCCTCCGGCATCGACGGCCTACGCGCCACCGAGGTCACCGCCGCCGCCGAAAAATCCATGCGCACCCACCGCGTGGTGAAGGTGTAGGGGGTGCGTCACCCGCCGCTGGCTTGGAAGGGGTGAACGAGTTAACTCCTTCTAAAGTTTGTGGCATATAATATTCTCTACTATTTCCTACTGTAGTACCGCCTAGCGAAATTATCGGAGCATTCATTTAATCATGTCCACACAGCGATACTCAGTCACGCCGCACCCCATAGAAACACTTTTGACATGGGTCAAATCCGGCGAAATTGCCATCCCGGAGATACAGCGCCCATTTGTTTGGGAGGCAACAAAGGTCCGCAATCTCCTCGACTCACTTTACCAAGGCTATCCTGTTGGCTATCTCATTTCTTGGCGCAACCCAACAGTAAAGTTAAAAGACGGCACACCGTCTGCTGGAAAACGCATACTTATCGATGGGCAACAAAGGGTCACCGCGTTGATGGCCGCGCTTCTGGGTATTGATGTATTGACCAAGGATTACGAAACGGTCCGCATCAGCATAGCGTTTCATCCTCTTGAGGAAAAATTCGAGGTTGCAAACCCTGCTATACGCAAGGATTCTGCATGGATTCCTGATGTGGCCGAAATCTTTGCGCCAGACGCGAAGCTCTTGCAAATCACAAAAAAGTACGCACAGGTCAATACGGGCGTTGACGATGACACTCTATTCACTACGCTGGAAAGACTACGCAAGATAATCAACAACCATGTTGGCCTGATTGAACTCGCAGAGGATCTCGACATTGAAACTGTAACCGAGATTTTTATTCGAGTGAACTCTGCGGGAGCGGAACTGTCGCAAGCCGACTTCGCCATGTCGAAGATCGCCGCCAATGAATCTTACGGCGGTAACCTACTACGAAAGGCCATCGACTATTTCTGTCACTTGGCCGTCGCACCAGAGTTCATGAGCCGCATCGAGAAGAGCGACAAAGCGTTTGCTGCATCTGAATTCTTCCCGGCCATGCGCTGGCTCAAAGATGTAAACGACGACATTTACGACCCGAAGTATACGGACATGCTACGCGTCGCCTTCACTTCGGAGTTCGGCAGGGGTAAGCTTCAGGACCTCGTGGCGCTGCTCTCTGGGCGTAATTTCGAAACCAAGCAGTTTGAGGAAGCTATTGCGGAGCAGTCCTTCGCTCGCCTGAAGAAAGGGATTCTGAACTTTATCAGTGAAACTCACTTCGACCGTATCACCATGATCCTGCGCTCGGCGGGCTTCGTTAGCAATGACCTAATCGGCGGGCAAAATGCCGTTAACTTTGCATACATAGTCTACCTGCGTGGGCGAGCGGAAAATCTGCCCGCTGCTGATCTCGAAAGACTTGTTCGCCGGTGGTATGCCATGTCCGTCTTACGCAGCCGCTACACTTCGAGCCCGGAAACTTCCTTTGATTTCGACATTCGGCAGATTGAGACACGCGGTCTTGCCGGTTATACCGAATCAGTAATAGAGAACGAATTGCCTGAGAGTTTTTGGACCGGAATGCTCCCTCAGCTTATGGATACCTCTTCGGCGAAGAGCCCGTACTTCCTTGTCTTTCAGGCAGCCCAAGTAAAACTTGCTGAGAAGGGATTTCTTTCACGCGATATCACCGTTCACGACTTGCTGATGAACCGAAGCGACGTGCACCATGTCTATCCTAAGAACTACCTGAAGAAACAGGGTCTGGCCAGAGGCCGCTACAACCAGATCGCCAACTTCGTGTTGGCACAAAGTGAGATCAACATCGCGATTGGGGACAAGGCTCCTGACAAATACTTTAAGGAACTCACCGCACAGTGTAACGACGGGGCGAAGAAGTACGGTGGCATCACCAAGTTGAGCGATATGCGCGCCAATCTGCGCACGCATTGCTTGCCCGAATCTCTGCTCAATGGCGAGATTCCCGACTACGATGAGTTTCTTGACGTAAGACGCAAGCTGATGGCACAGAAGATCAAAACTTGGTTCGAGGCCCTATGATGGCGAATACCTTGGAATTTGGGGTAATTGAAGGGACGTGCTACCCATTCGTTTGGACACAAAAAATGCATCTGTTGTGGCGTGGTCTACTGACCGCGCAGTAGCGCGACACTCCAACGCAGAGAGAAAGTTTCGGGGCGAGTTTCGTATACACTTGGGCCAGGTTCATTTGGAGACAGGCCATGCACAGAATCGTTAATGTGGATGTGCTCGATGGTTTTCGGCTCGGTCTCGCGTTTGACGATGGCGTGCAGGGAAACGTCGATCTCTCCCACCTAGCTGGTCGTGGCGTATTCCGCATCTGGGACGACCGGTCAGTTTTCGAGTCGGTGCAGATTGGTTCTTCAGGCGAGCTGGTGTGGAGTGACCAAGCAGACCTTTGTGCCGACGCGCTGTATTTGAAGGTGGCATGACAATGCCAACCCTGAGCTTGTAACCGCAATGCCAACGGTTCTGTTTATTCGCGGCTGGCGCTTCTTCTTCTATGCCAACGAAGGCAATGAGCCGATTCATATCCATTGCGCCAAGGGTGATGCGGAAGCCAAGTATTGGCTTTTGGCGGACCAATTTGATTTGGCGGAGGCGTTCTCGCATGGTATGAACCAGTCGGACAAACGTACCGTCCGAAGTATTATCTTCGAGAACTTCGACTACATTGTCGATGAATGGAACAACTTTCAGGAGCGCAAGCATGGGCATGGCACATGAGGTCGAAATCCTGTCGCTTGATGATGCGGTGCTGAACCTGCGCGTGGATGGCAGCGTGTACGCGGTTGATCTTGCGCGGGAATCGGAACGATTGGCGAAGGCGACGCAGGAGCAACGGGCGCAAATCATCGTGTCGCCCAGTGGGTATGGACTGCATTGGCCGATGGTGGATGAAGACCTTTCGATTGACGGGCTGATTGGGGTGCGGCATACTCCGCCGCTAATGCAATCCGGCCCGCGCACTTAGCGTTACCCTGTCCCACCGGAGTTACTGTGGACCACAGCATCGAAACACGCGCGCTGCGCAAGGAGTTTAATGGCCGCGCTGCCGTGGATGGGCTGGACCTGATGGTGCCGCGTGGCAGCTTCTATGGGTTCCTCGGCCCCAACGGCGCGGGCAAAAGCACCACCATCAAGATGCTTACCGGCATCCTTGCGCCCACCAGCGGCGAGGCCCGCGTGTTTGGCTTGTTGCTTGACCGACGCCCGCTTGAAATAAAGCGCCGCATCGGCGTGGTGCCGGAAGACCTGTGCCTCTTCGAGAACCTCACCGCCCTCGAATACCTCGTGTTCATTGGGCGCATGTACGGCCTGCCGCGAGACACCACCCTCACGCGCGCGGCGGAACTGCTTTCCCTACTCGAGCTCGATACCGCTGGCCGAACGCTGGCGGGTGAATACAGCCACGGCATGAAGAAGAAACTCTCCCTCGCCGCGGCCATCATTCATGATCCTGAGCTGCTCTTTCTCGACGAACCCTTCGAGGGGGTGGACGCCGTCTCCGCCCGCGTCATTCGCACCGTGCTGGCGCGCCTTGTCGCGCGCGGGGCCACCATCTTCCTCACGTCGCACATTCTTGAAATCGTCGAGAAGCTCTGCACCCATGTTGCCATCATCCACCAAGGCAGACTCGTGCGGCAGGGAACCCTCGAATCCCTCTCCGGCGGTGGCAGCCTCGAGAGGCTTTTCCTCGACGCAGTCGGCCACACCACCGAAGACACAGCCACCCTCTCCTGGCTAGAGCGCGGCCCCGCATGATCCGCCAGGCATGGGGCCTGCTCGCCCTGCAATGCACTCTTACCCTGCGTTCCTGGTCGCACGGCAAAACGATTGCCGCCATCACCGGGCTGGCTTTCCTCATCATCGGTTGCGTGGGCGCAGCTGCCGTGTCACTTGGGTTGTTCACCCTCGGCAGCCAGTTCATTCCGCGCTTTACGCCGGTGCAAACCCTCGCCGTGCTCGACGCCCTCGTCATCGCCTTCTTGCTGGTCACCCTGTGGGGCCTGCTCATCGACATGCAACGTAACGATCTCTTCAGCCTCCAACGCCTACTCCACCTGCCCTTGTCCCCGGCGCTTGTGTTCGTCGTCAACTACCTCTACGCCCTGCTCGGCCCCGCCACCCTCGTCTTCGTCCCCGGCAGCATCGCGCTTGCCGCAGGCTTGGCCACCGCGCGCGGCCCGCAGGCTTGGCTCATCGTGCCCCTCGCCGCCGCGTTCTACTTCATGGCCTCCGCCTGGGTCTACCACGCGCGCGGCTACATCGCCATCCTGCTGCAAGACAAGCGCCGCCGCCGCGTGCTCGCTGTCCTCGTGCCTGCCGTGGTCATCCTGCTGTCACAGGCGCCCACCTTTGTCAGGCTGGCAGGGGGCGACCGCGACGACATGGACTGGCGCGCCCTGCTCGACAACCCCCTCTGGGTGCAGCGCCTCGAGGCCGCCAACACTTACGTGCCACCGCTCTGGCTGGCCCACGGCGCACGCAACATCCTCGCAGGTGAATACACGCAAGCCCTGCTTGCGGGCGCAGGTATGTGCGCCTTCGGCCTGCTCGGCATGGCCCTCGGTTACAGGGCCACGTTGCGTCACTACCTCACTGGTGCATCGCCCCACGGCGCGCGCAAGGCATCCGCACAGGGCGACCAACGCCCGCCCCTCACCGCGCGAAGCCTCCCCATCGTGGCGACCGAAACCGGGGTGATGGCCTGCGCCTTCTTCCTTGAGTACGCCCGCCACCCCACCGTCCGCTCCCAACTGGTCATGCCCCCGATCATGACCATCGTCATCTGCGCCAGTGCCATGGCCCGCTCGAACCCCGATACCGTCGAATGGACCGGCGCATCCATGCCCCTCTTCCTGATCGCGCTCCCCTTTCTCGGCAGCACCATGCTGCTCTTCAACATCTTCGGCGCAGACGTGCGCGGCTTCCGGGGTTTGCTGCTGCTGCCCGCACCGCGCCACCGCATCCTGCTTGCCAAAAACATCGCCCTCTTCCCCTTCATGATTCTCCTCTGCACCCTCGTGCTGGCCATCGCCGCCGCCATGCTGCGCACCCCCTGGCCCGATCTGCTTCTCCAGGCCCTCCACATTCCCATCGCTTACCTGCTCTTCTGCGTGGTGGGCAACGTCATCAGCATCCTGCTGCCCATGCCCTTATCCCGAGACGCCCTGCGCGGCCAAGGCAACCGCCTTATCCTCATGGTTACCGGCCTCGCCTACGCCCTGCTTGCCGCAGTCATCCTTGCCCCCACCATGATGCTGCTCGCCGCCCAAGGCTTCGCCCGCCTTACCGATTCCCACCTTGCTCCCATCGCCTGGTGGAGCACGGCAGCCCTCGCCGCCGCCACGCTCATCCTCTACCGCGCCACCCTCACCTACACCGGAGACCTGCTCACCGCCCGAGAAAAACAAATCCTCGCCTCCCTGTTGCGTGAACGAACCTAGCCACGTCCCCCCCTCAATTCATAATTCGTAATTCATAATTCTCTCCATCCGCTTGCCCGCACTCCGCCGCCTGTGTCATGCTGCCGCTGTTCCCGTGGGGAACACACGCGGCAAACGGGGACGGCTGAACACATGCTGAACCGTGCGGACAGCGGCGGCGCGGCGCGCAAGCGCACACCGGCCAAGACCAAGCAGACCATCGGCTGGGCCGAGCGCATCGCCTTTCCCGAATGGGGCATCGAGGCGCTCGAGGCCAAGGTGGACACCGGTGCCGCCAGCAGCGCCCTGCATGTGGAAGACCTGCGCTTCTTCAAGAACGGGCGCTGTGAATTCCGCATCGTGGTGGACCTGGCCCAGCCGGACAACAGCGTCGTGGTGCGCGCGCCCGTGTTGAAGCGCGCCCGCGTGCGCTCCAGCAACGGCGAATACACCCGCCGCTGCTTCGTGCTTGCCCGCGTGCAGATTGGTCCCGTGTTGAAGGAAATAGAGTTGTCACTCGTGTCCCGAGAAAAAATGTTGTTCCGCATGTTGCTCGGGCGCAAAGCCCTCGAACATGATTTTGTGGTCGACGTCAGCCGCCGCCACATCCTCGCCTAACAATTCAACCCTACCTTTCCCTTCACATTCAGGCAGTATCATGAAGATAGGTATCCTCAGCCGGGCGCGCGCCTGTTACAGCACGCGCAGACTCTACGAAGCCGCCCAGCGTCGCGGCCACGAAGTCCGCGTCCTCGACACCCTGCGCTTCAGCATGACCCTCGAGAAGCAATCCCCCGATTTGCACTATCGGGGCAATCCCCTTTCCCACTACGATGCCGTTATCCCCCGCATTGGGGCATCTATCACGTTCTACGGATTGGCTGTCGTGCGCCAGTTCGAGCAGATGGGCGTCTACTCCGCCAACAGCTCCATCGGCATTGCCGTCTCCCGCGACAAGCTCCGCTCGATGCAGATGCTCAGTCGCCACGACATCGGCCTGCCGCCCACTTGCTTCGTTCGCAACAGCAAGGACATCCTCCCCGCCATCGAGCGCATCGGCGGCGTGCCCGCCATCATCAAGCTGCTCGAGGGCACCCAAGGCGTGGGCGTTATTCTCGCCGAGACTCTCAACGCCGCAGAAGCCATCATCCAGACTCTGCACCACGCTAACCAGAACGTGCTCATACAGAAATTCGTGCGCGAAAGCGAAGGCCGCGACATACGCGCCCTCGTCGTGGGGGACAAAGTGGTCGCCGCCATGCGCCGCCGCGCGCGCGGCGGAGAGTTCCGCAGCAACGTTCACCGTGGCGGCACGGTGGAACCCGTCGAACTCGACGAGGCCTACACCCGCACGGCAGTCCGCGCCGCGCAAATCATGGGCCTCACCCTCGCCGGGGTGGACATGCTTGAGGGTTCCGAGGGCCCCCAGGTGATGGAAGTGAACAGCTCCCCCGGCCTCGGCGGAATCGAGGCCGCCACCGGCGTGGACGTGGCAGGCGCCATCATCACCGCCATCGAGGAACACGTCCTCTTTCCCGATGTGGACCTCAAGCAGCGCCTCCGCCTCGCCGCCGGATACGGCGTCGTCGAATTCCACGTTCACGACATGCCCTGGCTCGAGGGACACAAGCTCCGAGACTCCGGACTGGAGGAGCGCAACATCCACGTCCTCTCCATCGACCACAAGTTCGGCGTCGTCCCCAATCCCAAAGGCGACGCCGTCGTCGAGCGTGGCGACGTCCTCCTCTGCTTCGGCCCCCTCGCCGAACTACGCGCCATCGCCCCTCACCACCCGAAAAAGCCCAAATCCTCCCGCACCCCAAAGCGACCGCCAAAGGGCGCGTAGCCCCCCCTTTTGTCTCACAGTAAAAAGCGCTACACTGGCCATACAGGGGGACATCAACCATGGCCATACGCGCGCTACTTATCACAACTGCAATACTGCTCTGGACAACCGCGCGTGCAGACGACGCCTACGAAGATACCTACGCAAAGGCGCTCGCCCAAGCCAAGGCCTCCGCAGACATCGCCGGGCCTGCGCTCGACAAGATTCAGCGCTGGCTCCACGAAATTGCCCTGCCCAAGATAGACCCAAAGACGGGCCTCTACTTGGCAGACGGCGCGTGGAACTACCGCGACACCGCCGCAGACTGCCTGCCTTACCTCGTCTGGGCCGCATGGGCCACCGACCGCGAAGCGCTCGACGGCCCCATACGCCAGGTTCTCTCCGCCGAACGCCGTCTTTGCAACGTGCTCGACAGCATCCCCGCTCCTTACGACTTCGACACCGGCAAGCCAAAGGAACTCAGCAAGCCTGACCTCATCTTCGAGGCCAGCGAGTACGTGAAAGATGGTCTCGTCCCCATCGTCGAGGTACTCGGCAAAGGCCCTTGGTTCGACCGGATGCGCGAGATCACCGACGACATCTGGAAGCACGCCGACTACGAAACACCCTACGGCATGATTCCCAGTGATAACGTGGAAGTGAACGGGAACCACCTGCAAATTCTCGCGCGGATGTATGGCATGACGCGCTGCGACAAGTACCTTATTTGGTCTCGACGAATTGTAGACTTCTATCTGACAGACCCGAACTGGGTGCCATCACGGCTGCGCGACCACGGTTGCGAGATCATTGGCGGGATCGGGCTTTGGTATGCCGTTGAACTTCGATCTGCCGGACAATCCGTTGCCGAAGACAATTATGAGAAAGTCTTAAAGAACAAGTATCAGCCACGAATCGAAAAACTCTATGACGAGATTTTGGCGCGCGGCACCAATCCCGATGGGTTCATGTTCAACGCCATTCCCGACACTCCACCCGCAGACCACAACGCGAACCTAAGCGATGGCTGGGGATACAATTATGTGGGTATGCTCTGTTACGACATGATCACCCACACCGAACGTTACAAGCCCTATGCCCAAAAGGCATTGGATAACCTCTCTAAGCCGCACTTCCAAAGTTATCCATGGGAAAAGAACATTGATGGCTATGCCGATTCGATTGAAGGCGCACTGTATCTCCTGAAGTATATTGATTCCCCGGCAGGCACGGCGTGGGTAACTTCCGAAGGCACCTCGAAACTGCTTCAAGGACCCCTGCTGGACAACGGCGAACTGTGGGGCACCTCAAAGTTTCAATCCAACGCGATACGCACCGTCCTCATGCTATCCATGATGCATACCGAGAACGTTACGGTGCGGCCTTGGCAACAAGGGCTTCGCATAGGAACAACCCATCGTTATAGCGTTGACGGGCATGGAGATGTTCTGACGGTCTACATTCGCACGGATAAGCCATACGAAGGAACGCTTGAGATGCTTGTGCGAAGCGAAATTTTCCGAGAGGAATCGAGCAAACCAGAGAATTACCCCACGCAAGAATATCTTCCGCGAAAGGGTTCGGGGGCATTTTTCCCACGCATGAATACTTTTCCGAACTGGTTGATCTATGGTGGTGGGGAGTATCTCGGATCCGACGAACTCGAATGCGATGGATGTAATCTAGAATCTGGAATCCCCATCAAGTTGAAGGCAGGCGAGGAGCTAGTCATTCGTCTCGGCTGGCCGTTGGACTGCTAGCCACCTTAACAGGTTGCCGGTCGTTGCTTCCTCCCCTTGTCCCCTTCCGCGCCATTCCGCTATGATCTCCCCTGTCCCTACTCCGGCTTATCTCATTGCAAATCAGGTGCTTAGACTAACCATGTTGCTCCAGCGTAAAGACACGATTCCCGTCATGGTGGGCGGGGTGCAGGTGGGCGGCGGCGCGCCGGTGGTGGTGCAGTCGATGACCAACACCGACACCGAGGACGCGCTCTCCACCGCCACGCAATGCATCGAGCTGGCCGAGGCCGGGTCCGAGTTGGTGCGCATTACCGTGAACACGCCGCGCGCGGCGGAGTGCGTGCCCGAGATTGTGTCACGCGTGCGCGACGCCGGGGTCTCTGCCCCCATCATTGGCGACTTCCACTATAACGGCCATCGCCTGCTCACCAAGGTGCCGGGCTGCGCGCAGGCGCTGGATAAATACCGCATCAACCCCGGCAACGTGGGCAAGGGCGAAAAGCGCGACGAGCAATTTGCCACCATCTGCAAGGTGGCGGTGGACAACAACAAGCCCGTGCGCATCGGGGTGAACATGGGCTCGCTGAACAGCGAGTTGATCATGGAAAAGATGCAGGAGAATACCGACCGCGACCTGGGCAAAAGCGCCGACGAAATCATGAACGAATGCATGATCATCTCCGCGCTCGAATCCACCGCCCTTGCCATCGAATGTGGCCTGCGCCCCGACCAGATCATCATCTCCGTAAAGACCAGCACCCCCCGCTACCTCATCCAGCTTTACGAAGAACTTGCCACCAAGACCCGCCAGCCCCTTCACCTCGGCCTTACCGAGGCGGGCATGGGAATGAAGGGCCAAATCTGGAGCGCTGCCGCGCTGGCGGTGTTGCTTGAGCAGGGCATCGGCGACACCATCCGCGTGTCGCTCACCCCGCGCCCCGGCGGAGACCGCCGCGAAGAAGTCTACGCCTGCCAGGAAGTCTTGCAGTCGCTCGGCTTGCGCCAGTTTGCTCCCAGCATCACCGCCTGCCCGGGTTGCGGACGCACCACCAGCACCACCTTCCAGGAACTCGCCTCTGAGACGTTGGCCTACGTGCGCGAGCGGATGCCCTACTGGCGCGCCAACCATGCCGGCGTCGAGGGATTGAAGGTCGCCGTCATGGGCTGCATCGTCAACGGCCCCGGCGAGAGCAAGGCTGCCAACATCGGCATATCGTTGCCCGGCAACGGCGAAGACCCGGTCTGTCCCGTCTTTGTGGATGGGGAACACCATGCCAACTACACCGGCACCAAGGAACAACTCGCTTCCCAATTCCGCGTGCTGCTGGAAGACTACGTCACCCGCACCTACGCCGGGGAAAAGGCCCTGCTTTAAGGCCCTGGCGCCCTATCTCGCGGGCGGAAGAACCGCCCGCAGGCGACAGTGGTACTGGATTCCTGCCTTCGCAGGAATGACGGAATTCCTCTACCCCTTCACATAACCCCGGGTGTCGATGCCGAACTGCCTAAGGTGGTGCTCCATGTGTACCACGTGCAGCTTCTCCCAACCGCGCGGGCCAATGTCCCCAAAGTACGGGTGGCTCGGCGGGGCAAAGCCCGGCTTCGCCTGCGCACTCACGAATGCCGCAAACTCCGCCGCGAGCTCTTCCAGCGTGGCCGATGGCGCAGCCATGTCATACATGGCCGGGCCCTTCTGACCAGGCGGTATCTTCAGGTAGCCATTCAAGATCAACGGCGCGGCGATGTGCGCCCCAAAGAATCCCCCCTCGTTCGGCGTCTCGGGGTCTTTGCCCAGCGAATACCGCACGGCGGTGACCATGTGCGCCAGCATCTGCCCCAGCGTCATCGTGCCCCACTGCGGCTTAATGTCCGGCGCCAGCGCCGCCACCATCCCGCGCGTCTGCTCCACAAATCGTTGGTCAATCTTGCGCACGCCCATGGGTGTCCTCCTTCATTTGGCTTGTGGTTGGACTATGGCTTCCCGGCAATGGTGCCAAGCGCCAGTTGCACCAGTGGAATGTTGAATACAAGCTGCACGGCGGCCACCAGCGTAAGCACCAGCACAATCCAATTGAACGGGCGCTCCGGCACCCGGTGCATCATCGCGTGTCCAATCCACGAGCCCGCCGGAATCAGCGGCACCAGCAACAATCCGAACGTCAGCACGCTGAAATCCACCAGACCAATTGCCACATAGAAGGGCAACTTGGTCAGGTTGATGAACGTGAATATCCACGCCACCGTCCCCACAAAGCGCGCCTTGCCCAGCCCCTGGCTGAACATGTACAGGCTCACAATCGGCCCAGCCCCATGCACCAGCGTGGAAGTGAAGCCTGCTGCCGCGCCCAGCCCCGCCGCCCACCCCAGCCCCATGCGGTGCTCCGCCGCCCACTTCATCGAAACTTCCCGCGCAAAAATATAGCTGGCAATCAGCAACCCCATCACCCCCACGAACCTCTTCAACGGCTGTTCCCAAGCCGCCACCCCCGTCTGCCCGATATACCACCATACCGCAGCCCCCGCCAAGATGCCCACCACCGATGGCACATAGATGCGCCAAAGGTGCGGCCACGCGCAATTGCCCCGGTGGTAATAGATGGCGTTGAAATCGCACAAGATAAGCAACGGCAGCAACACCGCCGCCACCTTGTCCACCGGCATCACCAGCGCCATCAGCGGCACCGACAATATCCCCAGCCCCCCCGCAAAGCCGGACTTGCTGATTCCCTGAAACAGCACGGCCAGCCCGCAGAGCAGCCAGAACAGGAACGGCGGAACACCGGGTTCCATGAAAGTAGTGAACATGAAGGCAGATTTCCTCCTCGTTGCCAAGGCTTGTGCGCCTCAGGCGCATCCCGCTTGGCAACGCCCCAACCCGGGTATGCTAACTTACCCGCCCATCAAGGAACACCCGCCATGCCCCTCATGAACGAACAAGACCTCTACGAATTCCTGCGCGACCACTTCCCCCAAGTCGAGCGCATGGGCCTGCAAGTGGCGCACGTGGACGACCGCAGCATTCGCCTCGTCATGCCCTACCACGACGCCCACCTGCGCCCCGGCGGCACCATCTCCGGCCCTTCGCAGATGATGCTCTGCGATACGGCGATGTACCTCATGACCCTCGCCCAGATAGGTCCCCAAGCCCTCGCCGTCACCACCAACCTCAACATCAACTTCCTGCGCAAGCCCGCTCCCGCAGACATGCTCGCCGAAGGCAAGCTGCTCAAGCTGGGCAAGCGCCTCGCCGTCGGCGAAGTCACCCTCTTCAGCACAGGTGAAGAAGAACCCGTGGCCCACGCCACCCTCACCTACTCGATACCGCCCGCCGAAAGAGACTAAGCAGCCCTGCAATTCCGGTGGCCGCGCCACTTGATGCGACCGCGCACCGATGTTACCATTCACGGCTCTAACATCAACCAGCGTGGGGGCTTCCATCGGGCAAGTCCCGGCGCTGGCCTTGGGGACGGGGCATCCACATGTTGCGATGGTCTAAAGGGAACAAGGAAGGCGAGCAGGCGCCCGCCGCCGATGCCGCGCCTGCAAGCGTACCCCGGCGCGCGGAGCCCGAATACACCCCAGCGGGCGATGTTGCCCCGGCATTGAACTTGACCCAGCTGCTGGTGGCCGAAGGTAAGGTCTCCAAGGAACAGATTCAGGCGGCGCTGGATCGGCAGAAGAAGACAGGCCAGTTCATCGGCGAGATTCTGATTGAAGACAAGGTGCTCGAGGAGCACATGCTCATCAGCTTTCTTGCAAAGCATTGCAAGATTCCACATCTGAGCCTGTTGGATTACCTGATCGACAAGGACATCGTTGGGCTGGTGCCCAAGGAGATATGCCTCACCTATCGGCTGTTGCCGATTGACCGGTTGGGCAAGAACCTGACCGTGGCGATGGTGAACCCGCTGGACACCGAGGCTTTGGAACGGGTGCGGGCCGCCTGCCCCGATTTGCGCATCAAGCCTATCCTGTGCGCGTATAAGCATTTCGAACTAGTGACGGAAAAGCTGTTCCGCGAGGATGGCGCAGGCGGCGGCGCGCAGTTGATGTCTGCCTCGTCCTTCGGGTTGAAGCTTACCCCAGCAGAGAAGGCGCGCGTGGAAGTGCAGCGCGAACAGATGCGCGCAGACCATGCGGCCTCCGTTGCTGCCGCCGCGCCCCCGCCACCACCCGAGCCGGAGCCCATACCTGAACCTGTTTACGAGCCCGAGCCGGTCTACGAACCCGAGCCTGCCTATGTGCCCGAACCAGAACCTGAACCCGTGTTCGAGTCTACGTCCCCAGAGCCGGAATACATTGCGCCGCCCATCACCCCGGCGGAACCCCACGTGGGCAGCGACTCGATGTTCGAGAGCATCTTCAGTTCCGGCTCTGATGACGCGCCTGCCCCGGCTGCGCCATTCGAGCAACATGCCGAAGCGGTGGACGATGGCGGCATGTCTGCCCTGATGCAAGAAATGGCGACGGTGATGATGGACAGTATGCGCGACACCTATGGCGTTCTGGCACGACGCATGGATTTGTTTCGCGGGCTGGACGGCGAATCGGTGGCCAAGATATTTGCGCGAGGAATCACGGAGGAGTTCGAGGAAGGCGACATCGTTTTCCAGAAGGGTGACCCCGGTGATTGCCTGTACCTGATACTGGGCGGCTCGGTCGATATCTTCGACGGAGACCGCGTGATGGCCCGACTTGAGCGGGGCGCACTGTTTGGAGAGATGGCGCTGATCAGCAAGGAACCGCGCAGCGCCTCGGCCCGCGCGGCGGAATCCGCCAGCCTGCTGGCATTGAGCCTCGACACCATTAATAACGTGATGCCGCGCGAGGTGTCGATTCAATTGCTGGTGAACATCATCGTCACCATGGGCAACCGCCTGCGCGCCGCCAACGAGCAATCCTGAACATTCACAGCGCGTGCGAAAGTAAACGGAGTTCCGCATGAGCCAACAAGATAACGAACTGCAAGCCCAGCGCGACGCTGCCCTGCTTCATGCGTTGCGCGCCCAGCGAGACACGACGGTATCCGCTGCCGACATCGTGGCACCGCCCCTGCCAGAGAAAGACGACGCCCTCGTGCGATTCTTGCAGCGCATTATCCATATGGGCGTGCGTGCGCTCGCCGTGCTGATGACCTTCGTCATCATCTGGGGCGTCATCGACGTGGCCTGGGTGCTCTATTCCCAGTTGACCGACGAGAAGGGCCCCGCCTATCTGCTTGAGATTACCGATATCCTGGCAACGTTCGGGGCGTTTATGGCCGTGCTCATTGCCATCGAAATTTTTGTGAATATCACCATCTACCTGCGCGACGACATCATCCACGTGAAGATCGTGATGGCGACCGCGCTCATGGCAATTGCGCGCAAGGTCATCATCATGGATATAACAAAGATAGAGACGCTGGAAATCTTCGCCATTGCCTCGGTGATACTGGCATTGAGCATCGGGTACTGGCTGGTGATCATCAGCCACGGCGACGTGGCACCCACGAAAGACGGACACTAGGGGCTGGGCACACGGGGATCGGAGGCATACATGCGCAGGTTCGGGCTGGCAGTGGCGGCGTTGTTCGTTGCAGTCGGGGCGCACGCGTCTCCCTATGGCGGCGGCGAAATCCTCTGGGACAACTGGGGCGTGCCCCACATCTACGGCGACACCCTTCCCCAGCAAGCCTATGGCATGGGTTGGGCGCAGGCCCACAGCCACGGCGACCTGATACTCCGTCTGTACTCCCAAGCGCGTGGCGATGCCGCCGCCCACTATGGCCGCCCCCTGCTGGAATCCGACATCGAGACCCTGCGCCTAGGCATTCCTTCCATTGCGCAGCAATGGACCGAGCAGGCTTCGCCCGAATACCGCGAAGTGCTGGAAGCATTCTGCGCGGGCGTGAACGATTACGCGGCAGCGAACCCCGGCGCCATTGCCGCGCCTGCATCAAGCGTGCTGCCGGTGCGCGCGGTGGACGTGGTGGCGCACGGCTTGCGCGTCATCCACTTCACCTTCGTGGCAGGCCGTGACCGGGGACAGGCCAAGGCCAAGCCTTGGCTCGAAGAGAATGGCAGCAACGGCTGGGCCATTGCCCCCAGGAATGCCGCAGGCGGCAAGGCTTTGCTCCTCGGCAATCCCCACCTGCCTTGGGGTGATTTGTATCTCTGGTTTGAAAACCACTTCGCCGGGCCTGCGCTGAACTTCTATGGCGCATCGCTGGTGGGTATGCCGCTTCCCTCGCTGGGCTTCAACAGCCACCTCGGTTGGACGAACACGGTGAACACCCACGACGGCGTGGACCACTTCGCCCTCGAAGTCACCCCTTCCGGCAGCTACATGCTCGATGGAGTCGAGACCGCCTTCGAGATCACCGAGCACGCCGTCTCCGTGAAGAATGACGACGGCACCGTGACCACGGAAACCATACAGGTGAAGCGTTCGCAGTTTGGTCCGGTGATAGCCGAAGAGCCGGGCCGCGCCTTGGCTATAAAGGTGGTGGGGCTCGACCGCCCCGCCATCGGCGACCAGATGCTGGCCATGGTTCGTGCCACGAACATGACCGAGTTCGAGGCCGCAGTCGCCCGCCAGCAATTGCCCATGTTCAACTTCATCTATGCGGACAAGGGCGGCAACATCTTGCTGGCCTTCAATGGCCTCGTGCCGCGCCATGCCTCGGGAGACTGGACGGCGTGGCAGGGCATCGTTCCCGGCAACACCGCGCAGGCCCTCGCGCCAGACTACCTTGGCTATGCCGAGCTGCCCCGCGTGGCCAACCCCGAATCGGGCTGGCTGCAAAACGCGAACGAATCCCCGTGGTACATGACCGTCCCCTACCCGCTTGCCCCCGCGCAGTTCGCCCCCTATGTGGCCCCGCCCACGCTGCCCGCCCACCGCGTGTTCCGCTTCCAGCGCTCGCTGCGCATGTTGATGGAAGACACCTCCATCACCTTCGACGAGCTGGCCGCATACAGCATGTCCGCCCGCAGCGAACTGGCGGACCGCCTGATGGACGACCTTGTGCCGCTGACCGAAAAGGCGGACCATCCGTTGGTGGCCGACGCGGGCAAGGCGCTCGCCGCATGGGACCGCGAGTATCGTGCGGGCAGTCGCGGCGCGGTGTTGTTCTACCAGTGGTGGCGTGCCTACGAGGAGCGCTGCCAGGGCGCAGGCATCGATCCCTTTGCCGTGCCTTGGGACGTGAACGCCGCACCGCTTGCTACGCCCGATGGCATTGCCGATCCACGCGGTGCGCTGTCCGCGCTCGAGCAGGTGGCCGGCAACATGGCTACCGGCGGCGTGGGGCTGGATGTGCCTTGGGGCGACGTGATGCGGATGCGCATGGGCGGCGTGGACGAGCCCTCCTCTGGAGGCCCAAGCTACGACACCTTCCGCGTGCTACAGCATGAACGCCAGAAAGACGGCAGCTTTCAGGCGGTGCATGGGAACAGCTTCATCTTCCTCACCGAGTTTACCGAGCCGCCGCACGCCCGCGTGCTTACGGTCTATGGCAACGCCACCCAGCCCGCCGCAGGACATTCGGGAGATCAGCTGCCGCTCTTCGCACGAGATGAATACCGCGAGGCCCTGCTCACGCGCGAAGCCATCGAGGCCAACACCACGACCAAGGTTGCGCTGGCAAAGACCGAGGCCGCCGCAGTTCCCGTGGAAGCAGCCCCCGTGGAACCCGTGCCGACACCCGAGCCTGCACCCGCCCCAGAGCCCATGCCCGAGGCGGTGCCCGCTCCCGAAGTTGCGCCTATGCCTGCGCCGGAAGCCCTGCCGGAAGTGGAACTGGTTCCTGAACCGGTGCCTGCGCCAGAGCCTGCACCAGCACCCGAAGCGGTGCCCGTGCCTGCACCCTGAGTTACGCCCGAGACTTCCCGCCTGAAACGTTGACCACCGTGCCGTGGATGTAGCTGGCGCGGTCGCTGGCGAGGAAGGCCACCGTGTTGGCCACTTCCTGCAGGGTGCCCGAGCGGCCCAGCGGAATCGAACTCTTTGCGTAAGACGCGCGCAGTTGCTCGATGGTAATCCCACGTGAGTAGGCAAGCGATTGCTCATAGGCTTCCGTGCGCATTCCGGTGACTTCCAATATCCCCGGCGCCACACCCGCCACGCGCACGCCCTTGCGGCCCAGCTCCTTCGCCCACGACCGCGTGAGGTTGTAGCCCGCTGCCTTCGTGGCAGCATAGGCACTCTGGCCCTCGCTGCCTTCCATGCCGCTCTCGCTCGCCATGTTGATGATGACGCCCGCGCCCTGTTGCAGCATCACCCGCGCCGCCGCCTGCCCACACAGGAACATGCCCTTCATGTTCACCGCCATCAGCTTGTCCCACACCGCCTCGGTCATCTCTTCCTTGCCTGCGGGGTCCACCAGCAACCGGGGAATGTTGATGCCTGCGTTGTTCACAAGGATATCCACCTGGCCGAACTCCGCCACCACGGCGGCAAAGGCATCATCAACGCTGGCCTTGCTGGTCACATCGAGCTTCACGAACAGGGCCGTGCCGCCTTCCGCCTGAAGCTCCAGCTCAAGCGCCTTGCCGGATTCCTCCTGCATGTCGCCAATGATCACGACCGCGCCGCAGGCGGCGAGTTCCGCGCACACCGCGCGGCCAATGCCCGCCGCGCCGCCCGTTACCACGGCTACTTTGCCTTCCAGATTTAACCAATGCATGGGAACTCTCCTGAGAGGTATTGAAAGTTTTTGCTTGACTTCTTTCAAAAGTTTACGATATCTTTCTTTTGCAAATCAACCGGGAACCAGCCCACATGGCCCAAGCCCAACACAGCTTACTCCTTCCTGAGCGCCTCGCGCAGGTGCGCGACATGCTGCGCGCCAGCCGGGTGGTGCGGCTTGATGAGGTGTGCGTAGCGCTGGGCGTGTCGCAAGCCACGGCTCGGCGCGACTTGCAGGAACTCGAGCGGCTGGGCGAAGCGCGGCGGGTGCATGGCGGCGCGGTGGCCATTGGCGGCGGGCGGCTCTTCGAGCCTGTGTTCGACGACAAGGCCAGCGCGGCAGCGGATGAAAAGACCCGCATAGCGCGGCACGCGGCGGAGATGGTGAACGCGGGCGACACAGTCTACCTCGACGGCGGCAGCACCGTCGTGGCGCTGGCCCGCCTGTTGCGCGAGCGCGAAGACATTACCGTGGTGACCAATTCCCTGCGCGCAGCCATGGCGCTCGCCGACGGTGGCCCCACGTTGATCCTCGTGGGCGGCGAACTGCGCCGTCGCAGCCAGAGCATCGTCGGCCCGTTGACGCAGCCGCTGTTGCAGCAACTGCATTTCGACACCGCCTTCATGGGAACCATGGGCGTGAGTCTGGAAGACGGCGTAACCACGACCGATCCGAACGAGGCGTTTACGAAGCAGGCGGTGATGGGGCAGAGCACGCAGAAAGTGCTGCTGGCCGACAGCTCGAAACTGGGCGAAGTGGCCTTTGCCCGCGCAGGCAAGCTGGCCGATTTCGGCACCCTGATTACGGACAAGCAAGCGCCCGCGCGCTTTGTAGTTGCGGCAAGAAAAATTGGCCTGAACGTGGTGCTGACTTAGCGCATACCTCCTGACAAGATCGAGGCAAACCCATGCAAGAAATAAAACTCCCCCAGTTGGGCCAGACCGTCGAGGAAGCCACGATCACACAGTGGCTGAAGAAGGAAGACGACACCGTTGCCGTGGGCGACGTGCTCTTCACCGTGCAAACGGACAAGGCCGAGATCGAATGCGAGTCCACGGCGGCTGGCGTGCTGCGAAAGATACTCGTGCCCGAGGGCGTCGAGAAGCCGGTGTTGAGCGTGGTGGCGTGGGTAGGCACGGCGGATGAAGCGCTGCCGGAATTGCCCAAAAAACATGGGACAGATGCGACGGATGGGACAGATGGGACGAAGAAAGAACTTCCACCCAGTCCCACTCCTACACCCGTTGCTTCTTCCCCGTCCCATCTGTCTCATCCGTCCCATGGCGGCGCAGTATCTCCAAGAGCCCGCAAAGCCGCCGCCGCCAAGGGCATCGACCCTGCCACCCTTACCGGCACCGGCCCGCAGGGCCGTGTGATAGAAGCAGACGTGCTAGCGGCAAAGGCCGCTCCCGTTGCAGCGAACCCCAAAGCCCTCGAGGAACTGCGCGCGCTGCTGAAGCTGAACACTCCCACCGCGCGCCGCCTTGCCCGCGAGGCAGGCGTGGACTTGGAGACCTTGATTGGCCAGCTGAGCCACGGCACCGAAGCGCCGAAGAATCTCCGGCAAGATGCCGGAGCCACGAAAGCGCCGGGCCGCTATCCACTCACCCCGATGCGACGCATCATCGCCACGCGCATGGGCGAAAGCATGTTTAACGCGCCGCATTTCTACGTCACCGTCGAGGTGGACATGAAAGCCGCCACCGACCTGCGCAAGCAGGCACAGGGATTTAAGCCCTCGTTCAACGACCTGATAGTGCAGGCCGTAGCGCAGGCGCTGCGCGAGCATCCGCAGGTGAACGCGCGCTGGCTGGGAGACGCCATCGAGATCGTGGAACAAGTGAACATCGGCGTGGCGGTGGCGCTTGAAGACGGCCTCATCGTTCCCGTGTTGCGCAATGCGAATGCGCTCTCGCTGCAACAGATTAGCGAAGGCTGCAAGGCGCTGGCAGAGAAGGCCCGCAAGAACAAGCTGCTGCCCGACGATTACTCCGGTAGCACCTTCACCATCAGCAACCTCGGCGCCTTCGGCGTGGACCATTTCACCGCCATCATCAACCAGCCCGACAGCGCCATCCTCGCGGTGGGCCGCGTGGCGGATCAGGTGGTCGCCGTGGATGGCGGCATCCAGGTGCGCCCCCGCATGAAGATGACCCTCTCCAGCGACCACCGCGTTATCGACGGCGCAGTCGCCGCGCAATTCATGGCAAAGCTGAAGGCGAAGCTGGAGAATCCGGAGTAGCTCGTAATCTCATAGGACGCCTTCGTCCCATCCGTCGCATCAGTCCTATCTGTCCCATTAACCCCTATCAAAGGTTTCACTCCAATGCCCAAGACCCTGATGGTAAACCCCGCCGAGACCCGCGCGTCGCGCGTCATCACGCTGTCCGACATTCCGGTGCATCAATACAACCGCACCATCAAGCAGGAGCTGAAGGACAACAAGCGTTTGTCCAAGGCCACGCTGCTGCGCATGTACCGCGACATGGCGCTCATCCGCGAGTTCGAGTCGATGCTCGACAGCATCAAGAAGACGAACGAATACCACGGCATCAGCTACAACCATGCCGGTCCCGCGCATCTGTCCATCGGGCAGGAAGCTGCCGCCGTGGGCGAGTGCCTGCACCTGGGCGTGGAAGACCATATCTTCGGCAGCCACCGTAGCCACGGCGAAGTAATCGCCAAGGGCCTGCGCGCCGTGCAGGACCTGGCAGGCAAGGGGCTGGACACCATCATGACCAGCTTCTGGGACGGCGTAATCCTGAACGTGGTGGACAAGAGCGACAGCACGGCGCTGAACTGCGGCGACCTTGCCCCGACGGTGGACGAGGAGTACGGCATCGACTTCCTGCTCTATGGCCTGCTGGCCGAAGTCTTCGGTCGCGAGACAGGTTTCAACAAGGGTATGGGCGGCTCGATGCACGTATTCTTCACCCCCTTCGGCATCTTCCCCAACAACGCCCTCGTGGGCGGCAGCGCCGACATTGCGGCGGGCGCGGCGCTTTACAAGAAAGTGCAGCAGCAGCCCGGTATCACCATTGCCAACATTGGCGATGCGTCGCTGGGTTGCGGCCCCGTGTGGGAAGCGATGGGCTTTGCGTCTATGGCGCAGTTCGACACGCTGTGGGAAGCGTCGCACCGGGGCGGGCTGCCGGTCGTCTTCAACTTCATGAACAACTTCTACGGCATGGGCGGCCAGCCCATTGGCGAAACCATGGGCATCGACGCGGTGGCCCGCGTGGGCGCGGCGGTGAACGCCAGCCAGATGCACGCGGAATGCGTGGACGGCAACAGCCCCCTGGCCGTGGCCGACGCCTACGCCCGTAAGCTGGAACTGCTCAAGTCGGGCAAGGGCCCCGTGCTGCTCGAGGTGCAATGCTACCGCCAGAGCGGCCACTCGCCCAGCGATCAATCGTCCTACCGCGAGCGAGACGAGATCGACATGTGGCGCAAGGTGGACCCGCTGCTCGAGTTCTCGGGCAAGCTGGTCGAGTCCGGCGTGGCAAGCGCAACGGACATCGAGGCGATCAACGCCTACGCCGTGGCCAAGGTCGAGAAGGCCTGCCGCCTTGCCGTGAGCGAAACCACCTCGCCGCGCATGGCGCTCGGCCCCTTCAAGGGCGTGGCCACCATGATGTGGTCCAACGAGATCGACGAGACCCTGCCCGGCCTAAAGCGTGAAGACGACGTGCTGCTGCCCATCGAGCAATGCCCGCGCCTGAAGATCATCAACAACAAAAGCCGCAAGGGGGTGGACGAGAACGGCGCGGTGCTCAAGGGCACCAAGGCCGTCACTTACGGCGAGGCGCTCTTCGAGTCCATCCTGCACCATTTCTACCACGACCACCGGCTGGTGGCCTATGGCGAAGAGAACCGCGACTGGGGCGGCGCCTTCGCCGTGTACCAGGGGCTGACCGAGTGCCTGCCCTACCGCCGCCTCTTCAACTCGCCCATCTCCGAGGCTGCCATTGTGGGTACCGCCTGCGGCTACGCGCTCGAGGGTGGCAAGGCTCTCGTCGAGCTAATGTATTGCGACTTCCTCGGGCGCGCGGGCGACGAGGTCTTCAACCAGATGGCCAAGTGGCAAGCCATGTCCGGCGGCTTCTGCAAAATGCCCGTGGTCCTGCGCGTCAGCGTGGGCAGCAAATACGGCGCGCAGCACTCGCAAGACTGGACCGCCCTCTGCGCCCACATCCCCGGCCTCAAGGTCGTCTTCCCCGCCACCCCGCACGATGCCAAGGGCATGATGGCCACCGCCCTCAGCGGCAGCGACCCGGTCGTCTTCTTTGAAAGCCAGCGCCTCTATTCCTCGCAGACCGAAATCTTCTTCCCCGAGGGCGTGCCCACCGAGTATTACCGCACCCCCATCGGCACGCCGAACGTGGTGAAGCAGGGCAAAGACCTGACCATCCTCACCTTTGGCGCCACGCTCTACCGCGCGCACGAGGCGGCGCAGCAGTTGGAAACGGACTACGGCATATCCGTGGAACTGATCGATGGTCGCAGCCTCGTGCCGTTTGACTACGAGCAGGTCGTCGCCAGCGTGAAGAAGACCGGCAAGATCATCCTCGCCAGCGACGCCTGCGAACGCGGCAGCTACATGCACACCGTCGCCAGCAACCTCACGACGTTGGCCTTCGACCACCTCGACGCCCCGCCCGTCGTGCTCGGTTCACGCAACTGGATCGTGCCCCCTGCCGAAATGGAACCGGATTATTTCCCCCAGCCCAACTGGTTCCTCGACGCCTACCACGCGCACCTGAAACCCCTCCCCGGATATACCCCCACCGAAGACTTCACCGCACCCAGCCTCCTCGCGCAGGCAAAGTACGGCGTGGCGTAGGAGTTACATCTTCCCGCTCTCGATGCACTCCACGCTCCGCTGGCCCAGCGCGCCGACCATGAATATCAGCGGGGCAAAGCGTTCGTCTTTGGTGAGGCCCTGCTTGTAGCGGTAGTAGATTTGCTGCACGATGACCGCCAACTTGAAGAGGGCGAAGACGTAGTAGAAGGTGATGTTGTCCAGGCTGCGCCCGGTGCGGGCGGCGTAGGCTTCGGCCACTTCCTGCCGGGTCAGCGCGCCGGGGGCCATGGTCATGAAGCACATCACGGTGCCCATCTTGGGGTCGCCCGCCTCGAGCCAATAGCTCAGCATCACGCCGAGGTCCATCAATGGATCGCCGATGGTACACATCTCCCAGTCCAGCACGCCCACCAGGCGCGTGAGGTCGTTCGGGTCCAGCACCACGTTGTCGTACTTGTAGTCGTTATGCACCAGCGTTGCGCCGGAATCAGGCGGACAGTTGGCGGCCAGCCATTCAGCCGCCTCTACCATCGAGGGGATGTCGTCCGTGGCGGAACCCTTGTAGCGCTCAATCCACCCCTTCACCTGCCGCTCGACATACGACCCTTCCTTGCGCAGATCGCCCAGCCCCGCCGCCACATAGTCCAGCGCGTGCAGGTCGGCAAGGTTATGCACGAGCGCCTCGCCTGAGCGCCGAACCACGTCGGGCGCAACCGTCAATCCCTCCGGCTGCTTGCCACGCAGGATGCTGCCCTGTATCCGCTCCATCACGTAGAACTGCGCACCCAGCACGTCCATGTCGTTGCACAGCAGCAGCGGCTTGGGCGCGCAAGGGTAGACCGGGTGCAGCGCGGACAGCACCCGGTGCTCGCGCCCCATGTCGTGCGCCGATTTCACCTTGCTGCCAAAGGGCGGACGCCGCAACACCAGCTCCGTGTCGCCCAGCTTGAGCATATAGGTCAGGTTGGAAAACCCACTGGGAAACTGGCTCACTTCCAGCGTGCCCGACAAGCCCGGCAGGCTCTCCTTCAGGTACGCCTCCAGCTTGCCAAGGTCCAACTCTTCGCCTTCGCGCGTCGGGCGGGGGGTGTCTATCGGTGCAGTCATGGTTGCTTCTCTAAAGTATAGGGCCGATACACCCTATTCGACCTATGCCTAATTCTGTGTCGCTGCAAAGCGGGCCAATATCCGCTTCGCCACGCTGGTCATGTGTACTTCGTCTGCGCCGTCATAGATGCGGGCGGCGCGTTCGGCGCGATACCAGAAGGCCAGCGGCGTGAAGTCCGTTATGCCCAGCGCGCCGTGCGCCTGTATGGAGCGGTCCACCACCTTGAGCATGATGTTGGCCACGAGGAACTTGATGAGGCTGATCTCCTCGCGTGCGTCCGCCGCGCCCACTTGATCAATCTTCCATGCGGCGTGCAAAACCGCCAGCCGGGCGGAGTCAATCTCGGCACGGCTTTCCGCCACCCACCCCTGGATAAACTGGCGGCTGGCGAGGGGCCGGTCCGGCGCAACATCGCGCGACACCGCACGCTGGCACAGCAACTCGAAGGAGCGCTCGGCAATACCCAGCCAGCGCATACAGTGGTGTATGCGGCCCGGCCCGAGGCGTTCCTGCGCAATCATGAAGCCCGCGCCTTCCGGCCCCAGCCGATTGGACTGCGGCACGCGCACCGCGTCGTATTCTATTTCGGAATGGCTGTGCCAGCCTTCACCCCGGTGGCCCATGCAGGGAATGTTCT
The DNA here is from genome assembly GCA_044359155.1 of Candidatus Hydrogenedentales bacterium. Lineage (GTDB taxonomy): Bacteria > Hydrogenedentota > Hydrogenedentia > Hydrogenedentales > JAEUWI01 > WGMK01. The sequence goes on along the minus strand of JBIKMR010000014.1, from coordinate 2,354 downwards.
GGATGATCTTGAAGCCCGGCGTATCTACCGGCACGATGATCTGGCTGGCCTTCATGTGCGGCGGGGCGGTCGGGTCTGTTACCGCCATCACCACGGCGAAGGCCGCGCCGTCTGCGCCCGTGGTAAACCACTTGCGCCCGGTGATGATGTAGTCGTCCCCATCTTTCAGGGCGGTCGTGCCCATCCATACGGGGTTAGATCCGGGATAGTCTGGCTCAGTCATCGAGAAGCAGCTGCGAATCTCCCCCGCCACCAGCGGCTTCAGGTACATCTCCTGCTGCTCGTCGCTGCCATACTTCGCCAGAATTTCCATGTTGCCGGAGTCGGGCGCCTGGCAGTTGAACACATAGTGCCCTACGGGGCAACGCCCCAGCTCCGCCCCCATCAGCCCAAACTCGAGCAGGCTCAGGCCCAGCCCGCCGTGCTCCTTGTGCAGTTGCGGCGTAAACAGCCCCATCGCCCGCACCTTGTCCCGCTTTTCCTGGAGCACCGGCTCAATCTCGCCGAACTCCTTCGAGAGGAACTCCGCCTCGAGCGGGATAAGCTCCTCATCCACAAACGCGCGCACGCGCCCCAGCAATTCACGCATCGGTTCCGAAATGCCAAAGTCCATTGGAATATCCCTTGCTGAAAAAACCCGCGCCAGCTTACAGCAACGGCACGGAACTTCCAAGCCCAAGGCGGGGCTGGATGGTGTTTGTCTGGGTTCGCTATACTTGCGGCATAACGCTACCCGGCAGAAGGTTCACCATGAGCGACTCCCCCGCAAACTCTTCGCAGCAGTATGGGCTTCTTAGTCCGGTTGCTTACCTGCGCGCCTTGATCGACAACATCCGCCTCATCTTTGCCGGGGCCGTGCTCGCTGCCATCGCGGGCGTGTTGGCTGTGATGCTGCTTCCCGTGCAGTATCAGTCCAGCGCCACCCTGCTTGTCAGCCCGCCGCCCTTTAAGGAGCCCGTAGCGAAGGGCGGCATCGATACCCAACCCTTGGGCGTGCTCATGCCTCAGCCCCTGGGCGTGCCGGATTACCGCATCCTACTCACCAGCGATGGCATCCTCATGGCGGCGGCGGAAAAGGTCGAGGCCCTCGGAACCTGGAGCGAGGAAGACATTGCCGACATCAAGAAGATCAGCGTGCTGCGCAAGGCGCTCCAGCTCAAGACGGAAGTGGCGCAGAAGACCGTAAGCGTAACGCAGTATTCGCCCATCATCACGCTCTCCGCCACGGCGGGCACGGCAGAGCATTCGCGCGACTTGGTGCAGGCGTGGGGCCAAGCCTGCGAGGAGATATCGAAGGAGGCCTACGAGAAGAGCAAGTTCGGCCTGCTGGGCTTCGTGCAGGATCGCTTCGACGCCACCCGCACCGACCTCGAATCCGTGAGCGGGCAGATTCGTGACATGGAGATTACCTGGAACGACGAACTTTCCAAGGCGCAACTGTCGAAGACGCACCAGCGATTCCTCGATTACCAGGAAAAGCTGATCGACCAGCGCATCAAGATAGCCACTACACTTGAGGAAATCGCCGGGCTTGAGGCCAGCGTGGCCGTGGAACCGGAACGCATCACGCTCTTCAAGTCCCCGCCCATGGAAGCGGTCTTTATGGAAGACTTCAAGAAATCCCAGAAGGACAAGCCGCAGGGCTACGCCTCGGAAGAGCTAAACGCGGTTCATGTGTCGCTGCGCGAAAAATTGATCTTAAAGCGTAACGAACTCACCAGCATGGAAGAATTCGCGCGCCAGATGGAATCGCAACTGGGCGAAGTGCAGACGGAACTGCAGGGCCTGCGCGAGGAGATTGCGAAGAAATCCTTCGACCGCAAGCTGCTCAACCTGCAAGAAACCCCGCAGTTGCGCAGCTACGACCTGCTGTCGGGAATGCTGGAACAGGCGAAGTTTGTTGAGTCCGACCAGTTGCTTCTGGGCGACATCAAGGTTCTTTCGGACCCCGTGCTGCCCGACCGCAAGAGCTGGCCGCCGCGCTCGCTGTTCGTGCTGCTGGCGGGCATGGGCGGGTTGTTCGTGTCCACGGCGCTGGTGTTGTTGCGCACTGCCTTGGGCAGCCTGCAACTGACACGCGCCTAGTTCCCACATGGCAGAAACGTCTCCACGCCCGTTGCGGCTACTCATCGTCGTCAACGTGTTCAACCCGGACCGTGGCGGTGGCGGCGCCATCTTCAGCGACCTGGCCTATGGCTTGGCCGCGCGTGGCTTCGACGTGACCGTGCGCTGCGCCTACCCCTATTACCCTGAGTGGATCGACAAGAGCAGCGACAACGGCTTGTCCATCCAGCGGTATGAGGACCAAGGGGCCAAGGTCGAGCGCCACTACATCTACATCCCCACGAATCCAA
>JBIKMR010000181.1:0-8983 GCA_044359155.1 Candidatus Hydrogenedentales bacterium | reverse complement strand
TGCCACGCGCATGTCTTCTGCGGAACCCGGTGCCAAGTCGCGGACCAAGGGAATCGACCCCGTGGTGTTCGAGCCTTACCATGGCAAAAGCATTTTCCCCGGCAGCATCTTCACCCGCATACGGGATACCGTGTCCACCCTGCCGCTTACCAATGCGAACCCGAGACTACGGCTTCTTGCAAGCGACACCGGCATCGACCCTGCTTTCGACGCCGTGAGCAAACTCTATTCCTTTACCTTCATCAACCCGGACACCTACACCGTGCTGGCGCAAGCCCCCGCCCACCTGCCGACAACGCGCGTAGCACTGGTGGCCCCTGCGGAGATTGTTGCCCTGGACATCTCGCTCACCCCGGACGGCACCACCGAGGGCGAGCCCGTGCCCGAGCCTTCCACCACGGACCAGAACGCGAATGGCCTCGTGGACCTGTCTGAACTGCTGCGCGTAGTGCAGCTGTACAACATCGACCGATACCACTGCCAGGACGGCACCGAAGACGGCTACTCTGTGGGCGCAGGTTCCCAACTCTGCGCGCCGCACTCCGCCGACTACGCCCCGCAGGACTGGAAGATCAGCCTCACCGAGACCCTGCGCAACGTGCAGTTCTTCAACACCGGCGGATACCACCCCTGCCCCGGCAGCGAAGACGGATTCTGCCCCGGACCGGAACCCGTGTAAGTCAGGGCGTATCCCGCTTTTTCTCCTTCGTGAATATACTTTCCATTTAAAGCGCGTGGCCAGATTCCTCATTTGGCCACGCGTTTCTTTGTAAGCATCGTGGTGCGCCCATCGTCTCCTTGGATAGTAGAAGGCAACTGCTTCGGCACAGGGCCGGGCAATACCACCAAGGAGATTCACGGTATGAAACCCTATGGACGGATTATCGCGCTGGCGGCACTGGCGGCAACCTGCCCTGTTGCCAGGCAGGCTAGGGGTAGAAATCAATACTTACCTGGCGATCCTGAAGCCGACGCCTTCGCTTGTGTAGCTTAACACGGCGGAATCGCGCCGCGACGTGCGGGCATCATAAAGGGAGTTGCTCCAACTGCCACCGCGAAGTGTGCGCCGGTTCGAACTGCCGCCTGCACCTTCCGGGTCCGTGCCCGGGCTCGTGGCGTAGTAGGTGCTCAAATACCCATCGTGGCACCACTCCCAGACATTACCAGACATGTCATGGCAACCGACCGGACTGACGCTGTAACCAGTGGCAATGTTGCCGTTCGGGCTCAGATTCACCCCATTGAACCAGCCCACCGGAGACGTGAAGGGCGAGACGGTTAGACCCAGCGGATTGAAATTGTTCAAGAATTGATCAGCGACGTTTGCCGAGCTATTTCCTGTGAGCGTGTCGGATAGGAATCCGTAGGTCCAATGCTTGGTCCCGTCCCAGGCCGCAGCTCGCTCCCACTGGGCTTCCGTAGGCAGGTGATAGCCGTCGTTCGCGAAGTTCGCCGCCCAGAACGAAGTGGGATCGTAAACGGGCGTCAGACCTTCCATTTCGGAGAGCCAGTTGCAAAAGTACGCCGCGCCAGACCAGGACACATCTACTACCGGTTGCGTCGCTGTGGAGTAGTTCGTGCTGCCGGGCAGGCCGACGCGCGTCTTGGGGGTGAAGGTCCCCGCCGAGAACTGGATGTTACATCCAGGCTGCGTAATCCCCAGGATCTTTTGAAGGTCGGTTCCGACATAGATGTCGCCGGCTCCCGACCATACCGCGTCGGCACCGTCGCGCAGGTAATTCCGAGAAGAATCAATGGCATAGTTCAAGACATCGCAATACTGCCGGTTCGTCACTTCGTATTTGCCAATCGTATATGCGGACAGCGTCACCGTGTGGACCGGAATTTCATTGCTACCTGCATGCACTGCATCATCACCCGAAGAAGTTGCCCCCATCTCGAAGCTGCCTGCGGCTACTGACAGCATCTCAACAGGAAGACCGTTGCCGGCTGGCACACCGTCATCTGCAAGTAGTCGCAACCGCGCGTTCGGGATGTTTTCATTGGGGTAGTCCTGCGCTATCCTCCAAGTGATGACACGCCCCGTGCCAGCGCTCACAGCACTTATGTCACCGGTGACGCTGCTTACGGGATAGGGATATTCATCCGTACCGCCGTCCTTCGACAACGAGACGGTGATGTCGCAAGGGCCGCTCGAGGAAACAAGATCGTAGATGACGTGGACTTCCGTGTCGCCGACTCCGTCGGATTGTTGGAGGAAGGTGACGTTGGTCACAGAGGGATCAGCCATCGCCATTGGTGCGACAAGCAAAGCCAGCAACGTGAGAAGCGAGACGCCACGGCGGCGGACGAGTACCACCACCCCCGCCAACACCAGCGCCAGCGCCACCGGCCAAGCCCGCAACGGGACATTGAGGGGCGGGAGAACAATCTCCAACACATTTGCCGCGCTAAGTCCGCCGGGATTCCCAACCAGGTCCGTTCCGGAGATGGACACGCCTGTCATCCCAAGCGGGTCGGTGTCCAGTACCGTGTAGCTATAAGTGTAGTCCAGCCCGCTTGCCGATACGAAGGTCGCCTGGGTTGAGTTGAGCACAACCACACTCGGCGGAGATGACAGCGACTCTGAGGCGGTAAAACGAATCCCGACCACTTGACCTGCGCTCGCTTCCGAAGAAGTAACATCGAATCCTGTGAAGACTGGTGGCACTGTCTCAAAGGGCCCGGAGCCCGAAACCCCAATCCCAGTCGCGCCGTAAGCGCCTACACATAAGATAATTACAAAGAAAACTACTTGTATTTTCCCGCGCATTGTCTTGCCTCCCAATTCCCAACCTTCGTTGTCGAATTTAAGACATATGTATCAAAAATCAATATTTAATTCAAGTGTATTTTTTGAACTGTGCAAGCAGCCTTGGGTTTACGGAGGTTGGAGGAAGGGTAAGGTTCCGGACTAGACGCCGGTCCAGTCTGCGATGTATTGCGCGAGTGCGTCCGCATAGTCCGGTGGCACCGCTTCGGTGGGTGCCGCGACGCCCAAGGTAAGATGTTCAACAAACCGGTGTATTGTGTCCATCGGTGTTTCGCCTTCAACATCGCCAAAGGGCGACTCTGTCAGTATTCGCACATCGTTGACCGCATACACGAGATTGAGCACCACGGATAAAAGCCGCAGTCCCAGAATTTTTGGGGGCAGCTCAGGCAGGACATAGTGGAAAAGTACGGTGCACCGCAATGCAAATGGAAGGAACACCTCCAGGATACAAGCCCTGAGGACATCGTCGGCATCAGACATCACACGGGCAACAAAGCGGGTGTAGAGCGGGCCATGGTTGGGAACCATAAACAACGTGATGTATGGCAATACTGCCGCGTCCATAATCTCGCGTGGCGTCAAGGATTCTCCCCGCTCCATACGTGCCTCGAGGAGCATGAGCTTTGGGCTAGCGACCGCGATGACCTCACCCACAACCTTCTGAAAAGCGGCTCCGATCAGTTGTTGCTTACCCCCAAAATGGTAATGGATCACCGATGCATTCCGGCAGCCCGACTCCTTATTCAAAGTACGGACGGATGCGCCGTTAACCCCATCGCGTGCAACCACACGTATGGCGGTATGGATAAGCTGCTCCCGTGTGGCCTCGCTGGGTTTAGACATTACACGTCCCCTCCTATTCAGAAGCCTGCCCAAGTCGTAACACGCCATCCACCAAAGCCTTGATTAGTGGAAAGGAAAAGCACCGTGATGGCAAGAGTTGATCACCGCGCTGTAGTGCTTCAACGTCTCCGGCATTGCTTGCTTCATCCAAAGCACCACAAGAAAAACGACCAACACACGGATTCGCACAGCGAATGGTCGGATGCGCCGGGCCAAGCAACTCTGCAAGCGCTGTTCGCTTCAGAAACACCAACACCCGCAAGGATTCGAGGCGCGCAGATGCCATCATCTTTAGGGTAGACCGGGGGGGACCGAAGAGTGGGATGCTCTGGCAGGGGTGAAGGGACGATTCCCCAAGAAAAAAATGGCGCGCCCGGTAGGGGTCGAACCTACGACACCCGCCTCCGGAGGGCGGTGCTCTATCCACTGAGCTACGAGCGCGTGAGGGCAAAGAATACCACAGCTTTGGTGGGGCAGTCTATTGGGTTTGCCGCAGGGCGCTTATTGCGCCATGCGGTGGGGGGCGGCGAGGGCGGCGTCGAGCGCGTCGAAGAGGGTTTCGAGGTGGAAGGGCTTGGGCACGCAGGAATCGGCAAGGGGGTAGAGGGGGTCGCGGCTGAGTTGGCTGTTGAGCTGGCTCGAGAAGGCCACGATGGCGAGACCGGGGAAGCGGTCGCGGGCTTGGCGCACGAGGGGCTGGTGGTCGAGCGCGGCTTGGTGCAGGTCGCAGAGCAGCAGGTCCGCATGGCTGGTGAAGAGCAGGGCCAGCGCTTCGAGCCCGTCGTGTACGGCGACGGTTTCAAAGCCGCGCCCTTCGAGGGTGCGCTGCAACACTTCGCGCGCATCCTCGTTGGATTCGCATACGATGACCCTGCCGCGCGCGACGATGGGGGACTGGGTGCGCTCGGCGCGCGTGGGGGTGGGCATCCCAAAGGGGGCAGCCTCCATCCTGCTGGGCGCGGTGCGCGTGGGGATTTCCTCGGTGAGGGCGGAAGCCGGAAAGCGCAGGGTGCAGGTGCAGCCTTCGCCTATTTCGCTTTGCAGGTTGATGGTGCCCAGATGCCGCTCAATGATGCTGTGCGCCACGGACAAGCCCAGCCCCGTGCCTGCCTGCCCCATGGGGCGTCCGCAGAAAAAGGGCTCGAACACGTGGTCCATGTGCTCGGGCATGATGCCGCAGCCCGTGTCCACAATTTGCACCATCACGCTCGGCGTGTGCATTCCCGACTTGGCGCGCAGGGTGAGCAGGCCGCCATCGGGCATGGCCTGCATGGCGTTGGTCATCAGGTGGGTCAGCGCCTGCATCAATTGCAGCCGGTCCGCCTCGACCAGCGGCAGCCCCACCCCGTAATCCTCGACCACGCGCACGTTGGCTTCCTTCAGCCGGTCCGCCAGGGTCAGGTAGACCTGGTGCAGCATCTGGCTGATGGAGAGCGGGACAAACTTGGGGGCCTCGGGCCGGGCAAATTGCATCAGGTCCGTAATCACCCGGCTCACGCGGCGGCTCTGTTGCACAATGGTTTCCAGCGCCTGCACCTGATCGGGGTCAGACGCGCGGCTCAACAGCAACTGCGCCCGCCCGGATATCACCGCGAGGGGATTGTTGATCTCGTGCGCCGCGCCCGCCGCCATGCGGCTCACGCTGTCCAGCCGGGCCTTGCGCATGGCGCGGCGATGCACGGCCTCCTGCTGCATAATCGCGGAGCCCGTCTCTTCCTGCCGCCGGGCAGTCAGCCGCAGCGTTTCAATGCGGCGCAGCACATGGGCGCAGGCCCGCACGAATTCGGCCAGCCGCCCCAGGTGCTGGTTGGCCCCCGTGCCCGATGCGGCCTCGAGCACCAACTGCCCAAACACGCGACCGTTCTCGGCAATCGGCAACGCCAACATGCCCGCGCCGTCGTGCGTGCGCCATGCGCCCGAGCCGCCTTCAAAGGTATCCAGCAATCTTCGCAGCGCCGCCGCCGTCTTGCCGCTGCCATCGTGCGCAGTCACCGGTATCGTGGTGGGCGACTCTTGGCCCCGCCAGATTACGCCAGTGGTGGCGTTGCCCTGCGGCCCGGTCAACACGCACAGGCCCGCCTCGCAAGGCACGCACTTGCGCAGCGCCTCGACTATCGCGCCCAGCGCCGCCGTCTCGCTCGTCACTTCCGCCGTCGCTTCATAGAGCGCGGTAATGGTCTCCGCCCATTCGAGGCGCGCCATCAGCTCTGCCGGGTCGAGCAGCGGCGTATGCGCCGCCGCGTCCACCTCCGTCTCGATGGGTTCAAGCTCGGGGGTCAGGTGTTCAAAATCGGTATACGCCGCCTTGCGCAGCGCGGCCAGGCTCAGGCCCAGCCGTTCCGCCGTGGGGGCCGATGCTTCGAGAAAGACTTCCTGCTGGCCCGTCAACTGCGCCGCCACCAGCCTGCCCGACAACCCCGTCAACTCGGCCAGCGCCACCGGGTACGATGTGTCGTCCAGCGTGCCCGCCGGGTGATATTGCAGCCACACCGCCTCGGCCCACGCCTGCGGCAGGCCCCACGCCTCGATGGCCCACTTGCCCGCAAGGGCGTGGTCCATGCCATAGCGACGCTGTTCTACATCGAGGGGATTCATGGCCGCCGTGTGCAGATACACCGTGGCCTGCGCCGCTTGCGATTCCGGCGCGTGCTCGAGTGCAAGCTTGCCCACGTGCGAAAGGAAAGCAGCAGGGTAGGCGGAATCCACCAGCGAAGATTGGCTGTGTACAGCGAGGAACTCGGCGCACGCGCCGCGCAGGTTGGCCTGCCACCAGTGCGCCTCGATGTCGATCGCGTCGTCGCCGGGTTGTTGTTCAAACAATCCTGGCGCAGCCCCGCGCAATAAGGCACGGCACACCCCGCGTACGCCCAGCCTGCGGGCGGCAGCTTCAAAAGTTTTCGGCGGGCGCTTGGGATACAACCGCGCCGCCTCCACCATCACATGCACCGCCTCTTCCGGCTCCTGCTCCGCCACCGCCGCCGTAGCCGCCAGCCGCGCCGCCGCCGTCTCGGGAGAACGCAGCACATCACGCGTCAACCGGGGCAACCCCGGCAACAGCGAAAGTATCTGACTCCGCATCTCGTCAGATGTCACGGCAGTGGTCCTCCTCCACAACAGGCCGAGTATAACCTAGAAGCGGAAAAACTGCAATATTGACAATAGATTACCAATTCCACCCCTAGTGGCTAGCGCTTCGGGCGAAACAATCGCTTGTACCACGGGCTGATTCTGCCGTTCTGGTCCACGGGGGCGCGCGCCAGAAACCAGGAAAACAACCCGACCAAGGCCAAAATGAAACCCAACGCCACGCAAGCCACCCCGCCAATGTAAACTCCCACCGCAGTGCGACCACTGTTGGGCGCACCAATAGCAGCGCACACAATCCCCACCACCGCAAGCACCACGCCCGTAGTGATGAAGTCAATACGGTCAGGTTCGGCGTCGTTCTTGGGGGTATCGTCCAGCAGGGTTTGCAATTCGTCAAAAGAACGCAGCAAGTCGGGCTTGTTCTCCAGCCTTTCGAGCAAGGCCAGCTTCACCCGGTGATCCAGCCACAGGCGCCCCACGTTGCGGAAGATCGTATAGATCAACCCAATGAGCACGGCGGTAAGCGGCACGGTGATGAAGAATATGTAAAGCTCGTCCATGGCGGGATTGTAGCGCAAACCCGAAACGCTCTCGAAACACGAGGGTAAGGTGCTGAAACCCTAACCCTTAACACAAAGTCTCACGGGTGTATGGTCATTATATTACGCAGCGCAAGCCTGGCCCTGGTCATAGCGGCCGCCATTCAAAGCTTCACGGTGGGGTATCTCTCGCCGAAGCTGTCGCTTGAGGTGTGTCGTCCCATGGTAAGCGAGACCCGCTCGCAGCGGCTCCCTTCTGCGCCCCGGTTACACTTGGAAAATAAAGATGGCGCGGTGCAGGTGCAGACCCACGAGTACAATGAGATTCGCATTGAGGCGGACCTGCGCGCCTATGCACCCACTTCGGAATCGGCCACCCTTGCAAAGAGCTATCTCCCTTGGCTGGTTAAGGTTACGCGCGAAGACGACACCCTGCACATCGTTACCGAGCCGGGCGAACGTCCGGACACAGTTGACGTGCTTGTGAATTACATGATTTATGTACCCAGAGACACGGCGATCCAGGTGGATGGTGCAAACGGCAACGTGCTGGTGGGACCGGGGGTGGGGGAAATTTCGATTCAGGGCAACAACACCGACGTGGAAATCACCGATCCGCTGGGCCGGGTGGACGCCAAGGTGGCCAATGGGCGTATCCGCGTAACCGGGGCGACCGAGTCCGCCACCCTTGAAACCGTGAACGGTAGTATCTACGTCTATATGCGTGGCGGGGCGCTGCAAGCCTCGACCGCGAACGGCAACGTTTACGCGCATCTTTTGGACCCCAGCGTTGAGGCTTGTGACTTGACTGCCATGAATGGAGGAATTACACTGGCAATGGTCGAAAACTGTTCCGCCGAGGTGAATGCCACCACGGGGGGCGGTTCGGTCCGCTCGGACCTTCTCTTTGAGGAGATTCGCGGGGTGCGACGGCGGCAGGCGCTGCACGGCACCATCGGCGGCGGGCACACTCGGCTAACCATGAATTCCCTGAATGGCGACATCATGATCACGAGGAGCGACACATGAGCGCGAAGGCGGCTGCCGTAACGGCAACCTTGGCCCACGATGGCCAAGGCTCGATAAGCGACTTGGAACTGGTCCACCAGAGCAAGAACGGCGACCCCGAGGCCTTCTCTGAACTTGTGCGCCGACACCAGCATGTCGTGTTCAATGTGTCCTACCGCTTCATGCGCGATTCTTCCCTTGCGGAAGACATGGCGCAGGAAGCCTTCCTCAAGGCGTATCGCCTGTTGAAGGGCTTCCGGGGCGATTGCAGCTTTTCGACGTGGATGTACCGCGTCACGTGCAGCGTATGCCTGACGGAACTGAACCGCCGCAAGCGCCGCAATGAAGTCGAGCAGGAATTGCAGTACAACGTGGAGACGGCGGAAGAGCCCGTGGAAAGCCCGGACATGCCCGAGATGATCCGCCGCTGCGTGCGCCGCCTGCCCGACCGCTATGTGCAGATTATCACGCTCTATTACCTGAAGGGCGTGAGCTATGAAGAAATCGCCCAAGTGATGGACATTCCCATGGGCACCCTGAAGACGTGGATGTTCCGCGCGCGCAAGCAGTTGCGTGGCGTGGTGGAAGAGGAAATGCATACGGATGCACGTTGAAGATTTTGAACTGCCGGAAAACGACGAGCTCGACGCGCTGATTGAATCCGCGCTTCGCAGCGAGCCCATGCTTTCCGCGCCCATGCACTTTCACCGCCGCGTTGAAGAACGCGTGC
>JBIKMR010000182.1:0-8983 GCA_044359155.1 Candidatus Hydrogenedentales bacterium | reverse complement strand
GTCGCAACCCGAACCCAGCCAAACCCTCGTTCTCATCAGCGCCTTCTATCCCGTGTACTACATCGTGGCCAGCTTCTATGTTGAATGGAAACTCCGCACGGCCAAACGCGCCCACGCCTAAATCAGGCAAAGCCTCTTTGGAGTGCGGAAGCTTGCTTCCGCTTTCTCGTAGGAGGCTTGCCTCCGTCGTTGACACAGGGCCATGCAACAGGTCGCGGGAGCAAGCTACCTTGGCGAAAGCGGAGGCAAGCCTCCGCACTCCAAAGCGCGCCGCTGGCACACTGCCCAATCTAAAACAACAAGCTGCCTTCGAGTTGCAGCAGGCGGCGTTTCCAGTCGAGTCCTGCGGCGAAGTTCACCAGGCCACCGTCTTGCGCGATGAAGCGGTGGCAGGGCACCAGCACATGCAGGGGGTTCGCGCCGAGCGCATGGCCCACGGCGCGGGCGTGACCTGCGTCTCGCCCCAGCCGTGCAGCCAGCGCGCCATAGGTGGCGGTGCTTCCCCAGGGCACGCCGCGCGCTTCGCGCCATACGTTGGTGGTGAACACCGTCGCGCCGTCCATGTCGAGGGGGATGTCGTCAAAAGACTCCGGCTCCCCGGCGAAGTAGCGGTCCAGCGCAGCGCGCAGTTGCGCAGCCACCGGGCTGTCTTCGTTAGTCGCCGCATCGACCACTGGCGCGTCCGGCTTGGGCAGCAGCAATTCGCGCACGCCTGCATCGCTGATGGTGCCGACCATCATTCCCCAAGGGGTGCCATAGGTGAAGGAGTGCATGGGGCTACTCGGCGCTGGCCATCAGGCTGATAGTCGTGCCCTGGCCGTCGCTCGCGTTGATGGACAGTTTCACCTGGCGCTCGCCCTTGCTGTATTCGCCAGTCACCATCATCAGCGGCACCTTGCTTCCCTTCACCTGCTTCCACCCCTGCGCCTCGAGGCCCTTCTGGTAAAAGTCGGTCACATCGGCAAGGGGCTGCGGCGTAACCGCGCGCAGCGTAAAGCGCCTGCCTGCCGCGTCATAGCTTTTGTTATGAACATCCCAGTCCGGCATCTGCGGCACATCGGCGGGGAACGCGGGCGGCGCGGCCACGATGGCCGGGGCGGGCGGAGCCGGGGCAGGCGCAGCGCCGCATCCCCCCGCAAGCAGCGCGGCCAATATGCCCGCCACCATCAACGCGAATTGTCTCTGCATGTGTGCTCCTTCCCCAGCGCGCATTGTATCAATCTGGCATTGACGGGGGTAGATGGTGAAAATGCACGCACGCCCCAAAGGAGGAGGCGCGCGTGCCCATATTCAAGCTGGGAAAAAAGCTGGCGTTCCCGCCGGTGCATCTTGCCGAAGACGGACTGCTCGCCGTGGGCGGCGACCTCAGCGTGCCGCGCCTGCTGCTGGCGTATTCCAGCGGCATCTTCCCGTGGTACGAAGACGGCGAGCCCATCCTCTGGCACAGCCCCGACCCGCGCACGCTGCTCACCGTGGACACGCTGCACGTCTCCCGCCGCATGGAGCGCACGCTCAAGCAGGGAAAGTTCCGCGTCACTTCAGACCGCGCCTTTGAACACGTGATTGCCGCCTGCGCCAACACGCCGCGCGACGACCAATTCGGCACATGGATAACCGACGACATGCAGGCTGCCTACACCGCGCTCCACCGAGAAGGCTACGCCCACAGCATCGAATGCTGGCACAACGACCATCTGGTGGGCGGACTCTACGGCGTGTCACTCGGCGCCTGCTTCTTCGGCGAGTCCATGTTCTCCTGGCAGGCAGACGCATCAAAGGCCGCTCTGATCACCCTCACCCGCGCAGGCGCACGCGCGGGCATTCGCCTGGTGGATTGCCAGATGGAGACGGAACACCTCAAAAGTATGGGCGCGTTCAACGTCTCCCGCGCGCGGTATGTCGGGATGATCGAGGAACAACAAAAGCACCCCACCCTGCGCGGCACGTGGGATATCGAGGCATGGTGAGGAATGCGTAGTTGGGAGCGCAGCGCTACTGCGCTGCCGAGCACGCAGCACCGACCACAACTCACGGCAACCACCCGCGCACCTTGCGGGCAGACAATAACCCCGGCGGGTCACCCGTGATGCGAATGCCGCCGTGCGAATCCGTGCGCCACAAGGGAATCCCCCGCTCGATGTAGCGCTCCGCCACGCCGGGGCCAATGGCGTTGCGGCGGTTGGTGGTGCGGGTAGACACAATCCCCACCTGCGGGGCCACGGCGTCGAGCAGCGCGGCAGAGCTGCTGGTGGACGACCCATGGTGCGGCACGCGCAACACGCTGGCGCGGCAATCGCTTTGCGACAGCAACAACTCGCCCGCGCTCTCCACGTCCCCTGTGAGCAGGGCAGAGAACGGCTCGCCCGATTCCGTGTCCCACGTCAGCCGCATCACCAGGCTGGTCTCATTCACGGTAGGCGCAACCCACCCCGACTCCGGCGGATGCAGCACCTCAAAGCGCGCGCCGTGCAGCGTCCATTCCTCGCCCGCGCCCATGCGCTCAATAGGGATTCCCTTGTCTCGGCACAACGCAATCAGCCCCGTTTCCAAAGGCCGCGTGGACCCCTGCGCACTGAGGATCACCCGCCCCACCGGTATCGATTCAATCAGCGCAAACAACCCGCCCACATGGTCCCGGTCAGGGTGCGTGGCGATGATAGCATCCAGCCGCGTTACCCCATGCGCCAGCAGGAAGGGCAACACAATCGCGCGCCCGTTGTCTCGGAATTCGGTGCGGTCCCCGCCATCCACCAACACTGCGCCACCGCCCGGTGGAAACACCACCGCAGCGTCCCCATGCCCCACGTCCAGCACGTCCATCTGCGCGCGCGGCGGCGTGGGTTTCCACAGCACCACACTCAAACCCAGCAACACCACGCACGCGGCAGGCACACGCCACCGAACCAGCAACGGGACCGGCATATCCTCCGTTGCCCTGCGCTTGCGAATCATCAACACCGGCAACAGCATCGCCCCATAGAAGCAGAGCATCGCGGGCAGGCTGGGCGATGGCACCAGCAAGGCCAAGCTGTCAAAGCTGCCAAGCCAGTTGATCAGCCCTTCAATCGCGGCCACCGGCGCCCATGCCGCATGGCCGAAGAGCGGCGCTGCCGGCGGTATGATCGCGCCTGCCAGCGTCACCCCCACGCAACACCACAGCACCGCGTCCAGCAGAGGCACGGCTATCAGGTTGGCCAGCGGGGCCGACAACGGCAGTACATGAAACCACGCCGCGCTCATCGGCAGCGTCAGCGCCTGCACCGCCACGCACGCCGCCAACGGCCCAGCCACCGGGCGCGGCACCCGCAGTTGCTTGTGCATCCATTCGGTAAACGGGTCGGCATACAACAGCAACGACGCCACGCTGGCAAACGAGAGCAGCGCACCCACGTCGAACACAAGGGCGGGGTTCCACACCAGCAACAGGAACGCGGCCACCGCCAGCGCGGTGGGCGCGTCCGGCTCGCGCCGCACCAACCGTGCCGATTGATACACCGCAATCACCAGCGCCGCACGCAGCGTGGCCGCACGCGCCCCGGCCAGCAACGCATACACCACCACCGCCACCAGCACCACGGCGGCGCGCGGTCGCTCGCGACGAATCACCATCACCAGCAGAAACTCGATGCTGTAATAAATGATCGCCACGTGCAGCCCGCTCACCGAGAGCATGTGCGCCGTGCCCGTGTCGATATAGGCCTGCGCGGCCTGCGGCTCCATGTGTTCACGCTGGCCCAGCCACACCGCAAAGATAAAGGGGCGCACCTGCTCCGGGCAGGCGCTGGCGAAAAGGTCCGCCTGCCACGCCCGCAACCGCCCAATCCAGTACACGGCAGAAAAGCGTGGCGTGTCCACCAACCGCACCGCGTTGCCCCGCGCCTGCACGGCATGGGTCACCCCCAGCGTGCGGTAATAATCCTCCGGCCCGCTCACCCCAAAGTTCACGTTGCCCAGCAACGTGCTGCCCTCGCCACGAAACACGAGCGTCTGCCCGGGGAACACGCGAAAGGGCGGTGCCGTCCACCGCAACAACGCGCGCCCGTTGGCCGTGTCCACCATCACCTGCGCATAGTCTTCCCCCGGCATCAACACTTGCGCATCACTCACCACGCCAACGATCTCATCCGTCTTCCAATAGGGTTCCGTGGTGGGTGGTGGCAGCGCCACGCGCAAAGCGCCATGCAAAAAACACACGGCAGGGCCAACAAACAGGAAGAGTGAACAGAGAAGAAAAGCCTGCCGCCGACGGCGCGCCAAGGGAAGAAAGGAGCACGCCGCAAAAATCAGCGCCACCGCGAGCGCGAGCCAAGCCATGCCCCCTTGGCTCAAGGCCACCGCCACCGCAAAGCACGCCGCAGGCAGCGCCAACGGGCGGTTCATGGCGCAGTATCCAAGGGGACAAGCGCCACAACAATGCAGTGGCTAGAAGCCACCGCTCCCGCTGCCCGGAATCTCGACCTCGCCACCCAGGAAAATCGCAGCAAGCTGGGCCACGAAGTTGATGACCACATAGACAATCGCCAGCGGGTTGTCCAGCGGAATGTTGATGATGAAGCTTTGCAGCAACGTGAAAATCGAACCAAAGAAATCGAGCAGCATGACAGGGCAACCTCCGGCGCGGTAACAGCTTTCCCTCGCGCAGCCCCCATGCTATGCCGCCACAAGGCAGCGCGTCAACCCGCAGCAACTACGATGCCTTGTCCGAATGCCCCAGCCCCCGCCCCGGAAACGCCACATCCCGCACCCGCTGCTTCAGCTCCTTCGCCTCGGGAAAGCCGCCATCCGCCTTACGCTCCCAAACGGTCACGCCATCCACCCGCACCTCGAAGAGCCCACCCAAACCGGGGCGCAGCGCCACCTCGCCCAGTTCCTGCCCAAAGGTCGAGAGCAGTTCCTGCGCCAGCCAGGCCGCCCGCAGCAGCCATTGGCACTGGGTGCAATAGGCTATTTCCACCCTCGGCCCGCGCGCCGTGTTCGCTTGTTCAGCCATGCCTTGGTCACCCCCGTTTAATTCACTGCTCCAATTTTGACACACTACACCCTACACCGTTGGGATGCTACGCCTTGTCCGCAAAGTTGATCCATACCGCAGACCTGCTGCTCGACGCCTGCTACGCTGGGCAGGGCCTCAGCCCCGCCTTGTCGCGGGACCGCCGCGCCCGCCTGCGTGAGGTGCTCCAGCGCATTGTGGACTATGCCCGCGCCAACAAGGCCGACGCCCTGCTGGTGGCAGGGGCCCTGTTCGACGCCGCCTGGGTGACCCGCGAAACCGTGGCCTTCGCGCGCGACGTGTTCGCCGCTGCCGCGCCGTTGCCCGTGTTCCTTGCGCCGGGCGCAGCCGACCCCCTTGGCCCCGCCTCCCCCTATGCACAACCCTGGCCGGAAAACGTGACCGTGTTCTCCCGCCGCGAATGGCAGGCCGTGCCCGTGCCGGGTGCCCCCGTGGTCGTTCATGGCCGCGCCGCCGTCGAGCCGCTGGCCGATCGCCTCGACTTCTCCACCCTCGTCTGCCCAGACGACGGCAAGGCCCATGTGGCACTGGCGCATGGACGCGCCTCCGCCCTTCCCGGCGAAGCCGCCACCGGCCCGCTGCAATTCAACACCGATGCCGTCCACGTGGATGGCCTGCATTACCTCGCACTGGGCGGACACCACGCCACTCTCCCCGTGCATGGCATGGGCGGTGTGACGGCCTACTATTCCGGCGCGCCCGAGCCGCACGGCTTCGACGAGACCGGCCCGCACTTCTTTCTCGACATCACCATCGAGGAAGGACGGGGCCGGGCGCCACAGTTGAGCGTACACCCTGTCGCTTCTGCGTCCACGCAGTTCGGGTCCTACACCTTGGACTGTGGTAAGTATTTCAGCCTCGACCAGTTGGTGCGCGGTCTGCGTGGCTTGGCCGCCGAGGGTACCGATACCCTCGCCCGCGTAAAGCTGCACGGCCTCGTGCAGCCTGCCGTCCGCGAGGGCATGGGCCAACTCTTCGAACTTTCGCAAGATGCCTTCTCGCTGCTGGAACTTACGTTGCCGCCCGCGTCGGCCACGCACCTCGAACAGCTTGCCAAGGAAAACACCAGCCTCGGCATCTACGTGCAACGGCTGCTGGCCACCGCCGCAGACGCGCCCACTTCCGAGCGACGCGCCCACGTCACCCGCGCTATCGAGGCGGGCGTGGCCGCCTATCGCGGCGAAGTCGAGCCGCTGCCGCAGGTCGAGGATTTATCGTGAGAATCCTCCGCGCACACATCTCCGGGTATGGCCGCTTTCAGGAGCGCGAAGTAACCTTCGAGCCCGGCCTGATGATCATTGTGGGGCCCAATGAAAAGGGCAAGTCCACCCTGCGCAGCTTCATTGCCGACATGCTCTATGGTCAGAAGCGCAGCCTCACCCAGCGCGTCTTCGACGAGACCAACACCCTGCGCCGCCCTTGGGCCGCGGGTGCGCGCTATGCCGGTGCGCTGGCCTACCAGTTGGCCGATGGCCGTGCCTTCGAGGTGCGCCGCTGCTTCGACCGCGAACAGGAAGCCCTCGTACTGGTGGACGCCATCACCGGCAATGACGTGACCGCAACTTATGAGGCACTGCCGAATGGTGAAGTGAACTTCGCCCCCGCGCACCTGGGCCTCAGCAAGGAAGTCTTCCTCAGCGCCGCCACTATCAGCCACTTCAGCCTGGAAGACCTAGGCGACCGGGACTCGCTGAACAAGATACGCGACAAGCTGCAATCCCTCACCGACACTGGGGCGGAGCAACATTCGAGCGATGGGGCCATGCACCTGTTGAAGGACCGCATCGACGCCATCGGCCAGCCGGGTGCCAAGGGCAAGCCCCTGCCCACCCTGCGTGTGAAGCTGGTGCGGTTGGTAGAGGAACGCACCAACGCCCACAGTGCACGGCGCGATGCGCTCGAGCAGGCCCGCGTGTTGCAGTCGCTGATGGAACAATCCGTGCAGTGCGAGATTGAAGAGAGCCGCTACCGGCAGGAACTGGCCGCTGCCGAGCAGCACCTGCGCCATGCCCGCGCCCTGCGCGTGCGTGATCTGCGCAAGCAGCTGGACGACGTGACCCGCGACAGCTTCGCCCTCGGCAGCGCCCGCGAGTTTCCGCTCGAGCAGGAGCCGCAGGTGCAGCAGGCCCAGATGCGCGTGGGTGCCGGGCGAGACCAATTGAACCGCAGCCGCACGGAGTTGACGCAGAACCAGCAACGCATCGAGCAGGAACAAAAGGCCCTCGTGGCTGCCGGCCTGCAATCCCTCAGCGAACTGCCCCCCGAGGTGGACAAGCGCTTCTCCGATCTCACCGCCATCATCCAGCGTTGCAACGACCGGATGCTCGAACTCGAGCAGACCCTCGAGGCCACCGAGAAGCGCCTGCAAGACAGCCAAGCCACCATCGGCAAACTGCCCGACTTCAGCCGCATCGCGGCGGACCCTGTCGAGTGGATCACCCAGTTGGCCTCCTCCTTCGACGTGGCCATCCGCGCGCGCGACGAGGAACGCCAGAGCCTCGCCAAGATCGACCAGGACGTGAAGTCCCGCCGCGACGCCATCTCCGCCAGCCTCGCCATCTTTGGCGCGCACGAAAACTTTCCCGAGCTGGCCCGTGAACACGAACTGCGACGCCGCGTGTCGGAAGAGCAGGTCGTCAATCGTGGCCACATGCTTTCCGCCAAGCGCAACATGGAAGCCGAGATTCGCGCCAGCTCGCCCGACTTCATCATGCTCTCGCTGCTCTGCGGCCTTGGGCTCGCCGGCCTGGCCGGGGCCGCGCTCTACCTGCGCAACCAGGCCATCGGCATTGCCGCTGGCGTGGTGGGCATGGCCGCCGCCTATTTCATTGGTCGCCTCATCTTCGACCGCAAACGCCTCGCCCAGTTGCAGGCCGAGATCATTCACCTCTCCACCCCCGCGAGCGCAACGCCCGACAACCAACACACCACTGAGGATGCCGCGACCACCATCGACCGCCTCATGGTCGAGGCAGGGTGCGCCACGGTACGCGAACTCGAGGCGCGCCACGATCAATACAAGGCCGCCCGCGCCGAGCTGACCGCGCGCGAGGAATTGCTGCAAGAACAACAGGCCCGCGCCGCCGAGGCCGAGCAGCGCATCCCCGGCCTGTTGTTGCGCTTCCGCGAAACCTTCGACAAGCTGGGCGTGGTGCTCGACAACGAGGCCCAGGTGCGCACCGCTGCGGGCAACGCCATTGCCAAGTACCAGGAATACCGCGAGGCCAAGCGCAACATTGCCGACAGCCACACCCAGATTGGCCGCTACCGCGCCGAGTTAGCCCACATGGGCGAAGAGCGGCAGTCGGCAGAAATGGCGCTGCGCACCGTCGAAGACCAGATACGTGGCCTCATGCAGCGCAGCTCGGCAAGCCCCGAGTTGGAAGTGGCCGAAGAAACCGGCGCCACGCTGCAACGCATCCGCGCCGGGCTGACCGAGCAGAAGGAGCGCCAAGCCCGCATCGACGTGTTGCGCGAGCAGTGCGCCGCGCTCGAGCGCCAGGCCAAGGCCGACGAGTTTGACCTCGAGAAGCGCGAGCAGGAACTGGCGCGCCTGTTGGCCCACGCGGGCGTGGCCACCCATGCCGCATGGAGCGAGCAGGCCGAGGCCGCCCGCAAGTACCGCGCCCTGCGCGAACAGCGCGAGACCATCGAGCGCGGCATAGAAGAGGCCGCCCAAGGCGAAGACCTCAACGCGCTGATGCAATGGCTAGACCGCACCCCAGCGCCCCCCGCCCCCGAGCAAGCCCCCGCCGATTTGCAGGCCGGGCTCGATCGCCTCCTGGCCGAGGCCCGTTCCCTGCGCGACCAGATGCACCACGCCCAGATACAGATTGCCGAGCGCCAATCTGCGGGCCGCCCGCTGCACGAAATCGAAGAAGAGCACGCCTACGTGGCGCACACCATCGCCACGCTCGAAAACGAACTCGACGCCTGCGCCTACGCCATGGCCCTGATAGAAGAGATAGCCCG
>JBIKMR010000180.1:0-9075 GCA_044359155.1 Candidatus Hydrogenedentales bacterium | reverse complement strand
CGAAACTCGGAGCGTATGGTGAATGACGTTGTCCCCATGCCAGCATTGGTGACTTGTACCTCGATGACGTCGTCGAACCTCGCGGAGCGTTTCCATTCCAGCGTCTGCTTGACCAACTGGTAATCCAGCGCGCCGGAAACCAGATCTTCCTCAAAGCCCAGAGCCCGCATGTATTCCGTAGTCGCCAGTTCAACATAGTCCCCATAGCGCGCGTTGAACACCACCTTCTGCGCATCGCACTCGGCATAGCGCACCCGCAGGTAATAGCGAAAAGGGATAGGCATGGGTAGGAGTTCCTGGGACGGATGGGACAGATGAGACGGATGGGAGAAGAGCAGAAATTCAAGCGGGGCCGCACTTGGCGGCCCCGCTGTATTCATTCTAAATTCGGCATTCCGAATTCCGCATTGCCTAGGCCCAGGTCATCTGGCCGGGCTTGTCCTTGATGATCGCCTGCTTGAGGAACTCGACCGCCTTGGTCAGTCCTTCCTGCGGGGACATCAGGCTATCTTCATGCTCGATGCTCACCGGGCCATCGTAGCCTACGGTGCGCAGCATTGAGAAGAAGCTCTTCCACCATTCCATGCCGTGGCCATAGCCGCAGGTGCGGAACACCCAAGTGCGGCCCAGCACGTCGCCATAGTGCTTGTTGTCCAGCACGCCGTTGATTGCGGAGTTCGTCTCGTCGATCTTCGTGTCCTTGGCGTGGACGTGGAAGATGGCCTTGCCGCCCAGCGCGCGAACCGCCTCGATGGGCTCCATGCCCTGCCAGAAGAAATGGCTCGGGTCAAAGTTGGCCCCAAGGTTGGTTCCGCATTCCTTGCGGATGCGTAGGATGGTCTCGGTGTTGTACACCACAAAGCCGGGGTGCGCCTCGAAAGCCACGCGCACGCCGTGGTCCTTGGCGAACTTTGCCTGCTTGGTCCAATACGGAATCACCACATCATTCCACTGGTAGTTCAACGTGTCCAAGAAATCCGGCGGCCACGGGCAGGTGACCCAGCTGGGGCGCTCGGCCTTCTTATCCGAACCGGGGCAGCCCGAGAAGTCGATGACCGTCTGCACGCCCAGCTTTTCCGCCAGCAGGATGGCGTCCGTCTGCGCCTCGATGTTGGCCTTGGCGAAGGCCTTGTCCGGATGCAGGCAATTGCCATGGCAGCTAAGGGCGGAGATGCTCAAGCCCTCGCCCTTGATCATTGCCAGCAGATCATCCCGCTTCGGCTTTGAGCCCAGCAGCTCCTTCGTGGGCAAATGCGAGTAGCCAGGATAGTTGCCTACTCCCAGCTCAACACAATCCAACCCCAACGGGCGGATGCGCTCCAGCACTTCCTTCAACGGCGTCTTGCCAAACATGACTGTCAACAGACCGAGTTTCATCAGACCCTCTCCTTTTCTGGTTTCATCTAACCACGGGGACTCGGGGAACACGGGGGGAAAGCCCTTAGATGCTGACCCGCTTGATCCCGTCCTTCATCAACTTAGCACCAAAATTCAGAATGTAACCACGCTTAAAGCCAAGCAACTTCAGGTATGAAATTGTTTGGGCTAAATGAATGTCAGCAATCGAGTCGGTAACCTTTAATTCAAGTAACAGCCTGTTATCCACAACAATATCGGCACGGAACCCAAGTCCCAAGTCTCGGCCATGATACGTCGCATTTACAGGAACCTGCGCACGGGCAACGATACTGCGTTCTTCAAACTCCATCATCAAGGCTGCTTGATATACAGACTCAAGCAACCCTGGCCCCAACTGCCGGTGCACAGCAGTCGCAGCCGTCAAGACCATATCGATCAGGAACTCCTCCGTCCACTGGCTGCACGATGCCGAGGTTTCCATTGTCTTCCCCCGTGCTCCCCCTGTCCCCGTGGTTAGAATCAAACCTTCTCCCACTTGCGAGTCTTCGCAGATTTCTCCACCGCATCGAGCACCTTCTGCACTTTCACGCCGTCTTCAAAGGTGGGGTAGGTAACCTTCTTCGCGTTTAGCTGGGTGATGAACTCGTAGACTTCATGCACGAACAAATGCTCGTAACCGATGTTGTGGGCGCTGGGCCACCAGTTGCCTGCATAGGGGTGGGCGCCGTCTGTTGCCAGCACGGTACGGAAGCCCTGGCGGTCGGCGGCGTCGGCGCTGTTGTAATACTGGAACTTGTGCATGTCTTCCTGGTTCCAGATCACGCTGCCCTTGCTGCCGTAAATCTCGACGCAGTTGTAGTTGCGGCGACCCGGCGCGAAGCGCGTGGCCTCGAAGGTGCCAAGTGTGTCTGCGCCTGCAAAGCGCGCCACCCACACCGCCGCGTCGTCCACGTCCACCGTACCCTTCTTGCCGGTCTTCTTCGTGCCCTTGTTGGCAATGGTGGTCTGCGCATCCGCCAGCGGGCGCTGCTTGATGAACGTCTCCATCGCCGCGCTCACCTCGGTCACGTCCGCCACTAGGTATTGCGCAAGGTCGGTGATGTGCGCACCGATGTCGCCCAGCGCGCCAGAGCCCGCCGTGGCTTTCTGCAAACGCCAGTTCACGGGGAACTCGGGGTCCACAATCCAGTCCTGCTGGTAGCAAGCACGCACGTGGAAGATGCGGCCTAACTCGCCCTTGCTCACCATCTTCTTGATGGTCTGCACCGCCGGGTTGAAGCGATAGGTAAACCCGCACATGTGCTTCACGCCCGCCTTCTGCACCGCAGCCAGCATGGACTGCGCTTCCTTGAGCGTGTTCGCCAGTGGCTTCTCGCAGATGATGTGCTTGCCCGCCTTGGCGGCAGCAATCGCCATCGTCGCGTGCAAGTCGCCCGGCGTGGCAATGTCGATCACGTCAATGTCCGGGCGGTTGATGACCTCTTCCCAGTTGGTCGAGGCCTCCTGCCAGCCGTACTGTTCAGCGGCGGCCTTGGTACCCTTGGGGTCATTCCCGCAAATCACCTTCATCACCGGCTTCACCGGCATGTCAAAAAAGCGCGGCGCCTGCAAGAACCCATTGCTGTGCGCCTTGCCCATAAACTTGGTGCCGATCAAGGCAACGTTGACTGTCTTCGCCATCTGGTATTCCTCCCGAATCAATTTGGCAAACAAGCCGCCATTATAAAAATGCAATTAAGAAATTACCACGAAGAACACAAAGGGGCACGAAGGGCACATCGCAAGAGGTTTTGGCTCTCTTTGTGCCCTTCTTGCCCCTTCGTGTTCTTCGTGGTTACACCTCTTCAGTCAATCAACTGCGCTTCCACGCCTACCCGCGTCTTCTCAATCAGGCAAGGCCAATACGCAAACACCGGCGTTGGACTTGGCCGCCCTCCGGCGTAGCCCGTGGAACCCTGTGCGCCTGCGGTGACCAGAGGAAAAATCTGCTGGGCGAACTTCTCCACGTGGTCCTTGAAGGGACTGGCCACGCTGACGCGGAGCACGCATTCGAGCAGGCCTTGGGGCTGGGGAAGGATGCCCCCCGCCGCTGCGTTTGCCCCTAGGCATTCGATGTTGGAGCGCGTGAATTCGCAGCCTGCATCGCGGAGGCGTTCGAGGATGATTTCCCCCGAGCGTTGCGCCTTCACCACGGCATCGCGCCCCACGATGGTCAACATGCCCTGCGCCCAATAGCCATCACGGTACGTGGCGCTCACCTTGTAATAAGGGGTGGGCGCGGAGCCGGACGCGTTGAACACGCGCACGCGGTTGGGCGCGACCTGCTCCAGTTGTAACGCGGTAAAGTCCACCTTGCAGTCCGGGCTGATGTAGTTGTGCGGATCGCCGATCTCATAGATCAACTGCTCGGTCACCGTCTCCCGGTTCATCACGCCGCCCGTGCCTTCCGGCTTGGTGACGATGAACTCGCCGCTCTTGGATATCTCGACGATCGGAAAGCCAATGTGCGCGGGGTCGGGCAGGCCGAGCCAGTTGGTGGAGATGCCGCCGCAGGCTTGCGCGCCGCATTCGAGCACATGCCCCGCCACGGTTCCCGCCGCCAGCCGGTCCCAGTCGTCCGCCGCCCAGCCAAACTCATGCACGCAGATGCCCAGCGTAAGGCTGGGGTCTGCCACGCGCCCCGTCACCACGATGTCCGCACCCAGCGCGAGGGCCTGCGCCACGCCGTCCGCACCGATGTAGGCGTTCGCCGTGTCAAGGCGCGCCGCGACATCGCTGAGTGATTGCCCCGATTCCCAGTGCCGATGGTCCGGGTTGGCAGCATCGGCCTTGAGGGTATCCAGCACCTGGTCCCCCGTCACCAGCGCCACCTTCATGTGGGTGATGCCCGCATCGCGCAGCGCCTGCAACACGGCGCGCGCACAGGCAGCCGGGTCCAGCCCGCCCGCGTTGCACACCACCCGCGTCTTGCCGCCGCCCAGCCAATGCGTGGCAAGGCTTTTCACCACGCCCAGGAAATCTCGCGCATACCCCGCTTCCGGGTTGCGCGAACGCTGTAACGCCATGATGCTGAGGGACACCTCGGCGAGATAGTCGAGGGTCAGGTAATCCAATGCGGGATATTGTGCAACCAGTGCCGCCGGGGCATCGGGGCTGTCGCCCCAAAATCCCTGCGCATTGCCGATGGTAATGGTCTTGCTCAAGGGGTGGGTCTCCGTGAATCCGCAGATCGTATACTATTGGCTACGCGGATGGGAAAGTATCCCGCCCGGCAAGTATCCACGGAGCAGACATGACCGAGACCACAATACCCGATGCCTACGGCCCCGAGCCCGGCTGGACCTATGTGCCCATGCCGCGCAGCTTTGGTAAGGGCAAGTCCTTTGTATCGGGCGAAACCGACTCTGACCGAGTAACCATCTACTACTACCTGCGCGATTCCGACGGCGCGCTCTGTGCCAAGTTCAGCGTGGGCTACGGCGCCGAAGGCCCCCCCGGATACGCGCATGGCGGCTGCATGGCGGCGATACTCGACGAAGGCATGGGCTTCGCCGGGTGGGTTGCCGGGCATCCCATCATCGCCGCCAGCATCACCATCAACTTCCTGCGGAAGCTGCCCCTTGAAAAGGTGCTGCACTTGGAGGCCCGCATCGACGCCATCGCCGATACCAAGGTCACCACCCTCGGCAAACTCTACGACCCCGAAACCGGCCACTGCTTCGCCGACGGCCAAGGGCTGTTCATTGAACAACCCATCGAATTCTTCGGCGACTTGGCCGGGGTAAAAGGAATTGGCAGAAATTAGGCGTGGCAACTCCACGAGTGCGATGTGCCCGCTACAAGCTGACGTTGTCCACTGCCGTGTCTGGCAGCTTGCTTAAATCCTCGACCAGCTTGCGGGTCTCCTCGATCATTTCGCGCTGGCGGGGGAAGGCCATGCGGGCGGAAAGCAGGCTGTGGCGCATGGCGCTTTGTGCTTCTCGCTGGGCGGTCCACGCCATCGCGCGCGATGCCCACCCCAGCGCGAAGAGTTCGAGGGTTATCGCAATGCCGATGACCAGCACGCTCAATGTAATGAAGTCGTCGGGCAGGGGCGTGCCGTAGAAATAGGCACCGAGAATGCGGTATCCGCTGAACAGGCCCAAGGCAGCAGGCAACGCATCGCAGGC
Source organism: Candidatus Hydrogenedentales bacterium (assembly GCA_044359155.1). Classification (GTDB taxonomy): domain Bacteria; phylum Hydrogenedentota; class Hydrogenedentia; order Hydrogenedentales; family JAEUWI01; genus WGMK01. The sequence continues at coordinate 3,547 of JBIKMR010000180.1, read as the reverse complement.
GGCAGTGATCGGCCAACTGGTCAAGGTGCGGGCGCGGCGCACCACGGCCTCGCGCGCCGGGCCTCGCAACACTTCGCTCACGCGGGCATTCAGCGCGGCGTCGAACGCGTCCACCGCACCGGATTCCTTGGGGCGCTCGATGCCTGCGCGCACGAGGGCCAAGCCCACTTCGCTTTCACTCCGCTGGTAGAGCGAGGCCACTTCACCCGCCGCAATGGCGAGGTCTTCGGAGAACAGCCGTTCGCTGGCCAGCATCCCGGCGGCGCGCTGCCCGGCGGACTGCTTCGCGGCAGTGGGCACCCACCAGCTCATGCGCGTGGGGAGGGTGCGCAGCGCCTCGATGCCGCGCGATACGGTGCCCACGATTCCCTTCGAGCGCAGGCCGACCTCGCGCCCCAGCGCAAAGTTCCACAGGTGCGGCTCGGCAAACAGTCGCTGCTCGACGGACTCGAGCGCCTGCCGCGCGAGCGCCCGCTCCGCCGCTTCCACCTGCGCGCCCAGCTTGTCGATGTCCGCCGCTGCGCCTTGCGCCACGTCGGCCAAGCGCGTGGCCGTCTTGCGTAACAGGCCTGATACGTTCGAGCGCTTTATGCGCTCGATACGCTCCCGCGTCAGTTCGTGCACGAGGAAAGTCTCCAGCTTTGGAAACTCGATCTCTTCTTCGCTCGGCTCGCCGCCGCGCAGCTTGCGGTCCAGCGACTTAAGCGCATTGACCCGAAAGTAATGCTCGACATGGAAGTCTTGCTCGGCGAGGCGTTCCAGCCAGTGCGGGCGAATGTCGGAATGGGGAGAGGACTTCGTCTCGACGCACACGATGGTGCGCTCGTCCTTCAAGGGGCGTAGCAATTCCCACGTGGCCTCGTTCAGGTATTTCTCCATCGAGCCGCACATGAGGATCAGGTCACAATGACGCAACACTTCAATGGTGCGCTCGCGGTGTTCGGTGACAATGGTGTCCGAGTCCGGCGTGTCGATGAGCACAAGGTGCTCAAGCACGGAACCGTAGAACCATTCCCACCCCTGAATAGGCAGCGACACGCCCGGCGGCGCATACACCGCAGGCTGCCGCGTGCAGGGACGATACGGCGACATGCGCGCCAACTCGTCCCCCGCCAGCGCATTGAGCAAGGTGGACTTGCCCACGCCCGACCCGCCCACCAGCGCCACCACCAGCACGTCGTGCAGGTGTTCAGCGCGCTCGCGCATTTCGGCCACGCGCGCGGCAAGCACGGGGGCCTCGTCGCGCAATGCGCTCCAAGGACCCTCGTAGCGCGTCAGCGCGTCGAGTTGATCTAGCACGTCTCCAAGGCTGCGCGGCACGCCTCTAAACTCCTTTTGATTTGTGCGCCATGGCGCTCCTCGATGGCGTCGAGCACACGCTGCACCGGCTCCAAAACCGGGTGCGCCAGATGTTCGCGTAACGCCCGCTCGAAGGCTTCTTGCTGGTCTTTGCGCCAAGGCGAAATAAAGTCAAACATCGCGTCGCCAAACTGGTATTCCATCACGCGCGCGGCGAACTGCTCCATCACCGGCCCGGCGATGATCAACGCCTCGGGCACACCTACCCCCGCCGTCTGCACCGATATCACCCCGGCGATACCGGCAGGCGCAACCAGCAGTACCTTATCCAGCGCCTCGATGACCATGCGCTTGCCCCGGTTGTCGTGCCACCAGAGTTCGAGCGTGCGCTCGGCGTGCTCGCGGAAGTCATCGGAGATGCCGCCGTTCTGCTCGGCGGACCGCGCCACGCGGGCCGTCACGCCGTCGATGTCCATGCTTTCCAGAAAGGGCGCGGCGAGGTGGTCCGCCGGGGCCGCGAGCGTGCGGGCCTGTTCGAGGTAGTGGGCCGCCAGCTCAGAGGTCAGCTGCTCAATCTGGCGCAGGTTCTGCCCGCGCACTTTGTCCTCGGCATATTCCCATTGGGGCGGCTGCAAAAGGGTGCGGCTGGCCACGGCATTGCGTATCGCCTTGCCTGCGTAGCCCGCGCCCTTGGCGATGGCCTTGCTGGCAGAGCCGATGGCGCGATCCACCGGGCCGCGCTTGTTCTGCACAAACTGGTGGAACAGCCCGCCCACGGCTGTGCCCGGCGCGGGTTGATAGCGCAAGGCAAAGCGGCAGGCGGCACCTTCAAAGCCATCGGCCACGGCGTGGAGGGTGTCGGCCAGCGCGCTGATGCGCCCCCCCACTTCACCGGCCTGCTCGACAAAGCGTGCCGCGCTCAGGGCCAGCACGCCCAGCTTCAGCTCGACCGCGTCGAGCGCGTCGAGAAACCCGGGCAGGGTGCCGGGTTCGTCAAGCCGAATGATCTGCTCCGCGCCGCCGGACTTCATCAGGTCAAAGTTGTGGGGCGCAGCGAACAGGGGTGCGCCCTCGATGCCTGCCGAGATGCAGAAGGTTTCCAGTTGCGCACGCGCCACTTCGTAGTCCCGGTCTGGATTGGCCTTGTTCATTATGGGCAGCACCATGCGGCCCGATGCGGCTGCCTCGCGGAAGAAAGCGACCACGCGCTCGTCCTGGTATTTTTCGCCGGTGAGCACCGCCAGCACCACGTCTCCCGAGGCGCGCAGCCGGGCGGCGGTTTCCCAGTTGGCAAGGTCTATCGAGTCCACGTCCGGGGTGTCGAGCAGCACGCGGGACATGGGCAGGGCTTCCGCCTCCGCCACGAAAAGCGCTTGCGGCGGGTGATTGCGGATAAGCGGGTCGTCGTGCTGGGTGAAGGGCTGCGGCTCGAAGCCGGGCATCAGGTGTCCCGCGTAGCAATCTGCCGCGCGGTTGGGGTTGGCGGCCACCACGGGGCGGCAGGTGGCCGCAGCCGTGCAGCGCACAGGGCTGATATCGCTACCCGCCAACAGGTTAAACAGCGTGGACTTGCCGGTATTGGTGCCGCCGCCCATGGCCACCACCACACAATCGGGCTCGGCACCCTGCGGCAGCAGCTTGAAGCGCAGCAGGCTTTCCCAGTCTTCCGACCCCGCCAGCAACTGGTCGCGCACTTCCGGAAAATCACGCAGGGATTCGCGCAATCCCACGATGGCGTGATGGAATTCCAGCAGGGCGTTGTTCAGGTCGTTGGGCATGGGCGTGCTCAGGCTTCTCCCCGCTCGATTCCCACGTTCACCGTGGGCACGGCCACCGCCGGATAGCGCAGGCCCGCAAGAGCAAGGGCTTCCGCCTCTTGCTTCGACGCGCAAACGCCGAACAAGGTTGAACCGCTGCCACTCATGGCGGCGGCCACGCAGCCCGCGTCCAGCAATTCTTCCTTTGCCTCGACTAGGTCGGGGTGGTCGATGAAGGCGGGGGCCTCGAAACGGTTGAACACCACTTGCCGTAATTTGCCCACGCTGCATTCGCGCAACGCGCGGGTGAAGGCGGGGGTGAATCCCGCTACAGGTTCTTCCAGCGAGCGCTCAATGCAGGGGTGGTTGTACAGCGCCCCCGCGCTAATGGGGATGCCGGGGAACAAGAGCACCAGCCACGTTTCGGGCAGGGGCGGCATGGGGTGAAAGGCTTCGCCGCGCCCCGTGGCGGCAGCCGTGCCGCCGCGCAG
>JBIKMR010000179.1:0-9094 GCA_044359155.1 Candidatus Hydrogenedentales bacterium | reverse complement strand
TCTCGAAATCCTCGACAACGAAAGTATCAACGTAAGCGCTGCCCGCCTCAACATACCTAACGGATTCGTTTAGGAACTCCGGACGCCTGGTATCGATGATTTCCACGGTCCGGGTCCGCGTTAAGGCGCTTTTTCCCTGCCCATCTTCAACATCGTAAGTGATGGTGTAAGTCGAGCCAAGTTGCGTTGAGTCGATAGTGTCTCCACCGATCACGACTACATCCGTCAGGTCGTCGCCATCGGCTGCTGCGGCGGAATAGCCAGGCTCCGTCCAAGTCCCGCCGCACTCCAACGTGTTCTGTAGTTCACCTGCGAGTGAAATCACCGGTGCCTTCGAGATCAGGGCAAAGTATCCCAGTGTATCGGTGCTGAAGGTAACGCGGTTCGCGCTGGCAGTCACGGTGGCCGAGGGAACCTCCACCCAAGGACCGTCGGGCGCCGCCGCCTGATAAAGCGCCAGGTCATCCTCACTAAAACCCACTACTTCCGCATTGGAGTATTCTAGCGCAATCTTCGCGCTGGTCCAGCCCGTGCGGGTGGTCGATAGGTTCCAAAGTACGGGGGCTACATTGGTGCCCAACCCATTGCCAAGATTGGATATGCCTGCATTGCTGCGGGTGATGGTCGCGGATACGGTATTGCCGTCGCCGCCGGAGAAGGAAATGCTGGCGCGCACGACGGGGGTAAGGGGCCCGCCCAGGGGGATGCGTTGCGTATCGCCACTGAAGAGCGCTTCGGTGGCCGAGGATGTCCCCGCCGTTCCATCGCCGTAGAGCGTATGCACCTGGCCGCTGCCCGTGGCTTCGTCGTTGGGGGCAAGCGCTTCGGTCATGATCAGGTCGGCCAGTCCATCGCCGTCCAAATCGCCCTGGGCATTCAGTGTGGCGCCGAGAAAGGTGTTTGCCCCCGCGCCAAACAGGGCCACGTCTGGACTTAACGTATTAAAGTCGAAGGTTCCACTACCCGCATTGGGCAGATAGGTGCCTCCCATGACTGCAATGCGGCCCGCAAAGTCACTTGTGCCATCAAAGGTTTTTGCGAAGGGAGCCCCGATGCAAAAATCCAGCTTGCCGTCACCGGTAATGTCGCCCAGTGCAACGCTGAAACCATACCGTGCGTCCGCGCCACCGCCTGTGACATCGAAGGTGCGAGGAGGATTCGCGCTTAGGTCTATCAATTGTCCCTGCAGGCTGGCTCTTCCGGCATAGGCAGTTGCTCCGCCGGCCCCTTCGAGTCCGATGCTTGGCGTATAGAGCGGGGTGCCGAGCAGGAGATCGTCGAAGCCGTCGCCGTCCACATCGCCGCTGTCCATCGAAGTGCCCAGCGAATTCAACCCGGTGAACCGGGCGATGCTGGGAAAGGAGCCCGAGTCCGCCAGGTCGAGGGTATTCGGGCCGGGGTCTACGGAGAAAACAACATACACCGTGCTGGCTCCGGGGGCGCCCATGGCAAGTTCGGTGGAGCCATTGCCGTCGAAATCGCCCGCCGTCAAAGAGGACCCCAAAGTGGACCCAGAAGCGCCGAGGTAGGTATACACTTCGGATTCACTCACGATGTCCAGCGTTGTGCCGGAGACGAAGTTGGCACCGAAGGCGACGTAGACCTTGCCGGAATTGAAGTTGGCGTTCACGGTAGCATTCGGAGCGCCACCAATAATCTCTGCGGCGCCATCGCCCGTGGTGTCAACGCACAAGACCGAGCTCCCGTAGCTCGCGCCTTCTTCGTCACCCACGTAGCGGCCTTCGCCCGAGGACGGGTTGGCGCCATCCGTGTTCACGTCGCTGCTCGAACCCGGCGTGGCAAGCAGACTGTTTTCGAGAACGGTAACCACGCCCTTGTTGCTGCGCGCCCCGGGCGCACCCACCACGAGGTCGGGAAGACCATCGTCCGTAACATCACCCGCCGACAGGGCATAGCCAAACTGCGCATTATCGCTCTGGTTGAGGATGACGGTCTTCGACGCGAGGTCGTCGATGTTCTGCTCCAGCGGCGTGTCGCCTCCATAGACAATCACGACGCGCCCGCGCGTAGTGCCCGGAAAAGCTGGCGGCGCATAGTTCGCATAGCCGATGGCCATGTCGTCAAAGCCATCGCCGTTGAAGTCGGCCACAGCCACGGCCTGATTGCCAGAGCCAACGGCATCGCCCGTGCCGGGTTAGGTGCGCGTGAAACGCGTTTCTTCCGTTCCCGGTGCCTGTGCCAAGTCGATACTGCCTGGCAGTGTCTCTGCCTGCACCGGCATGCCCGCCGAGAACAAGGCCAAGCCTGTAAGTGCGAATGCAATAATGCGAAAACAAAAACTAGTTTTCATGGAATTAGTTTCCCCCTTTAGCTACCGCTTAGGATCATGGCAGAGTGCAGTCCAAAAATCCAGAATCTTTCCCATCGCGCTCGGCAAGCCGGGCACCGGCCTTGCCGGGACAGTAAGGAAAGCCAAAGACCTGCCCGGAGGTGGCTCCGGGCAGGTCTTTCGTAGAAAGGATTTCGGTGGGCGACATGCGGCCGCCGGTTCATTTTCGGGACGCGGTGGGCTATAGGCCGATGCTGTCCAGATTCATGAACCTTTGCCAGATAGCGGCGAAGTCGCTGGTGAGAGCCTCGGCTTGGCCCGAGGCTCTCCTGTGGAGAGAATTGTTCGGCTGCTTCCTTACCCGCAGAATCCATCCTCCGGGCTTTGTCCCTGGCAGTAGCTGTATCCGCCGAGGTTGTAGAGCTGGATGCCGCGCACGAGCACGCCCTTACCACCGTAGCCATTGGCGCGGGAGCCATGATGGTTTCGCACGATAACGACAGCTACTTCTGGGTGGTCATCCAATTCTCCAAAATGACGCTCACCCAAGGCTACCGCCTGCAAACCCTGGGCACCCTCCTGCAGGGCCTCGCCGCGCTGCTGGTTGTGGCGGTGGCAAGCTGGCTGCTCCCCTGAACCACGCGCCATGTAAGCTACCGTTTACGGCTGGCTCAACACTTTACCGATAAATACAGCCTGCCCCGTATTTAATGCCTTTGCCCACCACGCTCTTTCACTATAAGGGATATTAGAGTTTTCATTCCGCGCGCGAATAACACTCTCCCAGAAGTTCTTCACAAGAATCCCACAGGCAAAGTAAGGCCTTGCAACCTCTCAAAGGATTGCTTTTAATTTTTTTAAGTTATTGAAATTAAGATACTTGCGACTTATCCATTCCGTTAGAAGATCGTTTGTTGTCGGTTTTCAAAGGGAAACGGTCCAATTCTATCCCCACGCCACTTTCCGCAAAATCACTCCCCTGCACACTACGGATTCCTGTCCGAGTTGAAGGTGAACACAAGGCATTCTTGAGCCTCAAACACCACATGTTGTTGCCAAACAAGACAACGGTTGCTATATGTTGAATGTAATCTAAGGTAGACATTGTCCAGAAGTCAGCATATATGCAATGCGAGGGTGCGCTGATTTAGAATTGTTCACAAGGAACCGACCTCAAGGAACTGTGCCATGCGGGTGATAGCTGGAGCGGCGCGCGGGCGCAAATTAATTGAACCGCCCGACCGGCAGATTCGGCCCACGCTGGACCGTGTTCGGGCTGCGCTGTTCAACATGCTCATGCCGGAAATAGAAGACGCCGTCTTTCTTGATCTCTTCAGCGGCACCGGGGCCAACGGCATCGAGGCCCTCAGCCGGGGCGCGGCATCCTGCGTATTTGTGGACAACGACGCCAAGGCCCAGCGCATCATCCGCGACAACCTCTTCCACACCGGCCTCGCCCGCCAAGCCCGCTGCCTTGCGCTCAACCTGCCCCAGGAACTCGAAAGAATCACCGGCACTTACGACATCATCTTTGCCGACCCCCCTTACCACTCCGACTTCTATGCCGTGCTCATCGAGGGCATCGCGGCCCGCAAGCTGCTCAACCCCGAAGGGGCGCTGATTATTGAGCACAGCAAGAAAGACGCCCTGCCCGACGCCCCCGCCCCCTTCGTGCGCACCCGCTACAAACATTACGGCGACGCCTCCCTCAGCCTATACCGCTTCGCCTAGGGCTGTACCCACCAAAGTCTTGACTACCCCGCATTGCTATGGTATTCTCCCGCTGTTAGCACTCACTCCAAAGGAGTGCTAATTGTTTCCAAACGGCTTACGACAAACCAGTTACGACCGCGCGCAGGTGTGCCCGGTGACTGGGTTAAAGGAGAATGACAATTATGGCCAAGCAACTGTTGTTTGGACAGGCGGCGCGCATCGCGCTGCTCGAGGGTGTGGACGTGTTGGCGAATGCGGTGAAGGCAACGCTGGGGCCCAAGGGCCGCAACGTGCTCATTGACAAGAGCTATGGCGCACCGAGCGTGACGAAAGACGGCGTGACCGTTGCCAAGGAAATTGAGCTGAAGCCCGGCTTCGCCAACATCGGCGCGCGCATGTTGCGCGAGGCAGCTAGCAAGACCAACGACAATGCGGGCGACGGCACCACCACCGCGACCGTGCTTGCTCAGGCGATGGTGCATGAAGGCATGCGCCACGTGACGGCAGGGGCCAACCCCATCTACCTGAAGCGCGGCATGGATAAGGCCGTGGAAGCGGCCATCGCCTCCGTGGCCAAGGCCTCGAAGAAGGTCAAGGACAAGGAAGACGTGCGCTCCGTGGCCACCGTTTCTGCCAACGGCGACGCCACCATCGGCGACATCATCGCGCGAGCGATTGACGAAGTGGGCGAAGACGGCGTGATCACCATCGAGGAAGGCAAGAGCCTTGAGACCGAGGTGAGCATGGTGGACGGTATGCAGTTTGATCGCGGCTTCCTGTCGCGCTACTTCATCACCAGCCCGGCAGACCAGAAGGTCGTGCTCGACAACCCCTACATCCTCTGCTTCGAAAAGAAGATCAGCAGCATCCAGGACATCCTCCCCGTGCTTCAGCGCGTGGCCGAGGGCGGCAAGCCCCTGCTCATCATCGCTGAAGACGTCGAAGGCGAAGCGCTCGCCACCCTTGTGGTGAACCGCCTGCGCGGCATCCTGAACGTTGCCGCCGTCAAGGCCCCCGCCTTCGGCGACCGCCGCAAGGACATCCTGCGCGACATCGCCATCGTCACCGGCGGCCTCTATGTTTCCGACGAACTGGGCATGACGCTCGAGGGCGTCGAGCTGGCCCAGCTGGGCCGCGCCAAGCGCATCGAGATCGATAAGGACACCACCACGATCATCGAGGGCGGTGGCGAGAAGAAGGAAATCGCAGCACGCTGCGAGCAAATTCGTCGCGCCATCGAAAGCACCACGTCGGACTACGACCGCGAGAAGCTGCAAGAACGTCTGGCCAAGCTGGCCGGTGGCGTGGCGGTTATCAAGCTGGGCGCTGCTACGGAAGTCGAGTTGAAAGAAAAGAAGTTCCGCGCCGACGACGCACTGGCCGCCACCCGCGCTGCCATTGAAGAGGGCGTGGTTGCAGGCGGTGGTGTTGCGCTACTGCGTGCACGCGACGCCGTCGCTACGCTCAAGCTTTCTGGCGACGAGGCCACTGGCGCGAAGATAGTCTTCGAAGCCATGGGTGCTCCGCTGGCGCAGATTGCCGACAACGCCGGGCTCGAGGGCGCGGTTGTCGTGGGCGACGTGTCCCGCCTCAAGGGTAACAATGGCCTGAACGCTGCCACCGGCAATTACGAAGACCTGGTGAAGGCGGGCATCATCGACCCGGCCAAGGTCATTCGTTGCGCCCTGCAGAATGCGACCAGCGCCGCCACCATGATCATCACCACCGAGTGCCTGGTCACCGACATTCCCGAGAAGAAGAAGCCTGCCGGCGGCGGTGGCCACGACCACCACGACGACATGATGTAGGCCGAACCAGATAGAACGCCTTACGCGCGCCAGCCTCGAAAGAGGCTGGCGCGCTTGCTTTCCAGAGGTGCTAAACTGCCCCATCCACAAGGAGCCACAGACCATGGACGTCGATACCATCGGTAATGCTTTCCTCCGCCAGGCACTCACGCGCTTCGAAAAGCTACGCGACCTTGGAACGGGTGCCCTTGATCAGCTCGAACCTGCAGACCTTCATTACGCTGCGGGGTCGGAAGACAACTCGATAGCCGTCATCGTGAAGCACATGCATGGAAACATGCTTTCGCGCTGGACTGATTTCCTAAGCTCTGATGGCAATAAGCCATGGCGAGATAGAGATGGGGAATTCACATGTTCCGGCAGCGAGTCGCATGAACAGGTCCGCGCATGGTGGGACGAGGGCTGGGCGTTGACACTTACCACAATCGCTTCCTTAACTCCCGCTGACCTCGAACGCGATGTCACCATCCGTGGCGTGCCGCTCAGCGTGATGGACGCGATCCTGCGGCAGTTGTCCCACTATGGATACCATACCGGCCAGATTGTGTACTTGGCCCGGATGCGGCGCGGAACGGAGTGGCGCACACTGTCTATCGCAAAAGGCAAGTCAGAGGAATACGTCGCAAGAGTTGGCGACTGACCGCGTGCGCTTGCATTGGCTGGCGCACTGCGCCAGACTATAGACGACCAAACACGCGCGCTCGCATTTCAGCGGGCGAATCGAACCCCAGACACCAGGCCAGCAAATGGTTGGGCTATCGCATAGTGCTGATCAGGCGCAGCGTCTGCGTCGATACCACAAGAGGTACCCCGATGCCGGTGGAAGCCGCACCCAAATTTCTACCCTTTCTCGACGAGTTCGCCGATAAGGCACTCGAGGATTCCTATCGCAGAGATTTTCAGCCCGAAGCCTACCGTCTCTTTGTGCTCGGCTGTGTTCTTGCCACCATCGCATATGTCTCCTTTTCAGTGAACGATTTTCGCCTTGCCGCCACCTTGCAAGAAGGCCTGTTCCTCGCTGCCTCGCGCATCGTCGCAGTGGCCGGGCTGGCCTTACTGGTGATGTTGCTTCGCCGCGTCTCCACTTGGCTTTTCGACCTCGGCGCGCTGTGTTCCCTTGTCGTGATTGGTGTGGCACAGCTACTGATCGAGAGCACCCGCCCGCCCGACTATCTCAGCCACATCGGTCTCGACGTGATGTTCGTCGTATCCATTTACTTGGTTGTGCCCATTCCCCTGCGCCTGCAGGCGGTGGCAGCATTGTGCTTCTCGGCAGGCGTCATGGGCGTCTTCCTTTTCTTGCGCCCCGAGGCCGACCCCCTCAACTCCGTCTCCGTCCCGCTCTCCCTCGTCCTCGCCAACATCATTGGCGCCTTCGGCGCCTGCCGCCATGCGCGCTTCCGCCGCATGAAATTCCTGCTGATGCAACGCGAACAACAAACCAGCAATACGCTCGAACAGGCCCTAGCCGAAGTCCGCACCCTCAGTGGCCTGCTCTGCGTTTGCGCATGGTGCAGAAAAATACGCGACGACAAAGATCAGTGGGGCAACATGGAAACCTACGTCGCCGCCAACACCGACGCCAGCTTCAGCCACGGCCTCTGCCCCGAATGCTTCGAGCGCGAACGCGACAAGGTCGCCACCCGCACCACGTAGGCCAAGGCTGCCCACCGCGCCTACCGATACGTCCACAACTCCGGCGACGGCAGGTGCGGGGCTTCGTTAAATGCGCTCAGGTTGAAGCGTTCCTTCGAGAACAGAAACTCCGTCACCGCGCCATTGCGCAGCGTCCAGATTAGTTCCAGGGTCTTGTGCGCGGGCAGGTGCAGGGCATGGTGCATGGCGGCGGAGACCGTGCCGCCAGAGGTGAACACCACCACCCGCCCGCCGCGTGGCGCATCGGACACCATGCCGTCTATCGACGCGCGAACGCGTTCCAGAAACACCGGCCACGACTCAATGTGCGGTTCGTCGATCTCGCCCAAGGCCCACGCCTTGGTCACCCCCTCGACCAGCCGCTGCACCGTGCGATACTTCTCGTCCGGCGTCACCGCCGCGTCAAAGTCCCCCTTCAGCTTGGTGAAGACCGGGTCCGTCTCCGCCAGCGTCTCCTTCGCGTGCTGCATCAATTCCCCCCACGCGAACTCGTCCAGCGTGGGCAGGTGAACCACTTCCGGCGCGGGCAGGCCGCAGGCCGCATACCCCGCCAGCGCCTCGTCTGCGCTTTGCTGGTGGCGCACGCGGGGCCCCACGTAGATGCGGTCAATCCGCACCTGGTGCCCCGCCCAAAATTCCCCCAGCAACCGGCACTGCCGCCGCCCGAGGTCGGAAAGGTTGTCGTAGTTGGCGGCCAGAAACGAGGCCTGGCCGTGGCGAACTAAAAGCAGGCTGCCCATGCGGAGGGATTCCAAGGGTTAAGGCGGATGCGAACGCGGCGCGCACGCTGCGATACACTACCCGCTTTGCCACCCCCAGAGGAAACCCGACATGATCCGCGCCAACTCCCTAGCCCTCTTTCAAGAAGCCCAGCGTCACTTGGTCGGCGGGGTGAACAGCCCCGTGCGCGCCTTCAAGGGCGTGGGCGGCGAACCCTTCTTCGCGCAGGCAGGCAAGGGCGCGCGCGTTACCGATGCGGACGGCAACACCTACATCGACTACGTGCTCTCGTGGGGGCCACTCATCATGGGCCACGCCTACCCGCCCGTGGTCGAGGCGGTGTGCGAAGCCATGCGGCGCGGCTCCAGCTTTGGCATTCCCACCGAGGCCGAAACCCGCCTCGCCCAGAAGATCACCCAGCACCTCCCCATGATGGAAAAAGTCCGCCTCGTCAACAGCGGCACCGAGGCCAGCATGAGCGCCATCCGCCTCGCTCGCGGCGTCACCGGGCGCGACCTCGTGGTGAAGATCGAGGGCTGCTACCACGGCCACGTGGACGGCCTGCTGGTAAAGGCGGGCAGCGGGCTGACCACGCTCGGCGTGCCCACCAGCCCCGGCGTCCCCGCCAGCTTTGCCGCCTGCACCCTCACCCTGCCCTACAACGATCTCGAAGCGGCGGAAGCCCTCTTCGCCGAACACGGCGACCAGATTGCCTGCTTCGTTATCGAGCCCCTGCCCGGCAACATGGGCGTGGTCATGCCAGCCCCCGGCTACCTCGAAGGACTTCGCGCTATCACCCAGCGCCACGGCGCCCTGCTGATCTTCGACGAGGTCATGTCCGGTTTCCGCGCGGCCATGGGCGGCGTGCAGATCAAGCTCGGCATCACGCCCGACCTCACCGTCCTCG
>JBIKMR010000178.1:0-9101 GCA_044359155.1 Candidatus Hydrogenedentales bacterium | reverse complement strand
CTGCTGCACGCCTACAATATGGCCGACAAGGTGGTGCAGGACATGCGCGCCCGCAAGTTCGACCTTTGCTACAACGTCACCCACAGCATCGCCTCGGCCATGCTCATGCGACTGGCGCAGATTCCCACCGTGGTGGGGGCCGACATCGGCAAGGATGCCGAGTTCGTGCTGCGCGGGGACTGGGCCAACTACTTCTTCACGTCCGTCTTTAACCGCGACTACAACGATCTGAACCTCTGCGACATCACCCGCAGTTTCGCCACCAATGCCCCCCCCTGCCGCGAGCTGATCTTTGAACTGCGCGACGAGGACCGCGCCTTTGTGGATGCGCTGTGGCTAGAGCACGGCATCCAGCCCGGCGACTTTGTCGCGTGTATGCAACTGGGCGCGAGCGAGATGGGCAAGCGCTGGAGCGTCGAGCGCTTCGCGCAACTGTCCCAACTACTGCGCGCCCAGCGCAACGCGCATGTGTTCCTGTTGGGAGTGGACGAAGAAGCGCCCCTAGGCGCAACCTTCGAAGCCGCCGCGCCGGGCCTGGCAATTCCCCTATTCGGCAAGACCTCCGTGCCGCAGGTATCCGCCGTGCTCGAACGGTCGAATGTGCTCATCACCAACGACACCGGCACCATGCACCTCGCCGCCGCCGCGCGCTGCCCCATCGTGCTCGTTAGCGTGGGCCATGTGCATTACCGCGAGACCGGCCCCTTCGGCGAAGGACACGCCGCCATCGAGTGGCGCAAGGAAAGCCTCGGTAGATCAGACATGTTGATCAAGGAAGAAGAAGAACGAACCCGCATCTGCGCGGAGCAGGTGCTGCGCGTAGTAGACCATGTTACCGGTTCCGCCCCCGCCATCGAAGACGACGGCCTGCTCGACGAGGTAGACGTCTACCAGACCCGCTTCGCGCCGGACGGCTGCCTGCAATTCTATCCCGCGCTCAAGCGCCCCATGGCCGAGCGCGACCTGATACGCATCGCCTACCGCGCCATGTGGCTGGGGCAATTGCCCGGCAGCCCCCCGCCCGAAGCCATGACCGAAGCAGCCCGCCAGATGTTGGCCTGTTACGACGGGCCCCACGCCGATACCGTGGCAGGCTGGGCCAAGGTGCTCTCTGCCCAGTTCATGGAACTGGCAGACGTGGGCGAGCGCGGCGTGCGCGGCACCACAAACCTGCTGCACACCCTGAACGGCGGCGGTCCCATGGCGCGCGCCCGGCAAGAGGTTGCCCTCCTCACCCGGCTCGACGAAGAGGTGCGGATTCACAGCCAACTTTACGCCGCCTGTCGTCCTTTGGCCATGATGGCGCGTTTCGAGAGGGACAACCTTGAAGGAGCGGACCCCAAGGTTCTGGCGGAAACCACCCTGAGAATCTACGAAGCCCTGCGCCGTCGTGCAACAGGGGTGGCTAGAGCACTGGACCACATCCTAAACCTATGGCCAGAATCCCATTAATCATTCCCTCTCCCTTCTCCCATCCGTCCTATCTGTCGCATCTGTCCCATGGACTATTCGCACACAATGCCTTGTATCTTTGCACCCACTTGGGCTATAACAAGCACAAGCTGTGGGAGGCGGTGGGTACCTTTATGGACTGCGGAAGGAAATGGGACCACGCACGATGATGTCACTCCATCGCATGATTGCATCGTTACGTAGATTTTCCAGCCCCACTGCCGTTGCCTTCACGCTGATTTCATGCTTCGCCATCGGCAGCCATGCCCAAGGGCAGACCCCCACTTCCCCGCGTGAAAGGCCCACCACCGAACAGCCCGGCACCGAGCAGCCGCCCGGCGCACGCGAACAACCCACCACCACGCCCCGGCGCGGCTTGGGTTCAAACAACAACAATGATTCCGGCGGCGCAGACCCCTTCGGCACCGACAACCAGCAAGGCGACACCGGCACGGATCGCAAGCTGGGCGACAAGGATAGCGAGAACAGCGAGCGCGAAGGACGTGGCGAACGCAGCGAACGCCCCAAGCGCGGCGAGAAGAAAGAAGGCGCTGCCCCCGGCGCAGACGCCGCCGATGGCGCAACCCCCGGCACGCCTCCCGGCACGCCCCCCCCTGGCGGCGCAGGTGGCCCCGTGGGCGGAGACACTGCGGCAGCTGGCGGCGGTGGTGGCGGAGCCACCTTTAGCAAAGGCGGCGCGGCGGCGGTCAACGTAGTTGGCGAGGGCAGCTTCGAGCCGATTCTCAACAAGCCCGTGATTTATGGTGAAGTTCCTGAAGAAGGCGACATGATCGAGTTCCTCGAGGGGCCCATGCCCACCGCCGAATTCCTTCAGGCCATTCACTTGGCTACCGAGTGGAACGTGCTGGCCACAGAAGAGGCGCGCGCCATCAACCTCGAATTCATCATCTCGAAGAAGACCCCCAAGGAAGCCTTGGAGATTCTGAAGTTCTACGACCTGGTCTACGACTGGGAAGAGGACACCAAGTTCTTGAAGGTCTATACCAAGACCGAATGGCAAGAGGAAAGATTCGGCGACCCCGAGGCGGTTGAGTTTGCCGTGAAGAACGCCGACGTGCAGTACATGGAATCGCTACTGACCAGCCTGCTCTCCTCGACGGGGCGCGTGGTGACCGATCAGCGCACCGGTCGCATCTATGTGTGGGACACGCCGGATAACTTGGCGCAGATGACCAAGACCTTTGAAGACGTGGACGTACCGCTGGAGAAGCGCGAGTTCTTGGTGCAACACGCGGACCTTCCCGATGTCGAGGCTGTCGTAGGCGGGCTGCTCTCCCCCAATGGCTCCCTGCTTACCGATGCCCGCACAGGGCAGTTGATCGTGTGGGATGGCCCTGCCGTGCTGGAACAAGTGGGTGAAGCGCTGGACAAGCTGGATGTTCCAGTTGAAAGCCAGACCTTCCAGATTGTCCACGTGAACGCAGAAGACCTGGTCGAGAATCTGGAAGTGCTGCTTTCCGAGCGTGGCCTGATTCAGGTGGACCCGCGTTTCAATGCGCTGGTGATTACCGACCTGCCCACCCGCCTCGCCAAGATGGCCGGTGTTATCGAGACATTGGACCGCGAGTTGGAGACGAAGACCTGGACCATCCAGTACGCCGACCCCGACTTCATCGCCGACCAGATCGAGTTGTACATCCCCTCTGAAATGGGCGAGGTCATCGTCAACTTTGACGTGCATCAAGTCACCGTGTCTGGCCTGCCCGAGCGCATCGCACAAGTGGACACCCGCATTCAGGAATGGGACATCCCCCGCGAGCAGGTGCTGATCGAGGCGTACATCGTCGAGGTGGGCACCGAGGTGCAGCGCGAGTTCAACGTGAACTGGTCCTACTTCGACAACCTGAGTGGCAGCCCGATTATGTTCAAGCAGGGCGATGGCTCGAACGGCATCGCCGACCGCGAAGAGAACCCCGTCACCTTTGGCCAGTTGCCCTATGGCATACCGCTCTACGGCGGCTTGCAGGTGAACGACGAGGGTGTCATCGAGCGGCCTGTAGTCACCAATCTTGATGGCGAAACTGTCATCGACCGCCTGGCAGGCGACAACCTTGCGGCCACGCTGGACTACCTTGACCAGAAGGACAAGGTGCGCATTCTCAATTCGCCGCGCGTGGTGGTGCAGGATGGTGAAGAAGCCCTCTTCCAGAACGCCACGCAGGTGCCCTTCGTTTCTGGCAGCTCCAACTTCGGCGGCCAAGGCGGCATCAACAACAATTACAGCACCAGCAACCGTGTTGAGTTCATCGACGTGGGCACCATCCTCTCGGTGCTGCCGCGCGTGTCGGAAGACAAGAACATCGTGCTCGACGTGACGGCGGAAGACTCGACCTTCACCGAGAAGATCATCATATCGAACGACCTGCAAAGCACCGTGCCCGAGAAGACCACGCGCGGCGCGGAGACGCAACTGCGCGTGACGAGCGGTGACACCGTGGTAATGGGCGGCCTACGCCGCGACCGGGCTTCCGACTCCGTCAGCAAGGTTCCCCTGCTGGGCGACCTGCCGCTGGTGGGTAAGGTCTTCCGCTCGCCAAAGAAGCAGAGCCAGCAGAGCGACCTGATGATATTCCTTACGGCCACCATCGTGCCTGCAACAACGCACCCGGAAACGGCCAAGCTGGAAGAAGCAGAGCGCATAATCTATGAGCAGTTGCGCACCGAGAGCAAGGACACTTGGGGTCGCTGGAGCGACAAGCTGTCCAAGGGCGAGCACGAGATCGTGGTGGCCATCGGACAGGGCGGCAACATCCACTCTGAGGGCGAGCCCTTCACCGTGGAACAGATCAAGGCGCTCTTCACCACACTGGGCCCCAGCTCGATGAAGACCATCGTGCTCCGCGTACACCCACGCGCCCCGCTCGACGTGGTCAACGCCGTGCGCGATGCCGCACTGGTGTCTGGCCTGAAGCTCGAAGACGACGCGAGCTCGACCCCGCTCGTCCCCGACCTCGGGGAATAAGCCAATAAGAATCAAGAACGCCCCGGAAGCCTAAGGCTTCCGGGGCGTTTAACTTTTACGGTAACTTGGTAGGGGCTTACTTCGCGGCAGCGACAGCAGCAGCCTTGTCAGCAAGGTACTGCTTGCGGTAGCCGCGCGGTACCTTGGTGAACTTACCGGCCTTGATGTAACGCACGCACACCTTGATCTTCTTCACGGTGCCGTTCTCGTCAATCACGCGGATGGTCTGCAAATTGGGCAGCCAACGACGCTTCGAGATGCCGGTTACGTTCTGGCCGATACCGCCGGACTTCTTCGCCTTACCGCGGCGAACAATCTTATTGCCAACCTGCGGGCCTTTGCCACTGTATTCACAAATATTGGACATGTCTACTGCTCCCTCGTCAACGCCGCAGTTGGGTCATACCCGGTGCGGCTGCTATACTCCAGAAAATTGACGCGGTAGTATAACGGTCGCAGGAGCATTGTTCAAGTTGTTTATCCACCGGCATTTCGGGGTGCTTGCGCCCGTGCTGTTCCTGCTCTTGGCGGCAGGCTGTGCCACCACGCCTGGCCCCTCCCCCACGCCGCAACCCACACCAGACGCCGTTTACGTGACCGAGCCTGCTGGGCTGGTGGAAAAGATTCTGGAAGACTTGGCCTCCAACGATGCTGCCATCCAGAGCTTTCAGGCCAGCGGCAAGTTCATGCTCAAGTCCCCCGAACTACAAGACGTGCAGGTACTTAGGCAAAGCAGCATCCGCTTTCAACGCCCTGCCGACCTCCACGTCGTTGGACGCAAGTATAGCAAGGCCGTGTTCAAGTTGACCTGCGCGGGCGATGGCTTCCTTGTCGTCCTCCCCACCGAACGCAGCTACTTCGCCAGTTCCGGCGGAGCGCGCTTTCAGGGGGTATCCCGAGAGGTCAGTCCGCGCGACATTGCCAACGAAATGTTCTTCCCCGAAGACTGGGCCAAGCTGAACCCCGACACCGTGGCACTGGCCGACCTGAGCGCCGATGGTGCCCAGGCCACGCTGCATGTGTACACCAGCCGCCGACGCGCTGAATTGCGACGGACCGTGAAAGTACAGGGGCCGCCGTGGCGCGTGGTCGAGACCGCGCGCTTTGACGGCGGCAAGGAACCCGTTGCCGTCACCACGCTCTCGAACTATCAGGACGCAGGCGGCGTGGGCTTTGCCACCCTTATCGACAGCAGCTTTCCCAGCGAGAACGCCTTCATGCAGTTCGACGCTAGCAGTTATGAAATCAACACCGAATTGAACGCCGAAGACTTCGACCTCGACACGCAGTTGGAAGAAGTATTGGCGGACGGTTACCAGGAAATGAAGGAGCGGCCCACGGCCACCCCATGAAGCAGCAAGAACACATCGACACGAAGCGTGTGCTGACTGGGCTTATGCCTGAAGGTATCGCCACGTCCGCCGGGCTGGCACCCTTGCAGGCCAAGCAGGTCTTCCAGTGGATACACCAGAAAAAGGTGTGGGACTTCGAGCAGATGACCAACCTGTCAAAGCCCCTGCGTGCCCAACTGGCGGAGACCGCCGTCGCGGCGGATGTAACCCTCATCGAGATGCAGGTGTGCCGACGCACGGGAACCAAGAAGGCCCTCATCCGCCTGAACGATGGCGAGTCCGTCGAGAGCGTCCTCATCCGCGATGGCGAACGCATCACCCTGTGCGTCTCGTCGCAGGTGGGCTGTGCCCTCAAGTGCGACTTTTGCGCCACCGGCCTCGCCGGGTTCACCCGCAACCTTAACCCCGGCGAGATCGCCGCGCAGGCATTGCTATTGCTGCGAGGCGAAGACCTGTCTGGCCGAAATCCGAACGTGGTCTACATGGGCATGGGCGAGCCGTTCCGTAATTACGACTCCGTGATGGAAAGCATCCGCCTGCTGATGCACCCCGAGGGCCTCGGCATTGGCGCGCGCAAGATCACCGTGTCCACCGCAGGCGAAGTGAAAGAGATAGAACGCTTCGGGCAGGAGCCTTGGCAGGTTCGCCTGAGCGTGTCGCTGCACGCGGCCAACAACGAGCTGCGCTCGCGCCTCGTTCCACTCAATCGCAAGTATCCACTTGAACGCCTCAAGGAATCCCTGCTGCGATACCAAGGGTTGAACGGTCGCCAGCTTACCTTTGAGTGGACCCTGCTCGACGGTGTAAACGATTCCATCCAGCACGCCAACGAACTGCTCTACTTCGCGCGCGGCCTCCAGGTATCCGTCAACCTCATCCCCTGGAACCCCGTCCGCGAACTCCCCTACGCCACCTCCACCCGCGAACGCTGTAACGCCTTCGTCGAGCACGTCACCGCCAAGGGATTGAAAGCCACCCTCCGCAAGGAAAAGGGCCGAGACATCGACGCTGCCTGCGGACAGCTAAGGCGCACGCACGCTGGGTAGGTGTTAGTAAGCCTCTTCCCGCAGCAAAGCCGAATACCCCATCTGAACGAAGTGCTCGTCGTGGGTGAGGGCTTGGGTGATTCCCGACTTCCGCATGACGTAAGCCGAGGTGCAGTCCACCAAGTCCCATTGCTTGTCCTTGAAGGCAAGGTACATGGCAAGACCTTGGTCGAACAGCTCTCGAGTTGCGGGGACGATGTCCACGTTGGGGTTGTCGCGCAGGCGCTTCACGGTGACCACTGCCGCCTCGCGGTGCAGGTAGTTGCGCTTTGCGAACAGGCGAAGGAACTCGATGAGCACGAAGTCTGTGGTCAAGAGCCTGCAATTCTTGGCATAACGCGATGCAGCCATCGCCACGTTGTGCAGGTCGTCCTTTGGATCGAGCAGCGCTACCAAGTAGTTGGTGTCAATAAACAGGCGTTCTGGATTCACCAGTTGCTGGAATCCAGATAGTGATCAACATTGCGCGCAAGGTCTCGCGGCAGTTTGTCCCATTCGGCCTCGGGAATGGAGGCACCGACTTCTGCGATCTCTTCCCAGATGGGGCGAGCTTCGGCCACAAAGAACTGTGACTTGGGCGCGGGTTGATGTATATAGAGTTTCACGTTGTCCAGCCTTTCCTTAATGGCTGCCGTGCGAAGCCGGTCTCGCACCCAAGCGGATACGCTGATACCGGCATCTTCAGCAGCTTTTTCGAAGTTGGCTTTTTCTTCTTCGCTGAGTCTGATTTGTAGGACGTTGGTCTTCATTTCCGAATTGTACCCCATTCGTCACTACATTGTCAATACTTTTTATCCTTGTGCCGCTTTTACTTCCTGTTTCTCGAAGCTGTCTTTCAGTGCAACGTATTTGTTGAGCGCGTTGAGGTAGGCCGCAACCGCCGCCACGATGATATCCGTGTCCGCGCCGTTGCCCTTATAGCTCTTGCCCTGCACCTGCACGGTCACATAGGCCTCGCCCAGCGCTTCCTTGCCCGGCGTCGTGGCGCGGATGTCGAACTGTTCCAAGCGGCCCGACACCCCTACCGCCTTCTCCAGAGCACGACACGCCGCGTCGACCTGCCCGTCTCCGGTAGCCATCTCGCTAATAATCGTGTCACCGCGTTGCACTTCCACCAGCGCCAAGGCCGGGTCGCCGCCCGAGGTGCGCACCTGCTTGAGGTGATAGGTCTCGAAGGTCTCGTTGCTCAACGACACAATCAACATGCGAAGGTCGTCGTCGAACACTTCTTTCTTCTTGTCGGCAAGCGCAATGAACTTGGTGTAAAGCTGCGCCACTTCATCGTCGGACAAGTTATAGCCCAAGGACTTGGCGCGGTTGGCCAACCCGGCGCGCCCGCTGTGTTTGCCCAACACCAACTCGCTGCGCGAACGCCCCACAGATTCCGGGGTCATGATTTCGTAGGTCAACGCGTTCGCCAACATGCCATGTTGGTGTATGCCCGACTCGTGCGCGAAGGCATTGCGCCCCACGATGGGCTTGTTATACGGAATGGCCAACCCCGTTACCTTGGAGAGCAACGTGCTCGAAGGAACGATTTCCTTGGCATTGATGCGGCAATCGTAAGGGTACACCTGCTGGCGCGTGCGCATGGCCATCACCACTTCTTCCAAGGAAGTGTTGCCCGCGCGCTCGCCAATACCGCTTACCGTACACTCCACCTGCCGCGCCCCGCCTTCAATCGCGGCCAAGGCATTGGCCACGGCCAAGCCGAGGTCGTTGTGGTTGTGCGATGAGAACACCACCTTGTCCGCGCCCTTGGCCTTAGCAATGACATGCTGGAACATGGCGCGTATTTCGCCCGGCGTGGTGAATCCCACCGTGTCGGGGAGGTTGATTACGTCAGCCCCAGCGGCAATCGCCACTTCGGCCACCTGTGCAAGGAAATCCAAATCGGAACGCGTGGCGTCTTCCGCGCTAAACTCGACACGCCCCACCAAGCTCTTCGCCAAGCGCACTCCCTTATCCACTGTCGCAAGCACCTGCTCGCGCGACATGCGAAGCTTGTATTCCATGTGGATGTCCGACGTGGCAAGGAAAGTATGGAGCACCGGGTTACGGGCAGGTTCCAACGCGGCGGCGGCACGCTCGATGTCCAACGCCAAGGCCCGCGCCAAGGCTGCCACGCGACATTTCTCCACGGTCTGCGCAATCTTGCGCACCGACTGAAATTCCTGTTCCGAAGCAATCGGGAAACCTGCCTCGATGATATCGACACCCAGCCGCTCTAGCTGCACCGCCATCTGGAGCTTCTGGTGCTCGTCCATG
>JBIKMR010000177.1:0-9103 GCA_044359155.1 Candidatus Hydrogenedentales bacterium | reverse complement strand
TCCGCAAGGGCCGTGGTTTGCAGTTGTTCGAGCTGTTCTTTCATGGGGACACCTAAGATAAATGACTAAACCTTGCATCGGGAGAATTAACTTGGATGCGCTATTCTACACAAACAACGCCCGACCAATGCGCACCTCGGTTGCCCCTTCCGCAATGGCCAGCTCGAAGTCGTCCGTCATCCCCATGCTCACGACGGGTAGGGCATGTTGCTCCGCAAGCTGACGCAGGCCGGAGAAGACCGGGCGCAGCACCGACTCCGGCGCGTCGAAAGGGGCCATCGTCATCAGGCCGTGCACCGTAAGGCTGGGCAGCGTACGGATGCTGGCCAGCATCTCCCCCACCTCGCCGGGCGAGACGCCATGCTTGGCGGCCTCACCCGACACGTTCACCTCGATGAGTACACCGCGCTGCAACTGCAATTCCTCGCAGCGCTTTTGCAGTTCCTCGGCCAGTTCCAGCCGGTCCACCGCGTCAATGCGCTGAAACAGGGCCACGGCTGTCTTGGCCTTGCGCCGTTGCAAATTGCCTATCTCATGCCATACGGCATCCGCCGGTAGCGCAGCCACCTTGCCGCCGCAGTCTTCTGGGCGGTTCTCGCCAAAGTGCCGCACTCCCAGTTCGTAGAGGATCTCCACTTCGCGCACGCCGACGGACTTGGTCACGGCGATCAAGGTGACGGAATCCGCCGCGCGACCTGAGCCCTCGGCGGCGGCAACAATGCGCGATTGAATCGCCACGAGATTGCTGGCGATTTGATCCTTGGATACAAGGGAGCTTGGCATGGGTTTGGTATCTCCAAGTAGGAGAAAAGAGGAGACCTTCGGTCGAAAGAGTGGCGGGGTCGGAAACCCCGCCACAACAAGGGGGTATGCTAGCTCGGTTGTGGCACCACTTCCGTGGCAGCGGCGGGCGCGCCCGTGCAGCCACCTTCAGCGCGACGCATCACTTCCTTGCGCTCGGACACGTTCAGCGGAATGTTGCCCGCCTGCTTGTATTCGATGATAAGGTTGGACATCGTCTCGAAGAGCTCGCCCACGTCCCAGCGCGCAGAGTCCAAGAGGGCCTGTGCTTCGAGGTAGCGCCCCTGCGCGGCCAGGTCGCGCGCATCAATGATGATGATGCGCCCCGCCGTATACGGGTCTTGCGCTTCAACATACAAGCGCTTCGCTTCGTCGTAATGGTGCTTGGCCTGAGCCTCAATCTCGGCACGCTTGGCGGCGTCTTCAATGGTGCGGGCCTGCGCCATCAGCTGGTCACCGTTCTGCTCTTCCACCAAGCCCGACGTGCGGATGATGAACCGATCCGCCGTGTCAAACCCGGTAGTGGGATACTGCTGCTTATAGCCCTGCCACCCCGCAAGCGATTCCTTGTACTGCCCATTCGCTTCCAGCGCGCGGTAAAGCATACGCGGCACCCAGCGTTCATGCGGCTGGCGCACCGCCTCGTTCAGGTAGAGCACGGCGTTGTCGTAATCCTGCAGCTTCTCGCTGTATATACCGAAGCCGAGATCGAAGTAGAGCTTATAGTCGCGCGGGTTATTGCGCACGCCGTCCTTCAAGAACTCCGCTGCCTCGTGGTAGAAAATTTCCTTGTCACCCACACAGGCCTGGTACTCCTCGTTCCACTGCAACAAGGCGGGCGGCGTATCAGACATCTTCGCCGTGACGTTGTAAGCCAAGTGCCACGCACCAATCAGGTACGCGTCCACAAAATTCGGGTCCAGCGCGGTCACCGTCTTCATCATGGGGATGACGCGGTACACCTGGCCCAAGCGATAATTGCGGTCCACCTCGATCCACAACAAGTTCGCGGCAATCTTGCGGAAGCCGAAGAACATGTTGAACAAGCTCACGTTCTTCGCCTGCGCGTCGGCAAAGTCCAAGTTCTTTGCAAACAACAGCTGGTTCTTGCGTGCGGAATCAATGAACTTGGCGCGTAGTCCAGCGGTGGAATCACCCTTGGCGAAATCCCATATCAGCGGGTTGTTGTTCACGTCGGCCACCAACTGCGAAAGCAGCGAGGAGTCTGTGGGCTCGGGTGTAGTCACCGGCGTATTGCCCGCTAGCAGCGTGTCGGCCAATGACTCAACCTCGGCATACAGCGCGTTGTCGGTATACTCGTCCGACCTGCTCTGCAGGATGCGCTCGTTCGTGGCCGCCGCCTGAATCCAGCGATAGAAAGCCTTGGCTTCGCGCATCTTGGACACGCCGCCCTGGACATAAGCGCCCACGGCAAGCAGCGCCGCCACGATGGCCACCCAGCGCAGGGTTCCTGCTACATCGCGCATGGCCTAGAGTTCCTTGCGGCGGAAGATGAGATAGGCCAGCGCAAATCCAGCCGCGCTATAAACGAGGCTGGTGAGGATCAAGTTGTCCATCATGTCAAAATTCGGCGCGTCATTCGGCAGGCCGTTCACCAGCTCCATGCGCATACTGAAATTCTGCAGGTTTGGCAATATGGAGTGCAATGCATTGGCGATCGTGCCAACCGTCTTGTCCACAATATCGGTCGAGGCTTCCGAGCGCACGGCCACATCGCTCAGGTATTCCGTCAGATTGCCTGTGATGTAGATGAACAACCCCGCGATCGTGGGCAACACCGAAGAACTGGCCGTGGCCGCCACCGCAAAGGTGAAGGCCGAGATGATGAGGAACTCGAAGTAGGTCATCAAGATGGCCCACAGCAAAAGCGTGGGTGGAATGTTCTGGCGAATGTAGAGCGCCACAAAGAAGAGCCCACCCATCAACGCAAGGTTGAGGATGATCGTCATCTGCACGCCGATGAACTTGCCCAGCAAATACTGAATGCGGCGCACCGGCTTGGACAACACCGTGTAGATCACCTTGTTCTCAACCTCTGCAGGAACCGCGCCCGCAGAAATAAAGATGGTAATCAACACGCCGAAGATGGAAATCGCGGTGACGCAGATGTCCTTGATCAGCTTCATGTCCACGTCCTGTGCTTCCTCGCCCACCGTCTGCTGGTCAAGGAAGGAGGTCATGAACGTTGCACCAAAGATGACCAGCAGCGACAAGAGCAGGAAACCCACCAGGGTGCGCTTGCGCATACTCTCGCGCCACGTGAACACGGCAATGGTCCACGGGCCGCGCAATGCCGCCATCAGCCCGCCCCCTTGGTTCGCCGAATTGGATGTTGCTTCTGCCGACATGGGTTACTTCTCCGCCTTGGCTTGTTTGGCCCCGCCGACAACGCGGACGAAAAGCTCTTCCAGGGTTTCGCGGCGCGGGGCCAAGCCCGCAATGCGCAGGCCCAACGACTTGCATCGCTCGATCGCGTCGTAGGTGTTTACCGATTCCGGCACGCGCAGCCGCGCATGGCCCGATACATAATCTTCCACTTCATAGCCCGCCTGCTTCAGGCTGGCAATCTTATCCTCCGCCAGGTCCGCCACCTCGATGGTCACCTCGCGGTCCGTCAGCAACTCATCAATCGTGCCGTTCACTTTCAGGTCGCCCTGGTAAATGATGCTGACGCGGTTACTGATCAGTTCCACCTCAAGCAGCTCATGGCTGCTGATCATCAGGGTCTTGCCCTTGTCGCGCAGGTGCGCGAGGATGTCGCGGATTTCCTTGCGCGCAATCGGGTCCAAGCCCGTGGTCGGCTCGTCGAGAATCATGATCTGGGGATCGCTGATCATGGCTTGCGCTAGGCCAATGCGCTGCCGCATCCCTTTCGAGTAGCCGCGCATAAGGCGCTTGCGAGCGTGGGTCATGCCCACCAGCTCGAGCGTCTCGTCAATCCGATTGGCCAAGTGCGCGCCGGAAAGGCCGTATAGCTGGCCGTAGTACCGCAGCACTTCCTCGCCGCGCAGGAAGTCCGGGTAATAGGCACCCTCGGGAAGGTAGCCGATATTCATGCGAACCTTGCGGGACGTGATGTCTTTGCTCCCCAGAATCTCGATCTCTCCCTTTGTGGGAAAGATGAGGCCCAGCAGCATCTTGATCGTGGTGGTCTTGCCCGAGCCGTTTGGCCCGAGGAAACCGTAGATCTCGCCGGAGCCGACCTCGATATTCAGGTCCTTGAGCGCGTGGACATCCTGCCCGCCAAAAGCGGATTCATAGGTTTTCGAGAGATTCTTAGTGCGTATGACTACGGACACGGTGCTGGGCCCTTGCGTGTGTGAATCGCCATTCCTGTTCCCGGGATGCCGCCCAAAGGACGTGGCATCTGCCCACGATGCCCCGCTTCCCCGGCAGGTCGGGAGAATATAGCAAAGCGGGAGCGGCGTTGCAAAGCATTCATTGCGCTCTCCTTACTGCGTGGGAGACAACACGCCCGCCACGGCGGTGGAAATTTCGGCGGCAGGTGGCAACTCCTTCTCCCAAGAAAGCACCGGCACGCCATTGCGCACCAGCGCCAAGCGCGGCGGACTGTCCACAATCAACCGGCTGAATTCCAAGAAATTGTTACCCAGGCTGTGGATGGGAAACATCGGCTGGGTGGTGGCCACGAACTGATCCTTCTCGCCGGGAGCTTGCTCCAGCGCAATGCACACAAGGCGCGGCAGCGTGCCGTCGAAGGTCAGCTCGTTCAAAATGGGTACGCTGGCCATGCAGTGCTCACAGGTCATTGCAAGCGATACAACCAGATAATCTCCCTTCGAAAGATCGAAGGTCTCGCCGTACTCGCTCTCGATGACATAGCCCGCATAAGGGGCGGCGGCGGGTGTTGGCGGGGCTGCGGCTGGCGCAGGAGCTTGCTTCGCCGGAGCTTCTCCAGGGGGGGCTGGTGCGGCAGAGGGGGCTGACTGCACTGCCGGGGCCGGGGCTGTCACCGCAGGCGCTTCGGCCACCGTGGTCTTGGTGCTGTCCTGAAATACTTGGGGATACGCATACGCGGCGGCAGCAAGCCCCGCCACTAAGCTGGCCGCAATGCGGGCAGTAAAGAAACTGGGTATGGAATGCACAGTGCGGCCACCATAAAGAATAAGGGCGGCGGCGGCCATCATCACCACGTTCTTGGCGATGCTCACCTCCGGCCCCATCTTCACTTTGCCGAAGCAACCGCAGTCTTCCGGCCACACTATGGCTATCAGCATGGTAAAAAACAGCAGCATTCCCAGCACCGTGAGTGAAACCAGCCCACGCAAACGAATGCCTAGCAGCATCGCCAAGCCGAGCACCATCTCAAGGAACAGCGTGAATACCGCCACCATGCCGAGGGCGGTGGGGTCCGAGAAGACCTTGTACTGGAATATCTGGAAAACGAAGAGGTTCGCGTCTTGCAGCTTGAGTACCGCCGCCAGCAGGAACAGCGCACCAAGCGCAACCTCAACCACGCGCACTGCAAGTGCGAGCCTGCCCGATGCGGGTGCGGTATTGGTAGTACCGGACATTAGAATAATTTCCTCCGCTTGGTTGTATCTGCTCGCAAGTCTATTCACAAAGCGCCCAGTTGCAAGTCGGCCCAATGGCCTGCAAGGCCAACGGCCCTAAGTCGGCGCGGGTTGACGCGATCCCCCCCATCATGGAACGCGACTGCCCGGCATGATAGCATGGCGCAACGGTGTTCAATCGAGGTTCTGCTATATGCGAGTTATCTTCAAGAATCCTTGGGTGCAAGCAGGCATCGCGCTTGGTGCTCTCACCCTGCTGACGGTGGTCTCCTATTTCCTGAGCTCCGTCCTCATCCCGCTGTTTTTCGCCTTCCTTGTGGCGTACGTTTTCGACCCAGTCATTGACTATCTCGAAACCCACGGTCTCTCCCGCATAGTGGCCATTCTCATGCTGGTTTTTGGACTTACGCTGGTAGCCCTAATGCTGCCCCTATTCCTCTTGCCAAACGTGGTAGACCAGGCCGAGTCGCTGGTGGAGGTTGCCCAATCGCCTCAGACCCCAGACGTTGTTGACCGCGCCCTCCGCGCCCTGCCCTTGGAACACTGGATTCGAGAGGCTGGCTGGGTTGCAGAGGGTGAGCCCATTGCCGACCCCCGCCAAGTCATCGTGTCCCAAGTTGGCACCATGATACGTGATAACGCTTCCGAATTTTTGGCAGCCCACGCGCGCGACATTCTCGGAGCTGGTCAAAAGGCCACCCAGACTGCCGCCGGCATCTTCGGCCAGGTCGCCTCACAGGTCATGGGATGGCTCTTGTTGCTAGGTAACTTCGCCCTCTTCTTTTTCGTCGCGGTCTATCTATTGAAAGACTACGACCACATCGTCTCCGACGCCGGAAAAATGATTCCCCTGCGCTACCGCAAGACTTCCACCCGCATCTTCACGCAGATCGATTCCCAGCTAAAGGCCTGGCTGCGCGGGCAGGCCTTCGTATGCTTCTGCCTCGGCTGCATGTACATCGTAGGCTTCTTCCTCAGTGGCGTTCCTTTCGCCATCGTGCTGGGAATTGTGGGCGGCCTCGTCAGCTTTGTCCCCTTCCTCGGCCTCGCACTCACAATCGGCCCTGCCGTGCTCCTCACACTCTTGAAATACGGGCTCGACTGGCACGTGGGCGGAGCAATCGCCACGCTACTGATAGCCCAAGCGCTCGAGGGCAACGTCATCACCCCGCGCATCATGGGCAAGCAAGTGGGCCTCGCGCCCGTGTGGGTCATCCTCGCCATCATGGTCTTCGGCAGCACCCTTGGCTTCGTTGGCCTCCTGCTCGCCGTGCCGCTCGCCGCAGTCCTCAAGGTGCTGATCGTCGAATGTCACGACCGATACCTTGTCTCCGAATTCTTTCAGGGGGAAGATGACGACAATAAAGTACTCGCCGCCCCCCAAAAGCGCCCGCGCGCAAAGCCCGCCCCAAAAGCCTCTGCCGAAAGGTAGGTGCCTACATCAGCCCCCGCTCCTTCAGGCTCACATACCGCTTGTCGCCGAGGATGATGTGGTCCAGCAGCTCAATGCCCATTATCTTGCCTGCATCCTTCAAACGCTGCGTCAGCTGAATGTCGGCTTGGCTGGGTTCCGGGTCGCCACTGGGGTGGTTGTGGGCAACCATCACTTTCGGCGCGGACTCGCGCACGGCTTGCCGGAACACATCCAGCGGCGCGGCCATGGTCGCGTCCACCGTACCCGATGACACGTCCACAATCTTCAATACCTCGTTCTTAATATTGAGCAGCATCACCTTGAAGTTCTCAGTCTCGCAGGCCTGAAAGCGCGGGGCGAAAAGCGCGGCGGCATGGCCCGAGTCCTTAACCTTGGGGATGGGCTCGCGCGCGTAGCTGATGGCCCTCCGCCCCAGTTCGAGCGCAGCCTTGATCTCGATGGCCTTTACCCGCCCCACCCCGCGCACCTGCTGTAGTTCGTCCACCGACGCCTGCGCCACCTTGTGCAGCTTGCCGTCGAAGTGCCGCAACAGCCGCTCGGCCAGGGCCACTGCCCCCTCTTCGCGCGTGCCCGTGCGAAACAGCACCGCGATCAACTCGGCATCGCGCAACGCCCCCGCCCCGACTTGTTCGAGGCGCTCGCGGGGCCGGTCGTGTTCGGGCATCTCACGGACTGCTGTCGGCGGCGATGGTGGGGCAGGTTCAAGCATGGCGCAATTTGTTACCCAAGTTTGGCATGATGCAGCGATGGTACCCCCTCGAACTATCACAACGCTACTACGCCACCCCATCGTGGCCGCCTTCCTCCTGCTTGCGCCGCTGGCCCATGCGGCAGACGGCAACGAACTGTTTGCGCTCGGCGCAGTGCAGAAGGGACTGGGCGGCGCGGGCGCGGCCCACGCCCACGACGCGACGTGGATAACCGTGAACCCGGCAGCGTTGGTGGAACTCGGCCAGCGCCTGGACCTGTCACAGGAATTCCTGCGGATGGGAACCATGCTGGAACCGCATGGCTTGCCGTTGGCGGTGAATGTAGGCGCGGGTCGCATGACAGATACCAACTATGTCCTCATCCCCGCAGGGGCCTACCTGCATCCTGCGGGAGGCGGCGTGTTGGGTGTGGGCGGATTCGGCACACAGGGGAACCGGGTGGAGTATCCCAAACCCCGCACCACCTTGACACTCTTCACCAACGGCGACCGCCGTTCGGACTATTCGGTGGTGCAGTTTCCTCTGATGTATGCCCACCCCCTTGGGCGAGGCTGGGCCTTGGGCGGTGGCGTGGTGCTGGCTGCCACACGCTTCCAGACCGACAGCGTCAGCCTGCGCTTTCAAGAAGCCAAAGCCGACAACGCATCTGACTTCGAGATTGGCGCCGGATACGTGGTGGGAATCCACAAGCAGGCAGGCCGCCTGCGCCTTGGTGCGGCCTATCACTCGAAGGTGGCCATGGGCGACTACGAGAAATACGCCGAGCTGCTTACCTCCAGCTTTGACCTGCCACAAAAAGTACGGGCAGGCATCGCTCTCGAACTGCGCGATGGCCTCGAAGTGCTGCTAGACTACAAGTGGATCGATTGGCAGCAGGTGGACCAACTCGGCAACAAGACCGTGAACGGCGGCTTGGCCTGGCGCGATCAACACATCGTGAAGCTGGGCCTCAATTGGGACATCACCCCACGCTGGAGCGTGCGCGGCGGCGTGTCGCACGGCGAATCCGCCATACGCGACGACGCCGTGTTTGCCAACGCAACCACGCCCGGCATCTCCGAAACGTCGATAGCCTTGGGCGGCACATGGCGCATGAACGAGAAGCATTCCTTCCACGTCGCCCTCGCGCACCTGATTCCCGAAGAACGCACCGAAAACGGCAAGGGCGATTTCTTCTCACTGATAGGCCGAGGCACCCGCATCGGCTTCGATGAAAACTCCGTGACGGTGCAGTACACGTATAGCTTTTAGCGCGTCACCGCGCAAACACCTCGTCATGAGGAAAGTCGCAGCCCAGCTTCTTCAGCTCCGCGCGACAACATTCATCCACCCGAGCCTGCTGTTCCGCAGTCAACAACACCTTCGCCGCCTTGCTCTTTCCCTCGCGCATCATCTTCCCATCGGGCAGGCCAAAGGGACTGACCAATCCGGGGTAGAACTTGTGATCAATCGCCCGCATGTAGGCGAACGTGCTTTTCTCAAGCACCAGTTCCCGCTGCTCCGGCGTCAGTGACACTCCCATCAGCAATGCAATCCGATTCACTGCTCCGGGCAGGTCGGCACTCATCTCCTCGAAGGTCAGGAAGAGCACATTGTCCCGA
>JBIKMR010000176.1:0-9114 GCA_044359155.1 Candidatus Hydrogenedentales bacterium | reverse complement strand
CCCCCAAAGAGTCGGTCCGTATCGTTATGCAAGCGTTGCGTTCATTGCATACGCTCTCTTCAGGCAGTACACCCATGGCGCGGTATGCCGCGCTGGACGCGGCTCTGGCCGGGCGCGTGCATCAGCGCGTGACTTTGAACGAGATTGCCCGTGAATTGGGGGAGACCCCCAGCGCGATAACGCATCGCTTGCAGCGCAAGTTTGGGGTGAGCTTTTCTGAATATGTGGGCAGGCTGCGGGTGGAGGAGGCGAAGCGTATGCTGCGTAAAACTAAGCTGAGCGCCACGGAAATTGGGCGGAAGGTGGGGATTGGCGACCAGAGTTACTTCACCAAGGTATTCAAGCGGCACGAGGGCATGACGCCCTTGGCCTATCGAGCGAGGTTTGGGAGATGAAGAAGCCCGTTGAACCGGGAAGGCTGGACGGCCTGCGGCAGTGGTGGCTCCGGGTGCGCTGCCCCACCGAGTTTCTATGCGACAACTGCAAGAATGATCACCCGAATATATGCTATCGTCGTCAGCGTCCCAACGCTATCAAGTGCCCGGACTACGAACCCAAGTCGTGAAACTTGGGTGCAGAAGCCGGGGTCCAACCCGTTGTGCCAATTTGTGCCATCCACTAACCAAAGTGATTGAATGAGGAGCAAGAGAATGATTTGTAATTGGAGCACCTACCGCGCTGTTGCGCTGACGCTGGCTACCGCCTTGGCGTTGGGCGCACACGCCGCCCCGCCTGCCACGGCTAAAGCCTTGTCGCTGGCCCCCAAGGGCACGCACGTGTCGCTGGCCCTGCCCGCGCTGTCTGAGTCGCTCGATGAATACGTGGCATTGGCGAAGAAGGTAGCCGTGGGCGTGGACATTGACGCCGAGCTGGCCAAAATCGTGGCCGACCTTTCCGCCGATGCGAACGCGACGGGGGCGACCTCGATTCCTGAAGTGGCCACCGCCAAGGGTCTGGACCCGGCCCAGCCCATCGCCCTGTTCCTTGACCTGAGCAAGACCGTGGATTCCCTGCGCGCCGCCCAGAAGGGCGACGACGGCGGCGAAGCGAAGGCCGAAGACGCAGGCGATGCCGCCGCTGCCGAGATGGAAGTCTCGGGCGACTTCGAAGCCGACGCTCCGGCGTGGGCCGTGCTGGTTGGCGTGAGCGATGCCGCCAAGGCAGAAGCCTTCGTCAAGGAACTGGGCGACAAAATGCCCGAGAAGCCCGCTTCTGAGGAAGTGGAAAAGGGCGGCCATAAGGTTTCGGTGGCTGGGGACTATGCCCACTTCCAGGCCCACGACAAGCTTGTGCTTGGAACCAAGGATCTTGTGCTGGCGACAGCAGAGCAGTTCGACCACGAGCGCAGCGTGCGCTATGGCAGCGAAGAGGTTACTGCTGGACCGAACGAGATCGTGGCGCTGGTTGACGTGGTGACCCTGGCCCCGGTGCTTGAAGAGATGTCGGGCCTTATCCAGGGCGACGAGTCTGGCAAGGCAACCGTGGCTGCGCTGGCCGCCAACTTCAAGACCGCCTTCGCAACGCCGGTGGGCAACGACCCGCTGCTGATTACCCTGAGCCTGGACGAGAAGCGCGCCGACCTGAAGATGCGCGTGGACACCTCGAAGTATCCGGCCTACCTGACCACCTACGGTGGCGCACAGAAGCTTGCGCTCGCCCCCTATCTGCCCGAGAACATTCTCGCGCTGTTGAGCTTTCGCTTGAACGAGCAGACCAAGAAGCTCTTGACCGACCAGGTGATCCCCGCGCTGCAAGCCAGCGGACAGGAAGCCGCTGTCTATGCCATCCCGGCGATGAACCTGCTGGGTGATGAGATTACCTTGGGCATTGCCGCAGTCGAGAACGACTTCCCGGCGGCCTACCTGATGATTGCGCTGAACGAGCCGGAACAGGCCGTGGGCCTGATCAACATGCTCGTGCCGGCTATGCCTGCCGAGACCTACAACGAAGTCGAGATCAAGGCGATTGCCGCTCCAATCCCGGTTCCCCTTTCCATGGCCACCCCCGGCGGCATGTTGCTCGTTAGCAACAACGTGGAAGGCATGAAGAAGATCATCGACCAGCAGAAGACCGGTGGTTCGAGCAAGGTCTACGAGGGCATGTCGCAGCCGTTCAAAGCCGACACGCCGCGCTATCAGGCGCTGGTGCTCAAGAGCGCCCTGCTGACCGACGTGGTGATGCCCCTTAGCGCGCTGGCAGGCGGACTTCCCCCGGATGTGGCCCCAGGCGCAGAAGCCTTCACCAACTCGGTGGAAGAAATCCGCATGGTTTCTGAGCTTGATGGTGACTGGTCCGTTGCCCAGTTGACCGCGTTCCTGAAGTAGTCCCCAGATAGATACACGAACGGCGGAGTCGGGCAACCGGCTCCGCCGTTTCTCTTTTGCTGTGCGCTTGCGTTGCCGCGCATGGGAAAAGCTATGTTACAATGAAGCATAATCGTCAGGAGGTACGTGACATGAAAGCCCTCTATTACACCATCCGCCTCGAGCCGATGGATGAAGGAGGATTTATGGTTTCAGTGCCTGCACTGCCCGGATGCTATACATTCGGTGATGACTATGATCATGCCTTTGCAATGGCGGAAGAGGCAATTCAGGTCTGGGTCGAATCGCTTGCGCTATGTGGCGAGCTGGTTCCTATCGAGCCCGTTCCGCATGAAGCCAGTGTCATACTTCGCGTACACCCCCAAGCGGTGGCATGAGTTCCCTTCCAGTCGTCAAGGCTAGGGAAATGGCAGCCGTTCTCAAGCGCGCGGGTTTTCATGAGCTTCGTCAAGTAGGCTCACACCTGACCTTCAAGCATCCGAAGGGAAGATGGTGGTTGTTCCCATGCATAGCAAGGATTTGCCCAGGCCAATGACGACCGCTATCTTGAAGCAAGCGGGCCTGTCTGACGAAGAGTTCTTGAAGTTGCTCTGAGAATTATTGTCTGTTACTTCACCCCCAAGTGCTTGCCGTGGCGCGCTTTGTCATTCGTGCAAACCTATGCTATCCTGCCGCGTGGAGGATATTGGGCGCGTGGCAGAAGTCGTATATAAAGCGGCCTTCCAGAGCAATTTTGAGGCTATGATGCATACCTTGGATGAGGCCCTTGGCGTTCTCGTCAAGCAGGGCTGCATCCCCAAGGACAAGGAAGCCTGTGCCCGCCTCTGCCTGGAGGAGGCGCTGGTGAATGCCGTCCGCCACGGTAATGAATGTGACGACACGCGCCAGGTGCGGGTGGAAATTGTACGAGAACACAACCAGTGTCGCGTGCGGGTGTGCGACGAGGGTAAGGGATTCCGTCCGGAAGACATTGCCCTGCCCTCAGCCGACCAGCCCGGAGGGCGCGGCATATGCCTAATCAAGCACTTTGTAGACGAAGTGCGTTTCGATGCGGAAGCCAAATGCTTCGAGATGACCTTTCGTTGGGTAGCCTAATCAGCGGAGAGAATAGACCATGTCTGAACCGGTGAAGTCCCTGGTTCATTTTGATGTGCGCGAAGAGTTGCACATCGGCACCATACAATCCAGCAAGGTGATCAACCCCATCAACGTTTCCGTGTTTGCGGAAGATGTGATCAACTATGTTCAGAAGCACCAGAAGCTGGTGTTGCTGTTAAACTTCGAGCATGTGGATTACCTGTCGAGCAGCGTGATCAGTGAGTTGCTGCGCATACGCAAGGCCATCGAGCAGGTGGGTGGTGACCTGCGACTTTGTGGCGTGTCCGACATGATCCTCGAAGTCTTTGAGATCACCAACCTTACGACCATGTTCACCATCCACAAGGACGGGGTGGAGGCGGACATCCGCCGTTACAAGCGCATGAAGGAAGTGGCGGCCCAAGAGTCCGCCTGGAAAGAATAACTGGGCATTACCGA
Source organism: Candidatus Hydrogenedentales bacterium (assembly GCA_044359155.1). GTDB lineage: Bacteria > Hydrogenedentota > Hydrogenedentia > Hydrogenedentales > JAEUWI01 > WGMK01. The sequence continues at coordinate 5,254 of JBIKMR010000176.1, read as the reverse complement.
ACGCGCCTCGCACGGCGCGTTCGCTGTTTCTACACGAGGAGGGAAAACTCGTCATGCTGAACTTGGCGCATTTTTTGAACGTGACCGCGAAAGAGCACCCGGATACGCTGGCCGTTATCCTGGACCAGCGCAAGATGACCTATGCCGAGGTGGCCAGCGCCGCGCGCCGCGTGGCGAACGCGCTCACCGCCAAGGGCATTGGCAAGGGTGACAAGGTCGCCATGATGCTGGCGAACACGCCGCACTTCCCCATCATCTACTACGGCATCCTGCACACGGGCGCAACCGTGGTGCCCGTGAACGTGCTGTTCACGGCGGACGAAATCGAGCACTACCTTTCCGACTCGGAAGCCGTGGCGCTCTTCTCCTTCACCATGTTCCAGGAACAAGCGGTGAAGGCGTTCAACCGCTGCGAGTCCTGCCATAGCCTGATTCAGTGCGGCCCAGCGGACTGGATGGATGCGCCGGAAGTGGGCGAGAATTTCATGCACCTGATGATGCAGTCGAGCGACGAGTTCGACACGGTGCAAACGATGCCCGACGACTCCGCCGTGTTGCTCTACACCAGCGGTACCACCGGCGCGCCCAAGGGCGCAGAGCTGACGCACTTCAATCTCTTCTTCAACGCGTACTTCGCGGCGAAAGAGATCAACAAGGTAACCCCTGGCGACGTCTGCCTGGTCACGCTGCCGCTCTTCCATTCTTACGCCCAGACCTGCTTAATGAACGCCTGCGTTATTTCCGGAGGCACCATGACCCTGGTGCCGCGCTTTGAAACCGAAAAGGTACTCGAGGTCATCCAGCGCGACAAGGTGAAGCTGATCGCCTTGGTGCCAACCATGTACGCGTTCCTGCTCAACTATCCGGACTGCGACAAGTACGACCTGTCCAGCATCCAGGTGGCGGCTTCTGGCGGCGCGGCCCTGCCCGACGAGACCCACCGCCGCTTCAAGGAGCGTTTCGGCATCACCATTCAGGAAGGCTACGGCCTGAGCGAAACCAGCCCGGTGGCCTCCTTCACCCTGCAAGGCATGGAGCTGAAAGTCGGCTCGATTGGCAAGCCCATCTGGGGCGTCGAGATGGCCATCATGCGCGAAGACGGCACCATGGCCGAGGTAGACGAAGTGGGCGAGGTGGTCATTCGCGGGCACAACATCATGAAGGGCTACTTCAACAAGCCCGAGGCCACGCGCGAAGCCATCGTAAACGGTTGGTTCCACTCGGGCGACCTCGGCAGGGTGGACGAAGACGGCTTCTACTTCATCGTGGATCGCAAGAAGGAGATCATCATTCGCGGCGGAATGAACATCTACCCGAGCGAGATCGAACAGGCGCTCTACAAGCACCCGAAGATCGCCGAATGTGCCGTCATCGGAATCCCCGACGACATCCGTGGCGAAGAAGTGCGTTACGTTATCGCACCGCGTGCGGGCGAGACCATCACGCCGGAAGAAATCCAGAGCTATGTCGAGGAGCACTTGGCGAAATACAAGTGGCCCAAGGACATTGAAATAATGGCAGAGCTTCCCAAGACCGCCACCGGCAAGATTCTCAAGCGCGAGATCAAGCGGATGATTTTAGAACGCGGATAGTTTAGTTTTTGCCACCGGCGTCCCGCCGGGGATTTGAAGTCCTACAAGAGATCGAATCACCGGCGGGACGCCGGTGGTGTATTTGGGAGTTGACATGATTTCTGAAGACCCTGTGAAAGTCATCGGCGTGGGTTCGCCGATTGTGGATTTGCTGGCGAACGTTGCCGAAGCGCACCTCGAACACGTGGGCGGCGAGAAGGGCGGCATGGAACTGGTGGACCACGAGGCCATGAAGGGCCACGTGTCGCGCCTGCCGGAGCAACCACAGATAGCCCCCGGCGGCTCTGCCGCCAACACCCTCTTCGCCTTGGCCCAGTTGCAGATGCCCAGCGCCTTCCTCGGAAAGCTGGGACGCGATGAACACGGCAGCGGCTACCATGCAGAATTCGCGCGGCGTGGGGGAGACGTATCCCGCTTTAAGCACGCCGATGACCACCCCACCGCGCTCTGCCTGAGTCTGGTGACGCCAGACTCGCAGCGCACCATGCGCACCTTCCTCGGCGCGGCAGCCACGCTGCATCCGCACGAGGTGAGCCCTGCCGATTTCGAGGGCCAAGCCCACGCGCATATCGAGGGCTACCTGCTCTTCAACCCCGACCTGATGACATCCGTGCTGAATGCCACGAAAGCGGCGGGCACCACGGTGAGCCTTTCGCTGGGCAGCTTTGAAGTGGTCAACGCAGCCCGCGATTCCCTACCGGGAATTCTCGAAGCGCACGTGGATATGGTCTTTGCCAACGAGGACGAGGCCCGAGCCTTTGCAGGCACCGAAGACCTGGCCGCCGCCCTCATCGAAATGGGACGCTATTGCCGCACCGTGGCGATTACGCTCGGCGGCGACGGCGCCATGATTCTGCACGATGGAGAAACCCATATCGCCCCCGCCGTGTCTGTATCCCAAGTGGTGGACACCACCGGAGCAGGTGACCTCTGGGCGGCGGGTTTCCTCTTTGGTATGCTCAATGGCCACCCCGTCCCTGTGGCCGCGCACTTCGGCGCGGTGATGGGGGCGGCAGGCGTGGCCCGCATGGGCGCATCGTTGAGCGATGAGGAACTAGCGGCGGCGGTGGCGAGAATGGCTGAGGCACTGGCCGCACCGATTAGATGAATGAGGCACAGCCTCTTTGGAGTGCTGAGGCTTGCCTCAGCTTTTACCTAGACGGCTTGCCGTCGTCATGACTTGGATGAACTGCAAGTACTTTGTTGAATATGACGGAGGCAAGCCTCCTACTTGAAAGCTGAGGCAAGCCTCCGCACTCCAGAGCGCGGGGCGCGCCCTAATCAGGAGAACCAGGATGAGTGAGACCACCGGCGGCACCCGCCGCGACTTCATGAAGACCACCAGCACCGCAGCCTTGGGCGCGGCGGTGGTGGGCTTTGCCAAGGCCACGGGCGCGCAGCCCAATGGCGACACGCTGAAGGTGGGCCTGATTGGCTGCGGCGGGCGCGGCACGGGCGCGGTGCGTGAAGCCCTGCTGGCGGACCCCAACACCCGGCTCGTTGCCATGGGCGACACCTTCATGGACCAGGTGGATGATGCGCTGAAGCGCCTCAACACCGAAGGGTCCGGCGTGCAGGATCGCATGGCCGTGGACGAAGTGCAGAAGTTCGACGGCTTCGACAACTACAAGGGCGTCATCGCTGCGTGCGACGTGATCGTGCTGGCCACCCCGCCCGCGTTTCGCCCGGCCCACCTGCGCGCCTGCATCGAGGCGGGCAAGCATGTGTTCTGCGAAAAGCCCATCGCCGTGGACCCCGTGGGCGTGCGCCATGTGATGGAGACCTGCGAGATGGCGAAGCAGAAGGGACTGACCATTGTGTCTGGCCTGTGCTACCGCTACGAGAACTCGAAGCGAGACATCATCAAGCGCATTCAGGATGGCGAAGTGGGTGACATCCTCGCCATGGAAACCTGGTACAACACCGGCGGCCTGTGGTTGAAACGTCGCCGTAAAGACTGGACCGACATGGAGTTTCAGGTCCGCAACTGGTTGTACTACGACTGGCTTTCCGGCGACCACAACAACGAGCAGCACATCCACAGCCTGGACAAGATTGCCTGGGCCATGGGCGATGTATACCCCGTGAAGGCCACGGCCAGCGGCGGTCGCTCCCAGCGCACCGACCCGGACTACGGCAACATCTACGACCACTTCAACACCTGCTACGAATGGGAGACCGGCCTGCGCTGCTTCAGTTCCTGTCGCCAGTGGGAAGGGTCGAGCACCTATGTGAACGACCACATCATCGGTACCAAGGGCGTGGCCACGCTGCAAGAGCACACCATCAAGTTCCACGACGGAACCACCTGGCAGCACGAGAAGGCCGCCGACGACAACATGTACCAGAACGAGCACAACGAGTTTTTCGCCTGCATCCGCAACAACACCCCCAAGGTGGACGACTACATGTGCAAGAGCACGATGATGGCCATCATGGCGCGCATCTCCGCCTACACCGGAACGACGGTAACTTGGGACGAGATGATGGCCTCCGACCTGAACCTGCAACCCGCCACGCTGGCATGGGGAGAGAACCCCATCAACCCGGTCGCAGTGCCGGGAGACAGGGCGGAGAAGAAGGGGTAGTTAACCTTCTTCACGCAGGAATGATGAAATGAATACAAAAGCCCGGAGCGCTTTCGCGCTCCGGGCTTTTCTTTGAATCTGGTAGTGCTACTTGCGCACGGCCCGCCGCGCAACGACAGCCATCAGCGCGCCCAGCGCAAGCAATCCCGGCAGGCCAGCCACGGGGAGTTGCGGCTGCACGGGCGGGGTGATCAGTTCGGTTTCCTCAATCAGGAAATTCTGCCCGCTTTGCTGTACTACGGCGTCGCCGGTGAAGGGGTTCACGATCACCTGCGTGTAGCCGTCGTCACCGACGGGGTCTACTTCGTTGATGATGGCGCCCGTGTTCGGGTTCACCACCTGCACCATGCCGGGGCCGGTGAAGCCAAGGCTGCCGCCGAGAACCAGCCACCCCTGCGAGGTGATGCCCGCCGCGCCACCGCCCACATAATCACCCGCTGCACCAATCAGCGTGCCATCCGTGGACCAATCGAGCAGTGTGCTGCCGGTGAATGCGTTGATGAGGTCAGTGTCGGAGAAGGAGCGCAGCTCGCGCGCGGCAGCGTCCATGGCGTAGACCTTGCCGCTCGCGCTGTCGAAGGCAAGGCTGGCGGAGTACCCCGGCTTGGGGTCCAACACCACCTGCTTGTCGCCAGCGGGCTTCCGCAACACTGTCACCGGCGCGGCAGACTTGGCGTTCAGGTCGATGATCGAGAGGGCACTGTCTACAAAATCGCCCGAGTCAATCAGCACCAGATTGGCCGTGAGGTAGACCGCCGCATAGTGCGGCGTGTTCGTCTCTATCGATGCGGGCGTGTAGTTCTGCGGCGAGTCTGCATCCACGGAATAGAGGTTGCCGGTGTAGGGCTGGCCAAAGCCACCCGCGCCGAGCAAAAGCGTGTCGCCGCTGGGCGATACCGTGATGAAGGAAGGGTCGCCCTCATAACCACTGGCCACCAGGTTGAACGCGTCCGCCCCCACGGAAGACTGGTAATACACGCCATCTCCATTGTAAATGGCGATGCGCCCATCGGGCAGGCCGGTGCCGGAAATGGTAAAGCCTACGGGTGTAGGCAAGTTGGTGAGCGTGTCTGC
>JBIKMR010000175.1:0-9116 GCA_044359155.1 Candidatus Hydrogenedentales bacterium | reverse complement strand
CGCAAATGCATTCCTACCAGTGAACCTTATCGAGTGGGGCGGACAGACCCTCGGGCTGCGCGATTTCGACTTCGACGGCGACCTTGCCATTGACCGCGTCGAGCTTGCCGCAGGCACCGATCCCAAAGATGGCTCCAGCATTCCGGGACGCGGCCTGCTCGAATATCCCGCTCCCGTGCTGGGTAGCGAAGCCCGCTGGTACAAGGGAGAACTCTTCGCTCGCAGCAACCTGGGCTTGGGTTCAGAAAGTGTGGGCAAGCTGATCAGTCGCGCGGAAAAGGAGAATATGGATTTCCTTGCGATTGCCGACCGCAACCATCTCAACTCCACACTTGACCCCGATTACAAATCCAGCAAGGTCGTGCTTATCCCCGCGATGGAATGGGGCAACGACGAGCGGGGCTACGCATTGATGTACGCCCCCCGCACCGTGCCCGACCCTCCCGGCACGGTCTCTATGGCCCAAGCCGAATGCATCCGTGTGCAGGCGCAGGGCGGCGTGGTGGCCATTGCGCACCCCTGCCTTAGCTCCTCCCCGTGGAAGTGGGGCCTCTCCTACATGAACGCGGTGCAGGTGTGGTACGGCGGGTGGAATGAACTGCCCCCGCTGTCTCTTGCCATGCTGCCCGAAGAACTGCGCAAGCGCGACGAGCGCCGTCTTGTCTACTCTATTGCCGCAGCGGCTGCAGCCTCCGATTTCGACACCATAGGCGGCAACGCCCAAGCTTCGATGTTCTGGGACTACGAGTTGGTGCGCGGCCTGATGGCAGGGGCCATAGCTGGAACAGGGACCGCCAGCGCCAAGGTGCCCATGGGCGCGCCCATCACCTATATCTACGCCCGCGAGAAATCGCTGGCGGGCCTGCTCGAGGGTCTGCGCCTTGGGCGCACCTACGTGTCTTCCTCCGCCGAGGGCCCGCAGCTGCTCTTCCGCGCCGACATTGCCGGGGATGGCAAGGTCGAGATTGGCATGGGCGGCATTGTGCCGGTGAATGTGGAAAGCGGCTTCGAGGTAGGGGTGCGCGATGCACAGGGGAAAAAGCTGCAAGTGCTGCTCAATGGCTATCCCCTTTTCACCAAGGTCATCGAGAGCGATTCCTTTTTGCATAAGTTCAAGTACCTGCCCAAGGAGGAAGGCACCTTCCGCGTTCGCGTCATCAGTCCTAATGAGTTGCCGAAGGAACAATTCGGGCGTGTGGAAGTCCACGCCATGAGCAGCCCCATTTACGCGCAAGACGTCACCCGCGAGGCCGTGCAGTATTTTGGGCTCGATCCCGACAAGGCCTGGATATCCGCCCCGCAGCAAACTGGCCCCGACAATGAGGCCGACCTGCCCAACCCGGAAGACGCACAAACCCAGCCCATCGATTTCCGAAACTCATTCGGTCGTTACCAGCAGATGAACGACCAGCCGGGCAGTGGCTCGGCCTCCGCCCCACAGCAGCAGCAACAGCCCGAGCAGGCCAGCCCAGCAAAGGAAACCAAGCCAGCAAAGGAAGAAAAATCCGCCAAGCCCAAGAAGCGCGGCAAGAAGGATTAGGCTTCCTGCAACACTGCCGATGCGTGCCCGCATGGACGCGCACCGTATTTCCTGCTAGACTCTCCGGCGGTTGACCCAGCACGCAGGATTCAGCATGAGTTCAAACGAATACACCACCCCCGCCCCGCCAAGCGCCAAGGCGCAACGCCGTGCGGAAAATGTCCATATCCTCGATACCATACTCGGGGTGCCGGGCGTTGTGGGGCTGGATGGTGGCTGGCGCGGCTGGTTCAATCGCGGGGCAGGCTTGCGCATCAACCGCTCGAAGCGTGGCATTCGCATACGTGTGCGCCTTCGGCTGGCAGGCGGATTCCCTGCCGTCGAGGTGGCCGCGAACATACGCGCGGCGCTTGCGGACTCGGGCCTGCCCGTAAACCGGGTCGATGTTTTCTTCACGCGGGTCAACCTGCCGAAGGGATGGACAGTCTAATCTACGCGCACATTGCGCTTGGTTGTTATTGCGCGCACGCAATGCGCGGTTGGGAGTAAACGAATCATGAAGCTGTTACTCATGAAGGTCTGCAGCGTGCTGGTGCTGGTGCAAGGCGCGCTGCTTTTGGCATGGTATCTGGGCGTTGCGCCGATCAATGAATACGTGGTGCGGTATTACGGCGAGCTGATGCAGAACGACATGGTGCAGCCCCTGCTCATTCAGGTGATGGTTTGCGCCGTGCTGATTGTCGTAGGCCTCATCGCCTTTTTGCCCAGCCTGCCTAATCGCTCGCTGCGTCGCAGTGTGGTCATAGCCACGGAACACGGGCAAGTGGCCGTGCAGTTGGAAGCCCTGCGTCCCGCGCTGATGCGCGTGCTTCGCAAGATGCCCGAGGTTCGCAAGGTGAAGCTGGAGCTGAAGCCCACCAAGGGACGCCACAAGGCCCGCATCATCGCACATATTTCTCTCCGCCAGCAGGCCTCGCTCGACGTGCGCCAGCATGTGGACCTGGTCACCCAGCACATCGCCGACACCACGCTGAAGCTGCTCGGCCTTGAAAACCTCGCCGACATTGAAGTCATCGTGGATGGTATCAAGGTAGACTCGAAGCTGGTGGCCCGCGAGGTACTGTCCAACGCGCAGCAACTGCGCGCACGACTGGCAGCGGAAGATGTGGCGGTGTTGACTGCTGGCATTACCGCCTCGGCTGCCACCGCGACTGCCACAGCGATTGAGATGGACGCCCTGCCCGAGCGGCCCGAGCCGCTGCGTTTCGAGGATGAGGACGAGGACGTTGTGGCCCTGCTGGACGACGAGCAGGAAGAGATTGAGTCCCTCGACTCGCTTGATTCCGGCGCGCTCCCCCCAATCAATCCCGTGCCTTCAGACACGGGTGCCACGTTTGAAAGCGACGGATATTCCTTGCCGCCCCTGAGTGAGCAGGAACTTCCCGTGGAAGTGGAAGAAGAAGCGGAGGAGGAGACGGCCCCCGTATTTGCTCAAGCTATTGAGCAGGCAGAGGTCGAGGAAGTTGAGGACGAGGTGGAATCCGAGCTAGTTGAAGAAGCGGAGTACAGCGCGACGCTGACTCCTGCAGAAGCGGAAGACCCCTTCGCCTTTGCCTATACAGAAGAAGAAGCAGAAGACACCGTCCCTGCGCTCACGCCTTTGCCAGACGACGACGAACCGGTAGAACCTGAGCATCAGTTTGAAGAACTGGCCCCGGCGCCTATTCGGGAAGAAGCCGTTATTGAGGAAGCGCCGCTGCCCGATAGCGATGACCCCGGCGAAGCCCCAAAGAAACGCTGGTCTTTCTTTTAGCCGCAGCCTGAATATCGAGAGCCTTGACCAGCCGGGGTATGCATCCCAATGGGGTGCATCATGAGAACCAACCAAACATGCTGACCAAACGAATCGTACCCTGCCTCGACGTGGCCAATGGCCGCGTGGTGAAAGGCGTCAACTTTCTGGGCCTGCGCGACGCGGGTGACCCGGTTGAGATTGCACGCCGTTACGACGACGAAGGCGCGGACGAGCTGGTCTTCCTCGATATCCAGGCATCGACCGACAACCGACAGACCATGCTCGACGTGGTGCGCCGCACTTCCGAGCAGGTGTTCATGCCGCTCTGCGTGGGCGGCGGCATCCGCACTATCGACGACATCCGCAACCTGCTCAACGCCGGGGCCGACAAGGTCTCCATTAATACTCCTGCCATCCAGAATCCCGCCTTCATCACCGAGGCCTCGAACCGCTTTGGCGCGCAGTGCATCGTGGTGGCGATAGACGCGAAGAAGCAGGAAGACGGCAGCTATATTGTGAAGAGCCACGGCGGGCGCGACGGTGGCAAGGCCACCCCGCTGGAACCCGTGGCATGGGCAATCGAAGCCGCAGAGCGCGGCGCGGGCGAAATCCTGCTCACCTGCATGGACGCCGACGGCACCAAGCAAGGATACGACATCGCGCTCACCCGCAAGGTGGCCGATGCCGTGTCGGTCCCCGTAATCGCCAGCGGCGGCGCAGGCAACCTCGACCACCTGCGCGCAGCCCTGCAAGAAGGCGGTGCCGACGCCGCCTTGGCCGCCAGCATCTTCCACTTTCAGGAATACACCATACAGCAGGCACGGGAGTATCTGGCCGAACACGGGGTACCGGTGAGGAATTAGCCACAGAGGGCACGGAGAGCATAGAGGGGAAAGAAGGGGAAGCGCTGTGGCGGATGCACTTACCGAGCGGATCATAGGTGCCGCTATTGAGGTACATAGGCATCTCGGTCCAGGTTTGCTGGAGTCAATTTATGAGGACGCCCTCTGCATCGAGCTAGAATTGGTCGGCCTTAAACATCAACGGCAAGCGATGCTCAAGACCACTTACAAGGGATACGAACTATCCCCGCAACGCTTGGATATCCTTGTCGAGAATGAAGTAGTAGTCGAGCTAAAGTCCTTGTCCAAGATGGCAGATGCGCATACGGCGCAGGTATTGAGTTACCTCAAGGCCACTGGCCTAAAGCGAGGTTTATTGATTAACTTTGGCGAACAGCGATTGATAGATGGAGTGAAGCGCATCTCCCATTAGGGCATTCCCTCTGAGTCCTCTGTGAACTCTGTGGCAAAGAAAAATGAAAACATTAGACGAACAACTGAAATACGATTCCGCTGGCTTGCTCTGTGCGGTTATCCAGCACCATGAAACCGGTCAGGTACTCATGGTTGGCTACATGAACCGCGAGTCCTTGCAGATAACCCTTGACGAACACATCGCCTGCTTCTGGTCGCGGTCGCGCCAGAAGCTGTGGCGCAAAGGCGAGACTTCCGGCAATGTGCTGCACGTAAAGGAAATCCGAATCGACTGTGACGGCGACGCGCTCCTGCTCCAGTGTGAACCCGTGGGCCCCACCTGCCACACCAACGAGAGCAGCTGCTTCTATCGCACGGTGGATTTTGATGGAGAGATGGCACTGGCGGGCGATGGAATTGCGGCTGAATGAGTTTCCTCTCCAGATGGCGTCAAGCTAAGGAAGAACAGGAACGTCGTGAGCGGGAACTACTTGCCCATCCTTGCCTGAAAGATTCAAATGGAATTGCGTCTCCGATATATTGCTATTGCCCAGACGACTTTACGGTTTGTCTTTCTGTACAAGACATGGAATTCGAAATTGAGCCAAATGACGTTGACGAGCCTTACGAAATATTCGATGCCATTGGTAAGGTGATGCGGGCAAAGTTGGATAGCAAAGGATACGTGAAGATTATCTTGGACGAGCAAAAACCAGCGAATCCAGGACGACTGGAAGAAATCATTCGGGGGGTTGCTCGCTCTTGGAAGAATCAGGAATTGCCCGAACCGCTTAGCTTGGAAGACCTGAATTACTACATACTTGTTAACAAGATCGGTCGCTGATCGCGCAGCGGATAGGAGCCAGATCTTTAGATGACCCATCCCAACCTAGAATACTTCCAGCAACTCGCCGCCCCCGGCGTGCTGGTACCGGTATACAAGGAGATCGTCGCAGATCTCGAAACCCCCGTAAGCGCCTACATGAAGATAGCACGCGGTCAGCAATATGCCTTCCTGCTGGAAAGCGTCGAGCTGGCCGCCTTCATCGGACGATACAGCTTCATCGGCGCGAACCCCTCAATCATCTTCCGCTCGAAGGGTACCAGCGTCGAGATCATTCGCCACGGCAAGACCGAAGTGCACGATACCGAGCAGCCGCTAGAGGCCCTGCGTGCGCTAATGAAGGCGTATCGCCCTGCCGAAGTCGATGGCCTTCCCGAGTTCCACGGCGGCGCGGTGGGCTACATGTCTTACGACGAGGTACGCTTCTTCGAGAAGCTGCCCGACAACAACCCCGACACCCTGAACCTGCCCGACCTCTACTTCATGATTACCGACACGCTGGTGATCTTTGACCACGTGAAGAACCGCATCAAGATCGTGTCGAACGTCCACGTGAATGGCGACGCGGCTGCGGCCTACGCCGAGGGCTGCCTGAAGATTGAGGCCATTGAGGCCAAGCTGCGGGCCCCGCTTGACGCGCCCGAACTTTCCGTATCGAATACCTCCGCCCCCATCGAGTCCAACTTCACCCGCGAAGGCTATTGCGCCGCCGTTGAGCAGGCCAAGGAATACATCCGCGCGGGTGACATCTTCCAGGTGGTCCTGTCGCAACGTTTCCGCCGTGCCACCAGCGCCTCCCCCCTGCTGCTCTACCGCGCGTTGCGCTGCATCAACCCTTCGCCGTACATGCTGCTCATGGAATTCCCCGAGTTCTCGCTGGCAGGCTCGAGCCCCGAGGTGATGACACAAGTAAAGGGTCGACGCGCCATGGTGCGCCCCATTGCGGGCACGCGCCCGCGCGGCAAGACCAACGAAGAGGACCTCGCCTTCGAGCAGGACCTGCTGGCCGACGAGAAGGAGCGCGCCGAGCACATTATGCTGGTGGACCTTGGGCGCAACGACATTGGCCGCATCAGCGCCCCCGGCACCGTGGCCCCCGTGCCCGGCAAGCTGATGGTCATCGAGCGCTATTCCCACGTGATGCACATCGTGAGCGAAGTGGCCGGGCAGATGAAGCCCGAACTGGACGCCTTCGATGCTCTGGCCGCCACTTTCCCCATGGGCACCGTGAGTGGCGCTCCAAAGATTCGCGCCATGGAAATCATCGACGAGTTGGAGCCCGAGCGGCGTGGCCCCTATTCCGGCGGCTGCGGCTACATCAGCTTCTCCGGCGACATGGACACCTGCATTCTCATCCGCACCATGGTGCTGAAAGATGGCGCAGCCTACTGCCAGGCAGGCGCAGGTATCGTGTTCGACAGCGAGCCCAACAAGGAATACGACGAAACCGTGAACAAGGCAACCGTGCTCTTCCGCGCGGTCGAGTTCGCCGAGGGAGGACTCGACGCATGATCGTGCTTATCGACAACTACGACTCGTTCACCTACAACCTCGTGCAATATTTCGGCGAGATTGATCCTGATGTGCGCGTCTTCCGCAACGACGCCATCACCGTCGAGGGCATCGCCGAGCTCGCCCCCACCCACGTGGTCATCAGCCCCGGCCCCTGCACCCCCACGGAGGCGGGTATCTCCGTCGAGGTTATCGAGAAGCTCGCGGGCAAGTTCCCCATTCTCGGCGTGTGCCTCGGGCACCAGTCCATCGGTCAGGCCTTCGGCGGAGATATCGTGCGCGCGGACAACATCATGCACGGTAAGGTAAGCAAGATTCGCCACACTGGCGTAGGCCTGTTCAGCGGTGTGCCCTCCCCCTTCACCGCCACCCGATACCACTCCCTCATCATCAAGCGCGACACCTGCCCCGACTGCCTCGACATCACCGCCGAGACTGAGGCAGGCGAAATCATGGCTGTGCAGCACAAGGAGCTTCCCGTTCACGGCGTGCAGTTCCACCCCGAGAGCATCCTCACCGAGCACGGCAAGACGCTCATCAAGAACTTCGTCCACCCCGCCTAAGTCTGCGCAGTTTTCCTATCCCTCACATCTGTCTCGGGTGTTGCAAAAGCCAGAAGCGCGTGCCTTGTAACGGTATAGAATCCGACCACTTACCGCGATTCCAACGTTTGACATGCCCCACCCTGTGTGCTAACCTACGCCCGTTCATTTCTGGCGAAAATCTACTCGCAAGCGGGGTGCGGCATGGGTGTCAACAAGAAGCAGCAGAAGATTATCGATACGCTTAATCGCAGGGTCGAGTTGTGTCGTGAGTTCATGAACGACTGGCTGTTGTTCAACCAGATCATGACCTCCTACTCGAACCCCGGCGCAAACAAGGCGCAGCTCGAGAACCAGTTCCTGCGCATCAAGAGCAAGATTGCGCGCTCCCACCAGGTGCTGAAGGAAAATCTTCTCGACGATTACAAGATCGACGGCGCCACGATGAACATCGTGTCCGGCGCAACGAGCCTGGAAGCCATCTATTCCCAGTCCGAAGTGGCCATCAAAAAGCTGCAAACGGAATGGCACCGTGCCTTTATCTCGATTAACGAGACGCTTGGCACCATCGAGGACAAGAAGCGCCGCGCGGAAATGGGCGAAAAGGTCTTCCTTATGCCGGGCGTGGGCCAAGGCCCGCCCGTTCGCGGCGGCGGCGGCGGCTTCGATTTCGGCCAGAACAAGACCTTGGTTATCATCCTTGTCGTGGCAGCAGTCATCGGCGGCTTCATTTTCATCAATCCCGGCGGCATGGCCGACCCGTGGATCAAGTCGTTCCAAGACCTTACCGGTGGTGGCGCAGCCAGATAGTCTGCCCGCACCTGCGGCATCAGCAAAGGACGTATGCGTGACGAAACGCGAGTTGGTTATCGACGTTGCCGAAAAGCTTGGCTACACCCAGAATGAGGTGTCCGATGTGGTGCAGGCAACGCTCGACACCATCACCGACGCGCTGGTCGAGGGCAACAGGCTCGAGATTCGCAACTTCGGCGTGTTTGAGCACAAGACCCGAGACGCGCGCGTGGGCCGCAATCCACGCACCGGGGACGCTGTCCCAATTCGCAAGAAGCGCGTCGTTGTATTCAAGCCCGGCAAATTCCTCAAGGAACGCGTCGAGGGCAACACCAAGGCCACCCGGGAACCGGGCGACAACGACAGCTTCGGCGACTCTCCCTCGTCCGACGGCGCGCTGTAAGCCAAAGCGAGGTCGCTGTCTGTGACCAAGGACGAAGAACTCCGCATGAGTTTCACCGAACATCTCGGTGAGCTGCGCGACCGCATCATCTATTCCGGCATTGCCGTGCTGGTATCCTTCTTCATTTGCTATGCCGCGTCGGACTACCTGTTCTACGTGATAGCCCGCCCGCTCGATCCGCTCGCGCAAAGCGAGTTGATCAAGTGGATTACAGATGCCACCGGCATGGGGGCAGCCCCCGCCGCAGACGGCAAGCCGGCACCCACTGCCGAATGGATCACCCTGAATCCCCTTGAGGGCTTCATGGTCAAGTTCAAGCTGGGGGTCTACTTTGGCCTTCTTACCTCCCTGCCCTTTATTCTCTACCAGGTCTGCGCCTTCATCTTTCCGGGCCTGAAACCCAGCGAACGCAAACTCCTGCAACTGCTCGTGGCCGGGTGTAGCGTCCTGGGAACGGCGGGCGTCGTGGTCGCCTATTTCGGCGTGTTCCCC